>JAGQSO010000174.1 GCA_020439505.1 Acidimicrobiales bacterium
CAGTGCTCGAGGAGGCCGATGACCCGCCGTCATCGGCGGAGCAGCCCACCGTCGAGGCGATCACACCCACCGCCACCACCAGCGGAAGGAGGCGGCGGACGGGACGGGTTCGGGTCAAAGGGACTCCAGGAAACTCAACAGGGCACGACGGTCGGCCGTCGACAGCTTGGCGAAGCGGTCACGGGCCGCCTGCGCCTCACCACCGTGCCACATCACCGCCTCGGTGAGGTTCCTGGCCCTCCCGTCGTGGAGGTAACGGGTGTGGTCGTTGACGGTTGGCACCAGGCCCACCCCCCACAGGGGAGCGGTGCGCCATTCCCGTCCGCTGGCGTCACGGTCGGGACGGTCGTCGGCCAGGGCCGGTCCCATGTCGTGGAGCAGCAGATCGGTGTAGGGGCGGATCGTCTGTTCGGACAGGGCCGCCACCGGGTCGGGTCCGGTGCGCTGCTGGGGCGTGTGGCACGACGAGCACCCGATACGCCCGAAGGCCGCCTCGCCTCGGTCGGTGTCGGCCTCGCGCACCGCCCGACGAGCCGGGACCGCCAACGTCCGGGTGTAGAAGGTGACGGTCGCCATCTGGTCGTCGTCCACCTCGGGCTCACCGCCGTTGGGCTGGGCGTTGCACTCGGCCTGGGCCGACGTGCAGGGCTGGTCGGGGTTGAGGGTCGAGGTGAGGCCCATGTCCCCGTTGAAGGCCCCCGATCCCTGGGCTTCCACGGTCGGCACCGCGGCCTTCCATCCGAAGCGCCCCACCACCTTCTCCCCGTCAGCGCCGGTGACCCAGTGGACCCGACCCGAGATCCCGTCCCCGTCGGCGTCGTCGGGGTCCTCGGCGGCGGACAGGTCCTCTTGCGGAATGCCCTCCAGCAGCCCGGTGCCGAACACCCCGGGTGCGACCCGGGGCGAGATCATGATGTCCTCGATGACCTTCCCCGTTGGGTCGACCAGCTCATAGGTGGGGACGGCGAGGGAATAGCGGGTTCCGTCGACGAAGGTCCCTGGCTCCTCGGTGGTCGAGATGCGAACCGACCCCTCGGGATCGACGCCGCGGACAGAGCGGTCCTGGAACTGGTCTCCCAACTCGGGATGAGGAACGGGCTCGCCGTCCTCCATGACACTGAGGCGCACCAGCAGTCCCCGCACTGGGTCGTCGACGTCGGCGGGAGGCTGACCCCTCCCGTCACGGAAGTGACAGGACGAGCACGACTGGGCGTTGAAGATCGGTCCCAGCCCGTCGCGGCCGGTGGTGGACGCCGGAGCGGTGACCCAGTTCCGGTTGAACAGACTGTTGCCGACCGCGAACCGCCGCCGCTCCTCCCCGGTGAGGCCGGGCACCGGCTGTTCGAAGGCACCGGCCCCGTCGTTGAACACCGTGGCAGCACCGCCGGAGCGGGCCAACTGTTCGCTGGTCAGGGTCTCGGTGGTGGGCGAGGGACGTGCTTCCTCGGACCCCTGGCTACACCCCGCCGTCACCGCCACCACGGCGCACGCCACGGCCAGAGCCCACCGGGTCACGGGACCCGGGGTTGAGCGGAACCGGTTGTCCATGTCCTACCTCGCTTGGGTCGGAGGTGCTGCCCCGTCCCCACCGTGGTGACGGTGGGGACGGGGCAGCCAGTGATCAGTTCCTCAGATCTCGATGCTGATCTCGAGACCGAGCGACGAGGCCAGGGCCGCGATGGCGGTGCCCTGGTCCTGGAGGTCCTCCACCAGGGCCAGCAGTTCGGCCCGGCCCGGATGCTCGTCGTCGCCCACGATCACCTGGTCGAACGGAGCGGGCAGAGCTTCGGCCGCCGCCACGTTGTTGTCGAGCTGCTTGCGAAGATCGGCATCCACCTCGGGTGCCAGCTTGGCGACGACCTCCGACAGCGACGTCCCGTCCACACCTTCGTAATCGGCGGTGTAGGCGAGACGGATCCCACGGGCGTTGCCCACGATGTCGGCCAGGGTGTTGTCGGAGAAGCAGGAGTGCTCGTCCTCTTGTTCCTTGGACTCGTAGGGGACGGCCATGCGTTCGCCGGCCAACTCACCGGCCGACAGTGCACCCATGCCCCGCAGGATGTTCTGCACCGCGACGGTCGGCTCGGCCAGGAACTCCTTGCGGTAGGCGCCGCTGTCGGGGTTCCACTGGTCCCGCACCCCGGTGAGGTCGTTGACCAGCAGGTCGGCCAGCAGGTTCAGGTAGGTGGCACGACGCTCGGCGTTGGGGGCGGTCGTGTAGTCGGTGAAGGCCCGGTTGCCGGGGCCGTCGACGGAGGTGTCCTGGCCCCACAGCAGGAACTCGATGGCGTGCCAGCCGGTGGAGATGTTGGTCTCGCCGTCCTTCTCGTTGGCGGCCACCAGGACCTCGGTGGTGAGGGTGGGCACACCGGCCACGTCGTTGATGATCCCGCTGTCGGGGGTGTCGACGGTGTAGTCGATGTAGGACTCGTCGAGCGGCCAGGCGTTGATCTGGCCTTCGGGGCCGTCGTCGGGGTTGTCGATGGGGCCGTCATAGAAGCGGAACACCTCGGTGGGCCCATAGGTCTCGCGGGCGGTCACCCAGGTCTGGCGGGCGGCGGCCAGGGTGGCTTCGCTCGGGGTGGTGGTGAAGGCCCGGATCGACGTCTGGAGCTCGGTGGCGGCGTCGACGGTGTCCGAATAGGCGGCGAACACAACGTCGGCGTAGGTAGTGGCCGCTGCGGTGGCGTCGGCCGGAGTGAGCGCGAGGGTGGCGGCCGGCTTGGTGGTGGTCGACTGCACGGCCTTGGAGGTGGTGGATTTGGCGTCGGAGTCGCTATCGCTCGAGCAGGCCGTCACCGCCAACGAGAGGGCCAGGCCGGTGGCGAGGGCCTTGCCCAGGCGGGTCGGGCGGGAGGTGGCTGTGGATGTCCGTGGGCTTTCCATGGGCCGTAAAGCTAGCCTTATGAAATGGCGTCGCGCCATCGCCCCGTCGTCGCCCCCGCACCATGCCCATGACCACCCGAGTCCCCGAGCCCTCGCGATGACGGAGCTACCCGAGCGGTCCCGGTCGCTCCCGGTCGCCGGCCCGGCCGGGTCGGCCGACCGGAGCGAGGTTCCCGGGCCGAGAGGCTGGCGACGACGAGCCGCCCAACCGGTGTCGGGAGCGTCCTTGGCGGTGGTGCGCGTCGCCCTCGGGGTGGTGGCGGCGGCCAGCGCCGTGCGGACCCTGACCTACGGCTGGGCTGACAGCCTCTACAGCCGCCCCTCCCACCGCTTCACCTATCTGGGACTCGACTGGGTACCCCAGCCCGGCCCCGCAGGCATCCGAGTGCTGCTGGGGTGTGTGTTTCTCGCCGGGATCGGCCTGATCGTCGGTCGGGCCCACCGGTGGTTCGCAGCCCTGCTGCTGGTCTCCTTCGGGTGGGTCGAGGCCATCGACGCCACCACCTATCTCAACCACTACTGGTTCGTGACCCTGATGGCAGCGCTGGCCGTCGTCGCCCCCCTCAGTTCGAAGGAACCGGTGGCTGCCGTGTGGGTGTGGCTGGTCCGCTTCCAGGTGGCGGTGGTGTACTCGTTCGCCGGACTGGCCAAGCTGCAACCCGACTGGTTGATCCATGCCCTTCCCCTGCGCATGTGGCTGCCGGCCCGGGCCGACCTGCCCGTGGTCGGCCCGTTGATGGAGCTACCAGCCACAGCCCACCTGTTCGCGGTGGCCGGCGCGCTCTACGACTGCCTGGTGGTGGCGGGGCTGTTGTGGCGACGCTCCCGTCCCTTCGCCTGGGCGGCGGTGGTGGCCTTCCACGTGTCGACGTGGATCCTGTTCCCCATCGGTGTGTTCCCGTGGCTGATGATCGCGGTGTCCACGGTGTTCTGGGAACCGGACTGGCCAGCACGCTTCCGCGACCGCCTGATCCTTCTCGGCCACCGGTTCGGCATCGCTCCCAACTCGCCTCCGCCGTCCACCCCAGCCGTTGCAGCGCGGTCTGGGGCCACCGCGCTCGAGCTCCTCCGTCGCCACGACGTCACCTCCAGATCCCGGTCCACCGGTCTGAACCGATCGTCGGCCACCTCGCCGACCTCAACGCCGAAAGGGACCGATGCCGTTCCCGTCAGCCGCTGGGCATTCGGCCTGGCCGTGACGTGGGCGGCGATCCAGGTGGCGCTACCCCTCCGCCACCTGGCCTATCCGGGGGATCACCGATGGACGGCCGAGGGCTACCGGTTCGGTTGGAACGTGTTGTTGGTAGAGCGGAGCGGCTCGGTGGCCTTCGAGGTCTACGAACCCTCCACCGGTCACCGCTGGACCGCGGATGCCGAGGCCCTCTACACCCCCAACCAGGTCCGGGTGATGAACGGCGAGCCCGACCTGATCCAACAGGCCGCCCGCGAGATCCGCTCCGCCGAGGCGGAAAAGGGTCACCGGGTGGAGGTTCACGTCGACGCCTGGATGTCGTTCAACGGGCGTCCGGCCCAACGCTGGATCGACCCAACGGTGGATCTGGCCGCACAACCCCGCAACCTCTGGCCCAAGCCCTGGATCCTCCCCCGCCCCTGAGACTGGCCGGAACCGCTGCTTCACCTATGGAGACGCTCGCGCCAGTAGGACCCCACCGCATCGACAACTCCTTCACCGAAGGCTAGGAATCCCCGATGACCGCCGACCTGAATCGCTACCGGCTACCGATCGTGCATCAGGCACAGCCCGCCGACACCCCCGTCGATGCCCGGGACGCCACCCACCCCGATCCAGCGGTCCCGCTGCGACCACCCAAGGGAGCCCCCAACGTCCTCATCGTGCTGGTCGACGACATGGGGTTCGGCGCATCCAGCGCATTCGGAGGACCGTGCGAGATGCCCATGGCCGACCGAATGACGGCCGAAGGGACCAAGTTCACCCGCTTCCACACCACGGCACTGTGTTCACCAACTCGCCAAGCGCTCCTCACCGGGCGCAACCACCATTCCGTCAACATGGGGGTGATAGCCGAGGTCGCGACCTCGACGCCCGGATACACGGGCGTCAGGCCCGACACCTGCGCGACCCTGGCCCAGGTTCTCAGGATGAACGGCTACTCGACCGGCGCGTTCGGCAAGATGCACCAGACCCCGCCTTGGGAGACGAGCCCTTCAGGGCCGTTCGACCGTTGGCCGACCGGCGAGGGATTCGACAAGTTCTACGGCTTCCTGGGCGGTGACACACACCAGTTCACCCCAGCGCTCGTGGACGGTACGACCCAGATCGAGCCACCTCGTACACCTGAGGAGGGCTACCACCTCTCGGAAGACCTGGTCGATCAGTTGATCGGCTGGACTGCCAACCTCCACGCGCTCACGCCGGACAAGCCGTGGTTTGGGTACCTGGCGTTCGGAGCGACCCACGCACCCCATCACGCCCCGGTCGAATACCTGGAGCGCTACCGCGGCGCTTTCGACCATGGCTACGACCGCCAGCGAGAGATCACCTTCGCCCGCCAGAAGGAGTTGGGGGTCGTCCCGCCCGATGCCACGCTCACCCCGCCGAACCGCCACACCCCGCCCTTTGCTGACCTCACCGACGAGGACCACCTAGTCGGCTGCCGATTGGTCGAGGCATACGCCGCGATGGCCACCCACACCGATGACCAGGTGGCGAGGCTGCTCGCGGCGTTGGAGGACCAAGGGGTTCTTGACGACACCCTCGTCCTCTACATCCTGGGCGACAACGGTGCGTCGGCCGAGGCCGGCCATTACGGCACGTTCAACGAGATGGCCTACCAGAACAACGTGCAGATGACGACAGCCGACATCCTCGGCCACCTCGATGAGATCGGAGGGCCTACCGCGTTCAACCACGTTCCGGCCGGCTGGGCCCACGCCATGAACACGCCCTACCAGTGGAGCAAGATCGTGGCGTCGCACTGGGGAGGTACCCGTACCGGCATGATCGCCCGGCTACCCGGCCGGGTGCCCGCAGGCGAGATCCGTTCCCAGTTCACCCATGTGATCGACATCGTGCCGACGATCCTCGAGCTCGCCGATCTACCGGCACCGCAACAGGTGAACGGCATCGATCAACGTCCTCACGAAGGCACAAGCTTCCTCTACGCGATCGACGAAGCCGAAGCCCCGGAACGACACCGGACGCAGTACTTCGAGATCGCCGGGAACCGCGGGATCTACCACGACGGATGGACCGCAGTCACCCAGCACATCCTTCCCTGGCCAGACCCCGGCTATCCGGTCCCCGCTCTGGCCGACGACACCTGGGAACTGTACGGACCCGACGACTGGACCCAGTCGCATGATCTGGCCGCCGACAACCCCGCCAAGTTGGCCGAACTCCAGCAGAGGTTCCTGATCGAGGGAGCGAAGTATCAGGTACTTCCCCTCGATGATCGCCAACGCGAGCGCTTCGACCCGAAGATCGCCGGACGCCCGGACCTGATGGCGGGACGAACCACGATGACCCTTCGTCCCGGTATGACCAGACTCAACGAGAACACCGTGCTCAACGTGAAGAACACATCCTTCACCGTCACGGCCACGCTCACGCTGCCCGACCAGCCGGCCGAAGGAGCGGTCATCGCTCAAGGGGGCCGGTTCGGTGGATGGGCCCTGTACTTCCGCAAGGGAGTACCCACCTACGCCCACAACTACGTCGGGATGCACACCTACGTGGTCGATGCCGGTCGGCCGCTCGGCCCCGGACCCCACGTCGTACAGATGCGTTTCGACTACGACGGCGGTGGAGCAGGGCGGGGTGGTGAGGTTCGCTTCACCTGCGACGATGAGGAACTCGGAAGCGGCCGAGTCGATCAGACCGTCCCCGCTCTGTTCTCCTTCGACGAGGGTTTGGACATCGGCCTCGACAGCCTCGACCCCGTGGTGTCGGACTACGCAACCCCCAAGGGTCGCTTCACCGGCGTCATCGACACAGTCGTGATCGACATAGCTCCCGAGGCTCACCACGACGCCGATCTGGTAACTCGGGCGCTCTACCGCCGGCACTAGGTCCGGGTCGGGTGGACAGCGACGGCAACCGCGAGCCGAGCCTACGGAGGGGATCCTCCCTCATCGCGCGCCCTCGACGCGATCTCGGATCGATCCTTCCCATCACGGCGTGGCTCCCCAAGTACCAGAGGGCTCGGCTCGGAAGTGATCTGATCGCTGGCCTGGCCCTCTCTGCCCTGCTGATCCCCGAGTCCTTGGGCTACGCGGGGATCGCTGGGGTGTCTCCCGAGCTAGGTCTGTATGCCGCTCTCGGAGCGGTGGTGGCCTACGCGCTGACCGGTGGAACCTCGATCCTCGTCGTCGGTCCCGCATCGGCGGTCGCCGCGCTATCGGCCTCGATCGTGAGCGAGTTCCGCGGCGACGTGGACCACACGCAGCTCATCGTCGGGCTCACCATCGCGTCGGGGGTCCTGTTGGTCATCGCCGGGCTTTTCCGTCTCGGCTGGATCGTCAACTTCATCTCCCAACCCGTGCTCCACGCCTTCGTGGCCGCGCTCTCGATCTCCATCATCGTGGGCCAGCTCGACGGCCTCGTCGGCATCGAGGTTCAGGGTATGTCGACGATCTCCAAGCTCGTCGACGTGCTGGTTCAAGTTGGTACATGGCATCTACCAACCGTCGCAATCGGTGTAGGGGCGGTGATCGTTCTCATCGCACTCGAGCGGTTCCTGCCTCGCCTGCCTGCAGCCATCGTGCTGGTGGTGATCGGCATCGCCTTGGCGACGGCGGCCGACCTGGGCTCACAGGGCATCGCCCTCGTGGGTGAGATCCCCCACGGATTGCCCACTCTCGGGGCACCCGACCTCGGCGGAACCCGTTGGCTGGAGCTTCTGGGCGGTGCGATGGCGCTGGTCGTTGTCGGGTTCTCGGAGGGCTATGCCGCAGCATCGAACGTCGCCGCCACCACCGGGGAACGTATCGATGCCGACCAGGAGCTCCTCGCGTCGGGCGCGGCGAACCTCGGGGCCGGCCTGCTCGGCGGAATTGCGGTTAGCGGCAGCCTGTCGAAGTCGGCGGCATCCCAAGCCGCCGGTGCCCGAACCCAGATCACCAACCTGGTCGCGGGCGTGATCGTGGTCGCCACGTTGCTGTTCCTGGGGCCGATGTTCGAGCACCTCCCCGAACCCATCCTCGCCGCGATCGTCATCGTCGCCGTTCTCCGCTCGGCCGATCCGCGGCACCTCCTCCGACTCTGGAACGTGAACCGCCACGACTTCGCCGCCGGAGCGGTGACCTTCACCCTGGTGCTCGCGTGGGAGACCGTGCCCGCCCTGGCGGTCGGGGTGGCGATCTCACTTGCTTTCCTGGTTCGACGTGCCAGCTTTCCCGACGTCATCGAACTCGAGGTGGCCCAGGCGGGAGACTCAGAGGTGATCCCCGATCCTCTGACGGCGGACCGGACCGATGACGATTCACCGGCCTGGGACGAGGTGGGCGTCATTCGGTTCGAAGG
Source organism: Acidimicrobiales bacterium (assembly GCA_020439505.1). Taxonomy (GTDB): domain Bacteria; phylum Actinomycetota; class Acidimicrobiia; order Acidimicrobiales; family Iamiaceae; genus Aquihabitans. Next base: position 8,390 of record JAGQSO010000174.1, read on the forward strand.
ACCGTTGATCTACGCCAACGCGGAGCGACTGCCGATGGCCTGCCGTGAGCTCCTGGATCGATCCCCCGGGATCTCCCGCGTCGTTCTCGATGCCGAGATGATGTCCGATCTCGACTCGACGGGTGCCGACACCCTCGCCGCCCTCGACGACGATCTCAACGAGCAGGGGGTCCGTCTCCTACTGGCGCGCGTCCACCATCGTGCCCTCCTCCAGATTCGACGCTCGCACCTCTCGACACGCTTCGACGACCGGTTGCACGACCACATCAGCGAAGCCGTCGCCGCCGCCTCGTCGTGAGGCTACGTCTCGACCGTCAGCCGTCAGCGCTCCGTGGGCCGAGACGCCGGCGCAGCGACCCGAAAGCCGATGTTGCTCGCCGTGCTGTCGGGCGTGTTGTGACTGCGAGCTTCCACCCGGTAGCGGCGGCAGTAGCTGTGGTGACAGAGGTATGAGCCGCCGCGCATGACCCGTGACGTGCCCGTGAGCGGTCCGGCCGGATCCTCTTGAGGTGAATGTTCGTAGTACGACGGGCTGAACCAGTCAGAACACCACTCCCAGACGTTGCCGACCACTTCGAACAGACCCAGTCCGTTGGGTGGATAAGACCGGACCGGGCAGGTACCGGCGAAGCCGTCCGCCGCGTTGTTGTGGGTCGGGAAACTCCCCTGGAACACGTTCATCCGATGCTCGCCATCGGGTTCGATCTCGTCGCCCCACGGAAAGGACGATCCGACTCGTCCGCCACGGGCGGCGCGCTCCCACTCTGCCTCGCTTGGAAGGCGAAGCCCCGCCCAGGCCGCGTAGGCGATGGCATCGAACCAGCTCACGTGTACGACCGGGTGACTGCTTCGACCCACCACGTCGCTGTTCAGCCCCTCCGGATGACGCCAGTCGGCGCCGGGTACCTCGCGCCACCAAGGTGCAGCCGCGACGCCGCGCGTCGGCGGAAAGTCATCCGGTAGTTGCCCGGCGAACACGAATGAGGTTCCGAAAGTCTCCGCCAGCGTCTTGAATCCCGTGTCCTCGACAAAGACCGCGAACTGGCGGTTCGTGACCGTCGTGGCGCCGATTCGGAAGGCCGCCAGTTCGACCCGGTGAGCCGGACCCTCACCGTCGGCTGGGTAGCCATCGTCACGGTCGCTGCCCATCACGAAGCTTCCCTTCGCCACATCGAGCAACTCGACCCCTACTTCAACGTCCGCGCTTGCAGCGGTGCCGGTCATCGATGAGCCATCCCGTCCGGCTGGCCGCCCGGGCGCAGGAGTCCTGGCCGGAGAGCAGCATGGGCCGTCAGAGCGGCCACCGTCTCCACCTGTTCCGTCCATAGAACCGATGTCGAGAGTCTGGCAGACCGCGTCGAGGTCCGACCCGACCGCCACGCGACCGCTCAACGGCGAGGGAACGCTCAGGAACTGCGCGGGTAGGTCCAGCCGTCGTCGCTACCTGGGTGATCAGACCGAGGCTTCGCCTCGGTTTAGCCATGCCGTACTTATGGGTCGGCTCGCCTACCGGCTCGCCTCCTTAGTCCTATCATCCGCGCCGTGCCGTCCATCGATGCGTCAGACCTCGATCGGATGCGATCGAACCTGTTGTTCGACGGGCCCGATAGGTCGACGAAGCTGAGCCGATTCTGGAGCTTGCTGATCCTGTCAGCCTGCATCGGCGCAGCAGGTGTGGTCGCCGATTCCACAGCCACCGTGATCGGCGCCATGATCATCGCCCCCCTGATGGTCCCAATCATGGGCTCGGTACTCGCGATCACGACCTCAGACCGCGACAATTTGGCAAGAAGCGTCATCCTGATAATCGGCGGCGCCGCTGCCGCCATCGTCATCGGATATTTGTTCGGCATGATCAATCCGATCGCCGTCACAGCCGACACCAGCTCCCAGGTGTCGACTCGAGTGAGTCCTCGCCTCATCGATCTGCTCGCTGCTCTCGCCACCGGAGCCGCCGGCGCTTTCGCTCAGTGCCGCGACGACGTCTCGGACACGCTGCCGGGAGTAGCGATCGCCATCTCGCTCGTACCGCCGCTGGCCGTAGTTGGGCTGACGCTCGAAGCCGGGGAACTTGCTCAGGCAACCGGAGCGCTACTTCTGTTCGCCACGAACGTCGGGGCGATACTCCTCAGCGGAGTGATCGTGATGGCGGTCTTTGGAGTTCACACCGTCAACCTCGATGTGCCGACCCGGCCCCTCAACCGCCGGCGCGCGATTCAATTCGTCGTGATGCTCGCCGTGATCATCACCCTGCCACTCGCCGCCGCCACCTCGAAGTTCATTCGGGACCGACAGATAGATGCCAAAGTCAGCGAAGCAGCATCAGCGTGGTCGGCGGAATCCGATTGGACCGTCATCGACGTCACTCGCGTTCGCGGGGCGGTCCAGGTAACAGCAAGCGGGCCCGCCCCGTTTCCCTCTACGGCTGACCTTCGTAGACAACTCATCCGTGCCGGCCTTGGTGAGATGATCGTGACGGTTCGGATGATCCCCGAGGAGAAGATCGAACTGCCGGGAGGGTGAGACTTTCGGTTGGCGGGTCGTTTGGGAACGCCCGCGCCTCGCTCGACCGCACCTAGCCAGCGCCGAGCTCACACCCTCGGACTCGGACCGAAGGTGCGAGCCGTACCCAGGAAGGGGAAGCATGGATCTATCTGAAGCCGAAGGTGGGCTCACCACCTCGACCCGAGATCCCCAGGATCTGGCCCGCCGTCTCGAGGGGTGGCTGACCGATGTGTTGCCGGCCGGCTCCCGGCCTGCCGTGTTCGACGTGACCAGCCCGGTCAGCAACGGGATGTCGTCTGAGACCCTGCTGTTCACCCTTCGGACCCACCAGCACGAACGTGAACAGATCACCGCGTGCGTTGCTCGCATCGAGCCGGAGATGGACAAGGTGCCGGTGTTCCCCCGCTATGACCTCGGCCAGCAGTTCGAGGTGTTGCGACTGGTCGCCGACCACACCACCGCGCCGGTACCACCAACCATGTGGTTCGAGGACGATCCCGACGTGCTCGGTGCGGCCTTCATGGTGATGGGCAGGGTCAATGGCGCCGTACCACCCGACATACTCCCGTACACCTTCGGTGACTGTTGGGTCACCGAAGGTTCCGACGAGGACCGCGCCAAGATGGAGCTCTCGGTGGTCGATGCCCTGGCCGCCATACACACGGTGCAGCCCGACCGCCACGATCTGTCGTTCCTCGAACCGGCCCCGGTGACCGGTCCGATCACCGGGGGCACGGCGCTGCAACGACACCTCGATTGGTGGGACCAGTACCGCTCCTGGGCCACGGCGAGCCAGGCTTCACCCCTGCTCGATGCCTGCTTCGACTGGCTCCGCTCCACCTGCCCCGACAACACCAAGGCCGCCCTGTCGTGGGGAGACTCTCGTATCGGCAACATGTTGTTCGAGGACTTCGAGGTCAGCGCGGTGCTCGACTGGGAAATGGCCGGCGTGGCCCCGCCAGAGGTCGACCTCGGGTGGCTCACCTACATGCACCGGTTCTTCCAGGACCTGGCCGAGGACATGGGCATGGTTGGCCTCCCGACGATGCTCACCACCACCGCGGTCATCGACCGTTACCGAGCCCTCACCGGGTACCAGCCCGACGACCTCCGCTGGTACCAGGCTTACGCCGCCATGCGCCACGGCATCATCATGCGCCGAGTCACCGAGCGGGCGGTGCGGTTCGGCCAGGCCGTCCGCCCCGATGACCCCGACGACATGATCCTGCATCGCGCCACCCTCCGGGCCATGCTCGACGGCAGCTACTGGGAACGTCTGCCCTGACCCGAGCCGCAGCGGTGGGCGCCCCCTTTCCACCGATTGCCGCGCCAGCAAAGCCGGCCGGGGCCAAGGGACCTTCGACCGTGGGCACGGGCGGGGCCGGAGTTCTACGCTCCCCGCCATGCGCTTCGACCTCCCGTCAGACAAGATCCCCACCGCCTGGTTCAACGCCCTGGCCCACCTGCCCGAGCCGATGGACCCGCCGCTACACCCTGGCACCCGCGAGCCGGTCGGCCCCGACGACCTCTCCCCCCTGTTCCCGATGGCGCTCATCGAACAGGAGATGTCCCCGGCCCCCTGGGTCGACGTCCCCGGTGAGGTCATCGACATTTTGAAGCTGTGGCGCCCCACCCCCCTGGTTCGGGCCGAACGGCTCGAGCAGGAGCTCGGCACCCCGGCCCGCATCTACTACAAGGACGAGTCGGTCAGCCCCGCCGGGTCCCACAAGCCCAACACCGCGGTACCCCAGGCCTTCTACAACAAGGCCGAGGGCATCACCCGCCTGACCACCGAGACCGGCGCCGGCCAGTGGGGTACCTCGCTGGCCTTCGCCACCGCCCAGTACGGGATCGAGTGCAAGGTGTACATGGTTCGCACCTCCTTCGACTCCAAGCCCTACCGCCGGATCCTCATGGAGACCTGGGGAGCCGAGTGCGTTCCCTCCCCGGTGGCCGACCCCTCCAGCCCCGGTTCGCTGGGCATGGCCATCTCCGACGCGGTGGCTGACGCGGCGGGCCGAGCCGACAGCCACTACGCCCTGGGTTCGGTGCTCAACCACGTGTTGCTCCACCAAACGGTGATCGGCCTGGAAGCCAAAGAACAGTTGGCCCTGGCCGGAGAAGGCCTGCCCAGCGTGGTCATCGGAGCCTGTGGCGGCGGCTCGAACCTGGGCGGCATCGCCTTCCCGTTCATGAACGACGCCGGGGTACGCCTCCTGGCCGTGGAGCCGACCTCGTGCCCCACCCTGACCGAGGGCAGCTACGGCTACGACTTCGGCGACACCGCCGGGCTCACCCCGCTCATGCCCATGTACACCTTGGGCGCCGACTTCATGCCCCCCGAGATCCACGCCGGCGGCCTGCGCTACCACGGCGACAGCCCGATCGTGTCGGCGCTGGTCAAGGCCGGTCGCATGGAGGCGGTGGCCTGCCCCCAGTCCAAGGTGTTCGAGGCCGCGACCCTCTTCGCCCGCACCGAGGGCAAGCTGCCCGCCCCCGAGACCGGCCACGCCATCCGGGCCGCCATCGACGAGGCCCTGGCCGCCAAGGAGACCGGCGAGGAGAAGGTGATCCTGTTCAACTACTCCGGCCACGGCTTCCTCGACCTGTCCGCCTACGACGCCTACAACCAGGGCAACCTCATCGACGAGTAACCCGGTCACGGCAACTGCCGTGACCGGCTGTGTTACATGGCTCGGGAGACATCCACGCTGCACGCTGCCCAATTCCGTTGGGCCGCCTTCGGCGGACGATTTCTGGTTCCGTCAAGCCCGGTCCTCACTTCGTTGCGGGGACTTGACGGCGTTTGCCCGGTGGCTCGCAAGCTCGCAACAGTGCAAACGATCCCAATCTGAAACTGCCTACCGGTGCACCCGCGGCCTCCGCCCGGGTGCACCGGTCTCTTGTCCGGCACCACTCCAGCGGTCCTTCATTCACCCGGGGGAACCAGTTGGCGGAGGAGGTCGACGATGGTGCCGGCCAGGTCGGGGGTCTTGGGGATGGGGAACACCACCTGGGCCTGATCTTCTTTGTAGACCGCCCCCTTGAACAGGCGGCCGAGGCGGATGGTCTGACTGGTGCGCAGGTGCAGGGGTGAGACCCGGGCGGTCCAGGCCGGGCCACCGAAGGCGGGGCCCTTGGTCACGTTGATCTCCCTGACGCCGAGGCGGTGGGCCTCGGCCCTCAGCCGTGCCACGTCGAGGAGACGGGCCGCTTCGTCGGGTACCGGGCCATAGCGGTCCTCCCACTCGGTGCGGATGTCGTCGACCTCGGCATCGGTGGTCACCTCGGCCAATCGCCGGTAGGCCTCCAGCCGCAGCTCCTCCTTGGGGACGTAGTCGGCCGACAGGTTGGCGTCGATGGGCAGGTCGAGCTTGACCTCGGCCGGTTCGCGCACCGGCTCGCCCTTGAGCTCGGCCACCGCCTCGGTGACCATCTGCACGTACAGGTCGTAGCCCACCGCGGCGATGTGCCCGCTCTGGCCGGTACCCAGCAGCGTGCCGGCGCCACGGATCTCGAGGTCGCGCATGGCGATGCGGAAGCCCGAGCCCAGTTCGGTGGCTTCCCCGATGGTCTTGAGCCGCTCGTAGGCGTCCTCGCTCAACTCCATGTCCCGGGGGTGGAACAGGTAGGCGTAGGCCCGTTGCCCCGAACGCCCCACCCGACCTCGGAGCTGATGGAGCTGGCCCAGACCCAGGCGATCGGCACGATCCACCACCAAGGTGTTGACGGTCGGCATGTCGATTCCCGACTCGATGATGGTGGTGCACACCAACACGTCGAACTCGCCTTCCCAGAAGTCGAGCACCACCTTCTCCAGGGTCCCCTCGTCCATCTGGCCGTGGGCCACCGCCACCCGGGCCTCGGGCACCAGCTCGCGGATGCCCCGGGCGCAGTCCTCGATGTCGCGGACCCGGTTGTGGACGAAGAACACCTGGCCTTCACGCAGGAGCTCGCGGCGGATGGCTTCGGCCACCGCCCGCTCGTCGTAGTCCCCCACGTAGGTGAGGATCGGTTGACGCTCCGCCGGGGGCGTGTTGAGGAGGGTCAGATCCCGGATGCCGGTGAGGCTCAGCTCCAGGGTCCGAGGGATCGGGGTGGCCGACAGGGTCAACACGTCGACGGTGTTGGAGATCTGCTTGATCTGTTCCTTGTGACCTACCCCGAAGCGCTGTTCCTCGTCGACCACCAGCAGACCCAGCTCCTTGAACTGGACGTCGGAGGACAACAGCCGGTGGGTCCCGATCACCACGTCCACGTCACCGAGACGCACCCCTTCGGCGACCTGTCGGGCCTGGGCGGGGGTCAGGAACCGGCTCATCACCTCGACCCGGACCGGGAACGAGGCGAAGCGGTCGCTGAAGGTCTGGTAGTGCTGGGTGGCCAGCAGCGTGGTCGGCACCAGGATCGCCACCTGCTTGCCGTCCTGGACCGCCTTGAACGCGGCCCGCACCGCCACCTCGGTCTTGCCGAAGCCGACGTCACCGCACACGAGGCGGTCCATCGGTCGGGCCTCCTCCATGTCGGCCTTGACCTCCTCGATGGCCTTGAGCTGGTCGGGCGTCTCCCGGTAGGGGAAGGCGTCCTCCAGCTCACGCTGCCAGGGGGTGTCCATGGGGAAGGCGTGGCCGGGGGTGTGGAGACGGGTCTGGTACAGCACGACCAGTTCCTGGGCCACCGCTTGGACCTCGGCTTTGACCCGGGCCTTGGTCTTGGTCCAGTCACCGCCTCCGAGCCGGCTCAGCGACGGGCTGTCCCCGCCGGTGTAGTGCCGGACGGCGTCGATCTGGTCGCTGGGGACGTACAGCTTGTCGTCACCCCGGTACTCCAGCAGCAGGTAGTCCCGTTCCACCCCGCCGATGGCCCGTTTGACCATCCCCTGGTAGCGACCGACGCCGTGCTGGTGATGCACCACGTAGTCGCCGGGCTTGAGACCGTCGAAGAACCCGGCGGTGTCCCGCTTGCGAGGGCGAGGGGCACGGTGGGCCCGGCGCCGACCGGTCACGTCGGGCTCGGCCAGGATGGCCAGCTTCACGCCGGTGAGGATGCAACCCCGCTCCAGCGCCCCGACCACCACCGGCAGCTCCAGCCCGTGCTCGAGAAGAAGGGCCGACAGGCGCTGACCGGAAGCCTCGGTGTCGGCCGCCACCACGATCCGGTAGCCGTCGTCGATGAGCTGACGAAGTTGGAAGGTGAGCGCCTCGCCCCCACCCACCACCGGGTTCCATCCGGTGGCGGCGACGGTGGCCACGTCGGGGCCGTCGGGCACGGTGGTCACCGTCCACACCGGAAGCCTGCTGGCGCCGAACAGGTCCCCGAACGGCACGTGCAGGGCGGGGAACGACCGACCCTCACCCACCTCCCAGGTACGAGCCAACGTTGAAGCCAGGTCGGCCTCGTCGGCCAGCAGGTCGGCGGCCCGGTCCCGCAGGCGACGAGGTTCCAGCAGCACCACCTGGGCCTCCTCGGGGAGGATGTCGACGACGGTGCGTTCGTCCGAGGTCAGCCACGGCAACCACGACTCCATCCCGTCGAAGATCTGACCCTCGGCGAGGCGTTCCCACTGTTCACGACCCCACGGTTCGGTCGAGACCAAGCCATCGGCTCGGGTCCGGACCTCGTCGGTGGGAAGCAGTTCCCGGCAGGGGAACGCTTCGAGAACCTCGAGGTCCGAGACCGAACGTTGATCGCTCACCGAGAACACGGTGAGGCGGTCCACTTCGTCGCCCCACAGGTCGATCCGGACCGGCGCGTCGGCGGTGGGTGGAAACACGTCGACGATCGAGCCCCGCACCGAGAACTCGCCCCGGTGTTCCACCTGGGACTCTCGTCGGTACCCGTTGGAACCCAGCCACCTCACCAGCTCGGCCTGGTCGGCGATCTCGCCCCGCTTCACCACCAGGGGTGCCACGTCCTCGACGTGGGGTCCGAGTCGTTGCACCAGGGCCCGCACCGGCGCGACCACCACCAGCGGAATCCGCTCCGCCGGGGCGTGGCGCAGGCGCCAGATGACTCGGAGGCGGCGCCCCATGGTTTCGATACCGGGACTGACCCGTTCGAAGGGCAGGGTCTCCCATGCCGGGAAAAGCTCCACCGCGTCCTCACCGAGGAACGTGGTCAGGTCGTTGGTCAGTCGTTCCGCCTCGGCGGTGGTGGGAACCGCGGCCAGGATCGGACGTCGGGTACCGACCCTGGTCAGCGCCGCCAGCGTGACGGCCCGGGCCGCGTCGGGTACCGCCAGAACCGCGGCGGAGCGGCCCAGCACCTGAACCATGGCCGGTTCGTCCCGCAGAAGAGATGGGAGTTCATGCAACGACAAGGCGGGGTCCTGACCGGTAGATCGAACCGCTGCGACCAGACGAGGGCGCGCGGCGACACCCCGGAACGGTCCGGGGGTGGGGTGTGCACGCTACCGGCACCACCACCCGCTCCCCCACCCGCCCGGGCTCGCCGGGGTCAGGCCCGCCGGGGTCAGGCTCGCTGGTTGTAGCGGGTCATGGCCGATTCGGGACCTTCGGCCAGGATCAGCTCGACGGCATCGGCGGCTTCGGCCATCGCCACCTCCAGCTCGGCCCGTTCGGCCTTACCCGGGCGCTTGAGTACGTGGTCGACACCCTGCTGGCGGCCCGGGGGCTTGCCGATCCCGATGCGGACCCGCACGAAATCGTCGGTGTGGAGATGGGCCTTTATCGACTTGAGACCGTTGTTGCCCGCCAACCCACCACCGACCTTCACCTTGAGCTTGCCGGCGGGAAGGTCCATTTCGTCGTGTACCACCACCAGACGGTGGGGATCCTCCACCCCTTGGCGCCGCAACAACGCACCGACCGATACGCCCGAGTCGTTGTAGTAGGTCTGGGGAAAGGCCAACGCCACCCGCCCGGGACCGATCCGCACCTCGGCCACCAGGGCGCGTTCCTTGCCCAGCTTCATCCGACCGCCATGGCGTTCGGCCAAGAGGGCGACGGTGTCGGCTCCGACGTTGTGGCGGGTACCCGCGTACTCCAACCCGGGGTTCCCCAGACCGACCACCAACAGGTCGGCCGGGGTTCCCCTTCGTTCAGACGTACCGCCTCGACGGAAGGCCACCTCAGATCGACCGAATCGGTGGGCTGGCGGCCGGTGAGCGCTCAGCCCTCGGCGGCTTCTCCGGCATCCTCACCCTCGGCGGCACCCTCGTCCTCGGCCGGGGCGTTGTGCAGGGTGGTGACCACCAGCTCGTCCGCCTCGGCGTCGGTGGTGACACCGGCGGGTAGGGCGAGGTCGGCCACGGTGAGCTGGTCGCCCAGGTTCAGACCCGACACGTCGACCGCGATCTCGTTGGGGATGTCGGCCGGCTTGGCGCTGACGGTGAGGGCGAAGAGGATCTGGTCGACGGTTCCGTTGGACCGCTCGACCTCGATGGCCTCACCTTCGAGAACGAGAGGCACCTCGACGGAGATGACCGCGTCACGGCTGACCCGCAGGAAGTCGACGTGCAAGACGTCGCCCCGGATCGGGTGGCGCTGAAGTTCCTTGACCATGCACAGGGCGACGTCACCGTCGATGTCCAGGTCGATGAGCACGTTGAGCCCGGCGTCGGTCACCAGGGTCTCGCGGAACGGACGCCACTCGACGGCCACCGCCACGGGTTCGGCGCCAAGGCCGTACACCACACCGGGCACCTTGCCAGCAGCACGCAGGCGGCGGGCGGGACCATTTCCAAGTTCGCGGCCAGTTTCGGCCTTAAGGGTGATCTCAGCCATCGGGACTCCTACCTCAGAGATCGCGCCAGAGCGCAGCCAGTTGTAAGCCGACAACCCTAGGACTCCACCCCCCACCCACACCATTCCCCCACCCTGAGCCGAGGCCGGAACAAGTCCAGTCGCGAGCGTGGCCAGGTAACCCACCCAACCACGCAACCACCAACCGCCACGAGCCCCCCCAGGGCCCGACCGACCGCCACCGCAACCCAGATGCCCAGAACAAGGGCCACCACGGCCCCGTTTGCGACGCTTTGCCAGGCCATTCCCTCAGCTGACGAGAAGGACACAAAGCGTCGCAAACCCGTCCGGGCGCCGCAGCGAAGCGAGGACCCGCCCGGACGGAACCAGAAGGGAGAGCGCCAAAGGCGCACCACCAACCCCGGGCGCACGAAGGCTCAAACCACCGCGACGCGACCGACCAGAACCGGGGCCGAACCGGCCCCGGAAGTCACTTCTGGTTCTCGCCGCCGAAGATCTCGCTCACCGATTCGTCCTCGAACACGGCTTCGATGGCGTCGGCCACCAGGGGGGCGATCGACAGGACCTCGAACTTGTCGATCTGCTTCTCGGGCGGCAGCGGCAAGGTGTTGGTGATGACGACCTTTTCGATCACCGAGTTCTTGAGCCGCTCGGTGGCCGGATCCGACAGGACGCCGTGGGTGGCCATGGCCCAAACCTCGGTGGCCCCCTCGTCCTTGAGGAGTTGGGCGGCTGCCACGATCGTCCCGGCGGTGTCGATCATGTCGTCGAGCAGGATGCACAACTTGCCGGCAACGTTGCCGATCACGTTGGAGGCCTCGACCACGTTGGCGACGCCCTTGGGGCGGATCTTGTTGACGAAGGCCAGGTCGGCGCCGAGGTGGTTGGCAAGGCGCTTGGCCGCCTTCACGCCTCCGGCGTCGGGGGAGACGATCACGACGTTGGCGGGGTCACCGGCGGTCTTGCAGTAGTCGATGAGGATCGGCAGGGCGGTCAGGTGGTCGACGGGCTGGTCGAAGAAACCCTGGATCTGACCGGTGTGCAGATCTACCGACACCACCCGGTCGGCCCCGGCCACCGTGAGCATGTCGGCCACCAGCTTGGCGGTGATCGGCTCGCGACCTTCGGCCTTACGGTCCTGGCGGGAGTACCCGTAGTACGGGCAGACGGCGGTGATCCGCTTGGCCGACGCCCGCTTGGCAGCGTCGATCATGATCAGCTGCTGCATCAGGGCGTCGTTGACCTGAACCCCACCGTGGGTCTGGATGATGAACACGTCGGCGCCCCGGATCGATTCGCCGTAGCGGCAGTGCATCTCACCGTTGGCGAACTGGCGCAGGTTGATCTCGCCGACCTTCACCCCGAGCCGTTCAGCGATCTCCTCGGCCAACGCCGGATGGGCGTCGCCGGTGTAGAGCAGCAACTTCTTCTTGGTGACCAGCTCCATGGGGGGCCTTTCGGGAGGGGCGAGGGCCCCGGAGTGGCCGGTCAGCCTTCCTCGGGACCGCCCGAAGCATAGAACGGGCCGGTGACCATGCCATCGGGCACCGATGCTCCGGGAGCCAGGTGGGCGAAGGGGCCGACCTTGGCGTCGACACCGATCTCGGCGTCGCGTCCGTTGCTCTGTTCCACCACCGAGCCCGCTCCGACCACGCAGTCGACCAACCGGGTGTGAGGACCGATCTCGGCCCCCGCCCCGATGCTGGTCTCCCCCTGGAGGATGGTCCCGGGGAAGATGGTGACGTCGGCTCCGAGGCGGACCGTGGAGTCGAGGTAGGTGGTGGCGGGGTCGACGAGGGTGACCCCCTCGGCCAACCATCGGTCGTTCGTCCGCCGGCGCAGCTCGGCCTCGGCTGCCGCCAGTTGGAGCCGGTCGTTGATGCCCTCGGCCTCCTGGGCGTCTCCCACCGTCACCGCGCCGACCTTGTAGCCCGCCGAGCGAAGCACCGACACCACGTCGGTCAGGTAGTACTCGCCCTGGGCGTTGTCGGGGCTGAGCCGGCGTAGAGCCGGGGCCAGCAGGGACCGCCGGAAGCAGTACACCGAGGTGTTGATCTCGTCGATCTCGATCTCTTCGGGCGAGGCGTCGACCCGCTCGACGATCCGTTCCACCTGACCGTCCTTGCCCCGCACCACCCGGCCGTAGCTACCCGGTTCGGGGACCCGGGCGGTGAGCACGGTGCATGCCGCCTCGGTGCGACGGTGTTCCTCGACCAGCGAGGCGATGGTCGCCGGGCGCAGCAGCGGCATGTCACCGGGCAACACCAAGACGTGCTCGTCATCCGAATCAGGGCCGTCGTCATCGGGAAGCCCGGTGAGACCGACGCTGGCAGCGTCACCGGTTCCGTTCTGTTGGTGCTGCTCCACGAAGCTCAGGTGCAGATCGGGTTCCTCGGCCTGGAGCTTCTTGGTGACCCGCTCGGCCCCGTGGCCGACCACCACCACCACCCGCTCGACGTCGCTGGTCACCAGCGCGTCGAGAACGTAGAGGAGCATGGCGCGCCCGGCCAGCAGATGAAGGGGCTTGGGGCGCGAGGACTTCATCCGGGTGCCCTGCCCGGCCGCCAGCACGATCGCCGAAAGACTGCGATTGGTCATGGACAACGGTCTAGCGCGTCGTGCCCGACACCACAGCGGCGAATCACTCGAGCAGGCCTCGCTCGTCGAGCATGGCGGTCAGGTCGTCGACCAGAGTCATGGAGAAGCGTCGCGTCAGGTGGGAGCCGTCCCAGCGGACCACGGTGCCGTCGATCACCGGATCACAGATCGGCAACGCCGGACACGCGGAACGGTCGAGGTCCACCGACCACATCCGCTCCTCGGCACGGTCCAGAGCCCGGAGATCACCTTCCACCCAGTAGGGGTCGTCAGGGGCCCGGAAACGACATTCCTCCTGGTAGGAGGCGGTCCCCAGGCAGTTGAGAGGATTCTCACCCCCAGCCCGCGGTAGGGGCTCGATCACGACGAAGTCCGCGCCCGAGGCCAGCACCTGATGGGCGCCATCGGCCAAGGCCAGCCGTCTGTGTTTCTGGTCGGCGGTACCGGTGAAGCTGTTCTGGGCGATGTCCTCGAACGGCTTCACGTTGAACGCCACCACAACGTCGGGCTTCACCACCTCGAGGATCTCCTCGTAGAACAGGGCATCGGCTTTGGCGCACAGCTCGGCATTGTCGACACGCCCGGGCTGGAGTACCCCTGGTTCCCAAGGGCAACCGTTGAAGGCTGCAACGGTGAGCGTCAGGTCCTGTTGGCGGGCCATCTCGATCATTGGTCCCTGGATGTTCACGGCGTTGCTGTCACCGACCAGGACCACGTGAGGACCGGACCCCTCCACCACCGTGCACACCGCCGGCGTCTTGTGACTGCACCCGGTCGGTTCGTAGTAACGCTCCTGGAAGATCTCGAGCTGGTCGAAGTCGGCAGGAACCGGCGTGAGGATCAGATCAGCCCCAGATCCCACGCCAACCCCAGCCAACTCGTCTCCACCGGTTGAACGGGCCTGGCCGGGCCACCAGCCCGGTACCCGATCGACAAACACCAGACCGCCCAACAGGCTGACCGACAATCCCGCGGCCACCACCAGTCGCGGCACCCGGTCCAGCACCACGGATTCCCGCAGCGGCAGCTCGACCAACAGGGCACTGCCCGCCGCCATCCCCGTCGACACCACCATCGACATGACCGCGATCTGCCATGGCCCGAAGGAACCGAGCCGACCGAGGACCACAATCACCGGCCAGTGCCACAGATAGGTCCCATATGAGATCCGACCGAGCTCCACCATCGGCCGCCACGAGAACACCGAACGAGCCACACTCGGGCCCCGCTCCAACCCAACCAACAACACCAGTGTCAACACCGCGGCCGCAACACCCCTACCGACCGGACGTAGAACCACCAGGTCACCAGCCAGTATCACCAGGCCGGCTACGGCCGCTAGCGCCGCCGGTCCCGCCCACCGGTCCAACCGCTGCCACCGGTTCACCAACCCCGGCGTCAACGCCAGCGCGGCCCCCGCCAACAGCTGACATATCCGGGTGTCGGTGCCGTAATAGGCCCGGTCGGGTGCCACCGTGCTCAGATGCCAGGCCCACCCCAGCGACACCAGCCCGATGATCACCACCAGGCCCCGCAACACGTTGCGAGCATGATCCCCGGCCCTGGTCGACACCCACGTCAGTCCCACCAACACCAGCGGCCACGCCACGTAGAACTGTTCCTCCACCGCCAGGGACCAGAAGTGCAGCACCGGGCTCACGGCCTGACCGCCGGCGAAGTAGTCCGTGGCCTCGCGGACGAAATACCAGTTCGCGCTGTAGAGGAACGCGGCACGGAACCCGTCCGCCGCCTGGGCGACCTCGGCTGGACCGGCCACCCAGCCGAACACCACCAACGTGGAGACCAACACCACGAACGATGCCGGTAACAGGCGCCGGAACCGCCGGGCGTAGAACCGACCGAACCGGACCCCACCGCGGTCGAGGTCGCGTAGCAGTACCTGAGTCACCAGGTAGCCCGACAACACGAAGAAGACGTCCACACCTATGAACCCACCGGCAGCGCGACCGACCCCGGCGTGGAACAGCACCACCAGATACACCGCCAGGGACCGCACGCCGTCCAGGAACGGCCGGTAGCCGACCATCCGCGCCGTGCCATCGTCGCGTGACACGACAACAGGACCCGACCGGTGAGAACGGGCGGTGTCAGGCGGGTCTGTCATCGACTGACGGCCGGGGGAGATTCCCGGGCTGCGCCTCTGGTCTGGTGGTTGACACGAGTGATCCACGGTAGTGGTCTGCCCTCGGGCGTCCACAGCAGCTGCAAGCTCGGGGGGCAGGGCTCGAACCTGCGACAGCCGGCTCCAAAGGCCGGTGTTCTACCAACTGAACTACCCCCGATCGGGAGCACCACGATAGGCGGCGCCCCACCCCCGGCCGCCAAGCCGCTCAGCAACGCCCGGTCGCGGACCTCACCTCGGAGGCTCGGACGTCCCAGCCCTCGGGAAAAACGCAGCGACCGTCCCGAAGGACGGCCGCGGCAAAGGTCTCAGGCTGGCTGCGGACCCGGTGGCTACTTGCCGGCTGCCCGACGCTGCCAACGGGTGCGCTTCAGCATCTTCTTGTGCTTCTTCTTGCGCATGCGCTTACGGCGCTTCTTGATCAATGAACCCATGGTGACCCCACGCTAGGACCGACCCGGGGGCGGTGCCAAACCCGACCGTGGGCCATGATGCGATGGTGACCCACACCCGGCGCAGCCTGAGCGAGCTGATGGAGCGCCACGACCTCGGCCCGAGTCGGGCGCTGGGCCAGAACTTCGTGGTCGACCCCAACACGGTGCGCCGGATCGCCCGGCTGGCCGACGTCGGCCCGGAGACACCGGTGATCGAGATCGGTGCCGGTCTGGGGTCCCTGACCCTGGCCCTGGCCGAGACCGGAGCCGAGGTGCTGGCGGTCGAGACCGACCGCCACCTGATCCCGGTCCTGACCGACGTGATCAGTAGTCACGCCAACGTCACCGTGGTTCACGCCGACGCCATGACGCTCGACTGGGATGGCGTCCTCGCCGCCCACCCGGCCTGGGTGCTGGTGGCCAACCTCCCCTACAACGTGGCCACCCCCCTGGTGCTCGACCTGTTGGCCGGCGTCCCCGCCATCACCCGGATGCTGGTCATGGTCCAGAAGGAAGCGGGTGAGCGGCTGGCCGCCGGCCCCAGGGACCCGGCCTATGGGATCCCGTCGGTCAAGGTTGCCTACCGGGCCACCGCTCGCCTGGTGGGCCGCGTCGGCCCGGACGTGTTCCTCCCCCGCCCTCGGGTCGACTCGGCCCTGGTGGAGATCGTCCGCCGCGCCACCCCGGCGACCGACGCCGATCCCGCGGTGTTGACGGCCCTGGTGGAGAAGGCCTTCAACCAGCGCCGCAAGATGTTGCGCCGGTCGCTGGCCGGCACGGTCAGCGCCGAACAGTTCGAATCGGCCGGGGTCGACCCCGAGGACCGCCCCGAGCGTCTTTCGGTCGAAGACTTCGGCCGGCTGGCCAACGCCGTCGCCCGGCCCTCCTCCTAGGGTGTTCCGGTGCCAGCAACAACTGTGATCGCTCCGGCCAAGCTCACCGTGTCGCTGCGGATCACCGGTACCAGGCCCGACGGGTTCCACCTGATCGACGCCGAGATGGTCACCATCGATCTGGTCGACACCCTGGTGTTCGACGACGGCGACGGCCTCGAGGTCGAGGGCGCAACCGGGTTGCCGGTACCCGCCGACAGCCAGAACCTGGTGAGCCGTGCCCTTCACCTGTTGGACCGGCAGGCCAAGGTCCGACTGACCAAGCGGATCCCCGCCGGAGCCGGGCTGGGGGGCGGGTCGGCCGACGCGGCCGCGGTGTTCCGATGGGCCGGGGTGTACGACGTGGACCTGGCCGCCTCGCTCGGCGCCGACGTGCCGTTCTGCCTCACCGGCGGGCGGGCCCGGGTGACCGGGATCGGCGAGGTGATCGAGCCGCTGGCGCGGGCTGATCGGGTGTTCACCCTGGTGACACCCCCGTTCGGTTGTTCCACCCCAGCGGTGTACCGGGCTTGGGACGAACTGGGAGGACCGACCGCGGAGGGACCCAACGACTTGGAGCCAGCAGCATTGGCGGTGGAACCCCGACTGGCCGATTGGCGGGACCGGCTTGGACACCAGACCGGTGTCACGCCGATTCTGGCCGGCTCCGGAAGCACCTGGTTCGTCGAGGGTTCCCACCCCGACGCCGGTACCGTCGTACGCACCACCGGCCCCTACTAGCGGCGCGTCGGATGACGTGGTCGATGGTGTGAACGTGGCCAGCCACGGACCAATGGGTTGCCTCCCGCGGCGGTCCACCAGATAGGGCGACCCACACCGACGGCGATGGTCCCACCCGCCCCAACAGCGCACCACCCGACCTAAGCCGGCCCGTCAGGCCAGAGATCGCCCGACCAACCAGCCCAGGGCTGAGGCGGTGACCCCACCGGCCAGGGAGACCACGACGTAGGCGACGGCGGCGGTCAGGCGGTCGTCTCGGATCAGGGCAACCGTCTCGTAGCTGAACGTCGAGAACGTCGTGTAGGCCCCGATGAAACCGACCGCCACTGCGGCGGCGACCGCCGTCGACCAGCGAGATGCTGGCCCGGCCAGCACCACCGCCAGCAGAAACGACCCCGTCAGGTTTATGCCAAGGGTCGCCCACGGAAAGCTACGGTATCCAAGTGCCAGGCCGAGGCGGTAACGAGTGACCGCGCCCAGCGCCCCGGCCGCGGCCACCAGCGCGGTCGGCCACGCCGTGTTCCCGCTTGCCCCACCCGGCATATCAGCCGACCGGTAGGCGGTAGGTGCGGGTGGCGTTGTCCCATGTGACTTGGGCGATCAGGGCTGGTGTAACGCCGCGGGCTTCGGCCACCGCTGCCCCGACATAGCGAACCAGCGCGGGCCGATTGCGCTCACCTCGATGGGGGTGGGGGGTGAGGTAGGGGGCATCGGTCTCGACCAGCAGCCGGTCGAGCGGGCACAGCACCGCTGCCTCTCGTAGCTCGTCGGAGTTCTTGAAGGTGACGATGCCGCTGAACGACAGCATCGCCCCTAGATCCAGGCACCTTCGGGCCTCGGCCGGCCCACCGGTGAAGCAGTGGAAGATCGTGCGCTCGGGCGTCCCTTCCGCCGCTAGCACGTCGAAGGTGTCGTCCCATGCGTCGCGGGTGTGGATCATCAACGCCAGATCATGGCTGTGGGCCAGTGCGATCTGGGCCGCGAAAACCTCGCGCTGGGCATCGCGGGGTGAGTGCTCGTAGAAGTAGTCGAGGCCGCACTCCCCGACCGCCACCAATCCGGGGGTACCCAGCAGCGCTTCCAGACCGTCGATGCCGTCCTTGGCATCGTGGGGGTGAACCCCGGCGGTGGCGAACACCTCGGGGTGGTCGGCGGCGGCGGCGATGGCGGCCCGGGAGTCCTCCAGGTCACAGCCGACGGTGATCAGGCGTTCCACCCCGGCGGCCAACGCATCGGCGACGGCGGCCGCCACCTGCTCGGCCGGGGCGCCGCGGTAGTGGACGTGGCAGTGGTCGTCGGTCCAGCGGAGTCCCGCCAGCGGATCGTCTGACGCCAAGCTCGCCGGGGAGGTCACCGGAGGTACCGAATCAACGGGCGGTGAGGCGGGGGAACAGGGGGTCGCCCTTGGTGACCGGCAAGCCACCGGGATAGCCACCCCACCCGCTCACCTCGGCCAAGGGGCGGTCGGTGGGCGAACCGTCGAGACCGATTCGGGCCCAGATCTGTGACGGCGAGCGGGTGAGGGCGGGAGAGGCCAGCACTGCCACCAGACGTAGTACCTCGATGGCGTCGCCCAGCACCCCGTCGACCTCGGGACCGGGTTCGGCCTTCCACGGTTCGGTGGCTTCCAGCATGGCGTTGGCGTCGCGGATGAGACGCCAGGTGGCTTCCAACGCTGCCGACGGTTGCACCGCGGCCCACGCCGCGGTGACGTCGGCCACGACCTCGGCCGCCACCGCGGCCAACGGGCTGTCGGGTCGGGGGGCGGGTCCGATCCCGTCGCACTTCTTGGCCACCACGGTGGCCACCCGGCTCAACAGGTTGCCGAGGTTGTTGGCCAGGTCGCTGTTGTAGCGGGCGACCATCGCCTCGTAGCTGAAGTCCCCGTCGGGGCCGAAGGCGGTGTCGCGCAAGAAGTGGTAGCGGTAGCCATCGACCCCGAACTCCTCAACCAGATCGGCCGGGAAGATCTGGTTGAGCTTGGTCTTGCTCATCTTCTCGCCCCCGACCAGCAGGTAGCCGTGGACGTTGATGTTGGCCGGTGGTTCCTCACCGGCGGCCAGCAGCATGGCGGGCCAGTACACGCAGTGGAACCGCAAGATGTCCTTGCCGATCAGGTGCCGGACGTGGGGCCACCACTTCTCGAACCGCTCCGGGTCAGAGCCGTAGCCCACTGCGGTGGCGTAGTTGATGAGGGCGTCGTACCAGACGTAGAAGACGTGGCCTTCGTCCCACGGGACCGGCACCCCCCAGTCGATGGAGGTGCGGGTGATCGAGATGTCTCGCAGCCCGCCTCGGATCAGGCCGAGGGCCTCATTGCGTTTGCCGGTGGGGGCCACCGCGTCGGGGTGGGCGTCGTACCAGTCGAGCAGCGGCTGTTCGAAGGCCGACAGCCGGAAGAACCAGTTCTCCTCCTCGAACCACTCGACCGGTCGCTCGTGGATGGGGTCGAGCCCCGGGCCGCCGTCGGGGTTGGCGAGCAGTTCGTCCTCGTCGTAGTAGGCCTCACAGGCCACGCAGTACCAACCGGCGTAGGACGCCTTGTAGATGTGGCCGTTGTCGTAGGCCTTCTGGAGGAAGGACTGCACCGCGGCGATGTGGTCGACGTCGGTGGTTCGGATGAAGCGATCCGGTTCGATGTCGAGCAGGTCCCACACCTGGTGGTAACGGGCCGCCACCTCGTCGACGTGGGCCTGGGGGGACACACCCTTGGCTTCGGCGGCCCGGGCGATCTTGAGCCCGTGCTCGTCGGTGCCGGTGAGGAAGTAGACGTCGTCACCGATCATGCGGTGCCAACGGGCGAGGGCATCGGCGTTGACGGTGGTGTAGGCGTGCCCGATGTGGGGCACGTCGTTCACGTAGTAGATGGGCGTGGTGATGAAGGCGCGACCCGGCACGGGATCACCCTAATGCCGTGTCCGGCCACCTTTGCCGGGCCTGGGAGTCACCTGAACTGCACGCGGTCCGAGTCTTGTGGCCCGCCTTCGGCGGACGATTCCTGGTTCCGTCAAGCCCGGTCCTCACTTCGTTGCGGGGGCTTGACGGTTTGCTCAGTGGCTCGCAAAGCTCGCCACAGCGCAAACGTTCCCGGCCAGAGCCTCAGGCGCATGGCGGATGGGTCCAGTCCTCGTCGCTGCAAGGGTGGTCAGCCCATCGGGGTTGGCGAGCAGGTCCGGGAGGACCCGAAGGCCGTCGGGGGTCAGTCGCCCGACAAGACGCGGGCCCGAGCCAAGACGGCGTCGAGCATGGCCGGGGTCAGGCGTCCGGTGAAGGTGTTCTGCTGGCTCACGTGGTAGCTGCCCAGCACCCAGCGCCGATCGTCCACTCGGGCCTCGACCCCGTGGGCGAATCGGGGCCGGGGTCGAACCCCCAGGTAGCCGCAGAGCGCCTGGTACCCGAAGCCGCCCAGCGCCATGAACACCCGGGCCTCGCGCAGCAGCGTCAGCTCGCGGTCCAGAAACGGCCGGCAGTTGTCGCGTTCGACGGTGGTCGGCTTGTTGGCGGGTGGGGCACATCGCACCGGCGCGGTTATCCACGCACCGTTCAGTTCCAGCCCGTCGTCGCGGTGGATGCTGGTGGGCTGGTTGGCGTAGCCCGCCCGGTACAACGAGGCATAGAGGAAGTCGCCGGAACGGTCGCCAGTGAACATCCGTCCGGTCCGGTTGGCGCCATGGGCGGCCGGAGCCAACCCGACGATCACCAGTCGGGCCGCGGGGTCACCGAAACCGGGGACCGGGCGAGCCCAGTACTCCTCGTCGCGGAAGGCAGCCCGCTTCTCGCGCCCCACCTGTTCCCGCCAGGCCACCAGCCTGGGGCAGGCCCGGCACGCCACCACGTCATCGGCGACGGCCCGTAACGAGTCCACGGACCCCGACGGTAGCGTTGGTCTGGTCATGGCCGCCTCGAAGCCCCCTCCCCCCACCCTCGCCCTGCTGGTGCGCCACGGCCAGACCCCGACCACCGGGGCTTCGCTGCCCGGGCGGGCCCGGGGTCTGCACTTGGCCGACACCGGCCGGGCCCAGGCCGAGGCGGCCGCTGCCCGTCTCGGCGGGCTGTCCACCATCGACGCCGTGTACGCGTCACCGCTGGAACGGACCCGGGAGACCGCGGCCCCGATCGGGCGGGCCACCGGCCACAAGGTGAGCGTCAACCGGGGCCTGTTGGAGTGCGACTTCGGTGACTGGACCGGGCGCAAGCTGAGAGAGCTTCGGCGCCTCAAGGAGTGGGAGACCGTTCAGCGTTACCCCAGTGGCTTCCGCTTCCCCGGTGGCGAGTCATTCGTGGAGATGCAACAGCGCATGGTGTCGACCCTGGCCGACCTGGTCGAACGCCACCGGGGTCGGGCCTTCGTCGCGGTCTCCCACGCCGATCCAATCAAGGCGGCGCTGGCCCACGCCCTGGGCACCCATCTCGACCTCTTCCAGCGCATCGTCGTGTCACCGTGCTCGGTCTCCGCCGTGCTCTACACCGCGTCGGGCCCGGTGGTGCTGGCCGTCAACTCGACCGGATCGGACCTGAGCGGGCTGGCACCGTCATGACCCCGGCGGGCCGGGAGTGGCAGATGGTCGAGCCCGATCTGTTCACCTGTGGAGCGATAGGCGAACCCGGTCACCGGGTCTTCTACTTCCAGGCGGCGGACGGCAACACCCGCGTCGAGGTCAAGTGCGAGAAGCAGCAGGCGGTGGCCCTGGCCGAGCACCTGGTGCGGCTGCTCGGCGACCTGCCCGAGCCGCCGGGCGGCGACATCACCACCGAGCCGACCGAAGCGCTGGATCCCTCCGACATGGCCTTCGTGGTCGGTTCGATCAGCATCGGGGTGGACCGAGCCCGGGAGCGGATCGTGGCCATGCTCGAGGAGCTGATCGTGGACCCCGACGACCCCGGTGTGGTCGAACCGGAACCGTCCAAGCTCGTGGTCCACCTGACCCGGGCCCAGGTGCTGGGCTTCGCCGGTCAGGCCAGGCGACTGGCCGCCGCCAGTCGTCCCCGGTGCCGGCTCTGTGAGTTGCCGATGGACCCCGCCGGTCATGTCTGTCCCCGACTCAACTGAGCTGACGGCGGCCGAGTCACGCCTGGCCACCTCGGACCTCGAAGTCCTGGGCCGCATGCCCTACAGCTCCAACGTCACGCTGCTGGTCGACCTGTTCGAGCCCGGTGACTCATCCGAAGCGGAGACCGTGCCTCCGCCTCC
This sequence comes from Acidimicrobiales bacterium, assembly GCA_020439505.1. Lineage (GTDB taxonomy): Bacteria > Actinomycetota > Acidimicrobiia > Acidimicrobiales > Iamiaceae > Aquihabitans. Next base: position 30,598 of record JAGQSO010000174.1, read on the forward strand.
GAACCTCAGCGGGTCCAGCGAGGACAGGGACCGGCTGTGTCGAGCGATCTACAAGCCCCACCGGGGTGAGCGCCCGCTGTGGGACTTCCCCGACGGGCTGTTCCTGCGGGAGCTGGCAGCGTACCGATTGAGCCGGGCTTTGGGGTGGGACCTTGTGCCGCCCACGGTGGTCCGCGACGGTCCCTTCGGTCCCGGCTCGGTGCAGTTGTTCGTGGACGCCGATTTCGGCCAGCACTACTTCACGATGCTCGAGGAGCCCGACCTGCACGATCAGCTTCGGAGGCTGTGCGCCTTCGACCTGGTGGCCAACAGCACCGACCGCAAGGGCGGTCACATCCTCATCGACGACGAGCGACATCTGTGGGCCATCGACAACGGGTTGTGCCTGCACGCCGAGTTCAAGGTGCGCACGGTGATCTGGGATTTCGCCGGTGAGCCGCTACCGGCCGACCTGGCCGAAGATCTGGCCCGCCTGATCGATCAACCACTACCGGGGGACCTGGCCGACCTGTTGAACCCCTTCGAACGCGACGCCCTCCTCGCCCGGGCCCGGGCCCTGCTGGCCGAGGCCCGCTTCCCCCACGACCCAACCGGCCGCCGGGTCCCCTGGCCACTGATCTGATCCACCGAATGGGCCCTGATCGGCGGGGTCCCGTACCGGCGGGGTCCCGTACCGGCGGGGTCCCGTACCGCCAGAAGGCCGACAACGGTCGAGACCGATCCTTCAGTGGACCGGAATCAGACCGGCACCAGCGAGCAGGGTTGCCAGGTCGTCGGAGATCGCCTCTGACCAAGCAGCGGTGATGTGAGCATCATCGAAGAAGACGACCTTCCCGGCGACCATGGGGTCACACACCGGGGCCAGGGGGCACACCAGTCGCTCGATCGACAGGGTTGACACCGCGTCGTCGCCTTCGTCGAGGCGACGCAGCAAACTCCGATACCACGAGCCCTGGCTGGCGTCGGTGAATCGGCACTGTTCGGTGAAGGTGGCCGTGTCGAGACACGCCAACGGGCTCTCCGATCCGAAACCGGCGGTGGGGATCGGCTCGATCAGCACCACCCGCCGCTGACCGTCCCCGGTCAGGCGAGGTAGCGAGCGCTGCGCCGCGGCGGCCAGGGCCCGGTCGTCGTCGTCCATCACCTCGGTCATGTTCCCGCCGTAGATGTTGCTGGCCACCAAGATCACGTCGGGGTCCAACGTCGGCACCAGCCGGTCATAGAAGTCGCTGCGGCTGGTGCGGCAGAGCTCCCGGCGTTCGGGTTGGGCGGCGTCGACGCCGAGCGGCCACGGGCATCCGGCCACGATGGCGACGGACAGGGTGAGGTCCCGGGCCTCGGCGAGCTTCACGAAGGCCGGTACCAGCATCTCGGCGTTGCTGTTGCCCATCAACATGATGTGGGGGCCCGCCCCTCGGACCATTACGCAATTTTCAGGCGCCTGGCCCACGCATCTCGCCGCCGTCCCGTAGCCGGCGTTGCGCACCGCCACCACGTCGAGGTCGGCGGGGACGGGGGTAAGTCCGGTCTCGACCCCGACCTCGCGACGGTTCCGGGCGGTGGATTCGTAGCGGGGAACCACGACGAGGGCGGCGACGACGCTGAGCGTCACCCCCACCGCCACAATCGACCACGCCGGGATCCGGTCCAGCACCGGCCAGGTTCTGACCGGCATCTCCAACAACCGGTGGCTGAGCGCGGCCAACCCGCACGACAACATTGTCACCGTCACCAACCGGGCCGACGTACCGACCTCGACCAACTCGTCCAGGGCGAGCACCAACGGCCAGTGCCACAAGTAGATGCCGTAGGAGATCTGCCCCAGGTAGACGACGGGGTCGATGCTCAGCAGCCGGCCGAGAGAACCGGTGGGGACCGCCTCGACCCCCACGATCAACCCGACGACGGCCAGCGCCGTGAACGCGCCACGGCCGACCGGTCCGACCTCCACGATCGACGTGGCGAGGACCCCGACGGCGCCGAGGCCCACCCACGCCAGCAGAGACGCCGGACCGGGTCGCCGCCGAGCCCGCCCGACAACACCGGGCACCAAGGCCAGGAGGGCACCGACCAGGAGTTGGTAGGCGCGGGTGTCGGTCCCGAAGTACGCCCTCGACGGCGCCGATCCGGCCAGGGCCAGAGCTGCCCCCACCGACACGACCGCCCCGAGGGCGGTGACGGTCGCGGCGAACCGACGACTCGACGGACCGCGACGACCGAGCCGACCGCCTACGGCCATCACCCCCGACAGCAGCAGGGGCCACAACAGGTAGAACTGCTCCTCGACCGCCAACGACCACATGTGGAGCACCGGGTTCCGGTTCACATCGGCCGCGAAGTAGTCGGTCGACTCGGCGATGAAGAACCAGTTGGCGACGTACAACAGCGCGGCCCGGGCTGCCCGCTGGATCGACTCCAGCTCGACGGCAGACACCAGAGACGAGAACACCGCCACCGTCGCGACCAGGGTGACCACCGCGGCGGGAAGGAGGCGCCGAACCCGCCGCGAGTAGAAGCGGCCTAGCTGGATGCGACCGGACTCCTCGTGGGCCCGCATCAACACGGCGGTCACCAGATAGCCCGACAGGACGAAAAACACGTCGACCCCGATGAATCCCCCGGCCATCGGACCGACCCCGCAGTGGAAGGCGATGACGAGGCTCACTGCGAGGGCGCGGATCCCGTCGAGGGCGGGGCGCCGCTCGGCGGGTCGACGTTCGGTCGAGGTGAGGGTCAGGTCATCCACCTTGGAGAAGGTCTTCCAGCCGCCGGGCCAGAGGCTCCACCAGTTCGGGGAGGACCGCCAGCTCGATCGTCGAACGCTCGTGCTCGACGACCACGATCTCCGAGTCGGTACCCCAGAACCCCTCGGTGGCGAAGCGCACCGGTCGTAGACCGACCCGGGCGCCGAGAGCAAAGGCCGCGTTCACCGGCCCGTGGACCGATGCCACCCCGACCGCCGTCGGGTCTTCGACGTGCCAGGTGGCCGACCCACCCGGGACCGACCCCAGCTCGAGCCGAGCGTCGGTCCACGCCCCCCAGCCCCGCGCCGAAGTGCGGCGCAGCTTGGCGTCGATCGACACCTGACCGCCCGCCTCCAGTCCCGAGCGAAGCCGCTCGCGGAGGCGGCGTGTACGACCGAACGGGTTGGAAACCACGGCATCCATCCTGGCGCGACGGAGCCCCGGCCCTCGGGACCGGGGCTCCGAACGGGCTACGGAGGCGAGCCAATAGGCGAGCCGACCCATATGCACGGCATGGTTAAACCGAGGCGAAGCCTCGGTCTGATAACCCTGGTGGCGATGACGGCTGGACCTATCCGCTAGGCGCCCGCGGGGTGAGCGGAGCTCAGCGGGCCTTGAGGGCCTCGATGAGGGCGGGCATCACCTTGTGGACGTCACCGACGATGCCGAGGTCGGCCACACCGAAGATGGGGGCCTCGGGATCCTTGTTGATGGCGATGATGTTCTTGGAGCCCTTCATGCCCACCATGTGCTGAGTGGCACCTGAGATGCCGGCCGCGATGTAGACGGTGGGCTTGACGACCTTGCCGGTCTGGCCGACCTGGTAGCTGTAGGGCACCCAGCCGGCGTCCACGATGGCCCGAGAGGCGCCAGGGGCACCCTTGAGCAGGCGGGCCAGCTCCTCGACCATCTCGAACTTGGCGGCCTCGGTGAGGCCACGACCACCGGCCACTACCACCGCGGCCTCGTCGAGCTTGGGACCGCTGGTCTCCTCGACGTGGCGGTTGGTGACCTTGGCGGCACCGGCGGCACCGACCTCGGGCACGGCCAGGGCGGCGACCTCGGCGGCTCCGCCACCGCTCTCCTCGGCCACGAAGGACTTGGGGCGGAAGAGGGCGATACCCGGGGCACCGGCCGCGAACTTGGTCTTGACGATCTGGGAGCCACCGAAGATCTGGGTGGACACCACGATGCCGTCGCCGACCTCGACGTCGGTGTTGTTGGTGAGCACGGGCTTGTCGATCTTCACCGACAGGCGGGCGCCGATGTCACGGCCGTCCTGGGTGGTGCCGAGCATGATCAGATCGGGGGCGTCACCGGCCTCGATGGCGGCGGCGAGCGCGGCCGCCACGTAGACGCCCTGGAGCTTGCCGCTCAGGTCGCCGGTGGCCAGCACCTTGGTGGCACCGTGGGCACCGACGGCAGCAGCGATGGCGGTACCGTCTCCACCGACGAACACCTCGACGGTGTCGGCGATCTCACGGGCCTTGGCCAGCATCTCGAGGGTGATCGGAGCAACGCCGTTCTCGTTGGTCTCGGCGTGGACCCAAACCTTGGAAAGAGCCATGTCTTCGTTTCCTTTCTCTGGTGAGGGTCTCAGAGGACCTTGAGGCCGTCGAGGAACTCGACGATCTTCTGGGCAGCGGTTCCGTCGTCTTCGAACACCTCACCGGCCTCACGGGCGGGGGCGGCGGCGACGTCGATGATCTCCTGGCCGGCGCCGGACCAGCCGACGATGGCGGAGTCGATGCCGAGGTCGGCAACGGTCAGGGTGTCGACCGGCTTGGACTTGGCGGCCATGATCCCCTTGAAGGAGGGGTAGCGGGGCTCGACCACACCGGCGGTCACCGATACCAGGGCGGGCAGCGGGGCCTCGACCTCGTCGTAGCCGGCCTCGGTCTGGCGCTGCACCTTGACGGTGCCGTCGGCGATCTCGACCGACTTGGCGAAGGTGATCGACGGCAGGTCCAGCACGGCGGCGATCTGCTCGGGCACGGTACCGGTGTAACCGTCGGAGGACTCGGTGGCGGCCAGCACCAGATCGGCGCCCTCCACCCGCTTGATGGCGGCGGCGAGGACCTTGGCGGTGTCGAGCGCGCCAGCGCCCTTGAGGGCGTCATCGGAGACCAGGATGGCCTTGGCAGCACCCATGGCCAGCGCGGTGCGCAGGCCCGAGACCTCACCGTTGGGGGCCATGGAGACGAGGGTGACCTCGCCGCTGCCGGCCTTGTCGACGAGCTGGAGAGCCATCTCGACGCCGTACGAGTCGGACTCGTCGAGGATCAGCTTGCCATCACGCTTCAGGGTGTGATCCGCGTTGAGCGCGCCGGGATCGGCGGGGTCAGGGATCTGCTTCACACAGACGACGATGTTCATGGTTGGTGAGTTTGTACGGCCGAACCAGGGCGAACAAATCCTCGGGACAGCGCTGCTGCGACACGTCTCCGCGGGGGAGTGCCTTCGGGCATGGGCGCGTCGGTGTCGGGCGCGTACGGTTCTGACCGGTGAGGGTGCTTCTGCTCGTCAATCCGTTCTCGTCGTCGGTGACCGCTCGCACGCGCGTCGTGATCCGCAAGGCCCTCGCCGGGGACCACGAGGTGGAGATGGTCGAGACGGCCCGTCGCAACCACGCCACCCGACTCGCCCGGGGGGCGGCGGCCGATGGCGTGGACGTCGTGGTCGTGCTCGGCGGCGACGGCACGGTCAACGAGGCGACCAACGGGTTGGCGGGATCGTCGACCGCCCTCTCGGTGCTACCCGGCGGTTCGACCAACGTGTTCGCCCGCACCCTCGGCTTTCCCAACGATCCCGTCGAAGCCACCGCCGTCACCCTCGAGGCCTTGGAGGCAGGATCGATCCGGCGGGTCGGTCTGGGCGTGGCCAACGGCCGGTACTTCTGCTTCCACGTCGGGGTGGGCTTCGACGCCGCCCTGGTCGAACAGGTGGAGAAGCGGGCGGGGTTGAAGCGCTGGGCCGGCCACGCCTTGTTCATGTACGCCGGGCTCGACACCCTCGCCCGCCACTACGACCGCAAGCACCCCCACTTCTCGGTGCGCTACCCCGACGGCGACGGGGTGGATGACGGCTACTTCGCGGTGTGCTGCAACACCAACCCCTACACCTACATCGGCAACCGACCCTTCGACATCGCCCCCGACGCCAACCTCGACAACGGTCTGACCATGGTCACGGTCCGCAGCCTGCGGGCCGACCGGGCCGCCCGCGTCGTGGCTCGCGCCCTACAGGGGAAGGGAGCCCTCCAGCGCGACCCCGCCGTCCACTATCGCCACGACGTCGACGCTCTGGAGGTCCAAGGCCTCGACGGTCGACCATTCCCCCACCAGATCGACGGCGACTACCTGGGTGAGATCACCCGCCTCGAGTTGCGCCACGAGCCCGAGGTTCTCGACCTCGTGCTTCCCGTCGACTACCCCTGACACCCCGCTCCTTCCCCCCTCCTTTCCCGTCCGATCGGGAGCGAAGGAAGGTGGTGGCCGATCCGGGCTCAACTCCGATGCCGGATCCGCCGACAGGAGGAACATGGCGTGGAACATGTACCAGGAACTGAACATCCAACGGAGCAGGGGTCAGGCCGCGGTCGACATCCAGAACCGTGACAACCTCAGCGGCCGTCAGCAGGACCGGATCGACGACCTCGAGGAACGGGTCGACCGCCTACTTCTGCTGACCGAATCGATGTGGGAGTTGTTGTCCAAGCATCTGGGCTTCACCGACGAACACCTCGTGCACATGGTCCGGACCCTCGACCTCAGCGACGGCCAGCTCGACAACAAGGTCAACCGACCGGCCCGCAAATGCCAGAACTGCCAGTCGGCGGTGCCCAAGGACCGCGCCACCTGCCAGTTCTGCGGAACCGAGGTCCCCGGAGCCAACCTGTTCGACGCCTGAGGCGCCGAGCGGGACGAGCCTGGCCGTCGCACTCCGCAGCCGATTCAGACATCGCGACCGTCCAGGACGGCGCGCCGAAGTTCGGATCGGTCAGAGGCCGAGACGTTCGAGTACGGCGCGGGCCACGTCGGGAACGTCGGTGCACAGTCCGTCCACTCCGGCCTCCACCAGGTCGGCCATGTGGTCGGGGTCGTTGACGGTCCACACGTTCACCTCCATCCCCGCGGCATGGATAGCCCCGACGACCGAAGCGTCGACCAGCGGGTACCAGGGATGCATGGCTCGATGGCCGTCGGCCGCCACCGAGGCGGTCCAGCCCCCCCAGTCGTCGGCCTCCAACCCGATGTCGGTCGGCAGGTACCCGAGCATGGCGGTGGCAATGGTCGGGTCGAGCCGATGGACGAGATCGATGGTCGGCTTGTGGAAGCACGACGCCAGGGTCTTGGCCTGTTCGCCTCGTCGACCCACCAGTTCGACGATCTCCCGGGTCAGGGTCTGGTCGGGGTCGAAGTCGGCGTCGTCGGGGTGGTTCTTGATCTCGATGTTCACCGACATCGTCGAGCAGACGTCCAGAGCCTCGGCCAGCTCGCAGACATGTGATGGCAGGTCCCGGCGTGCCGTGTCGCGGATCAGGCGTCCATCGTCCAGGTGAGCGTCATGGTTCAGAACCAGCAGGCCGTCGGCGGTGCGCCTGACGTCGAGCTCCACCCAGTCGGCACCGAGTTCCGCCGCCAGACGGAACGCCTCGAGCGTGTTCTCGTGGGCCACGGTCGAGGCCCCTCTGTGGGCGATCACCTTCACCATGGAGGTCGAGTCTGCCATCCATCGACCTGGGCCCCGTCTGTAACGGCAGGTGTCGACCGTCAACCGGCGTGACGACCCATCTGACCTGGTCAGCGCCACCCACCGTGAACAGATGGCCGCTATATGACAAATAGATGAAAAACTTGCGAAAAACTGCTTGCAGGAGTACGCAACGACCGCTACCGTGAACCACGCCGTCCGAACCCCCCACCTGCGATTCGTTGGTCGGAACGGCATGTGAATCGAGTCACGATCGGACCACCCCGTTCTGTGACACCCAACCTTGGAGGCACCGTGGCCCTGAGCTCTGCTCACCTTTTGACGCTCACAATCGAGTCCGACGAGTGGCGCCGTACCGCCGCTTGCCGTGACACCGACCCCGACCTGTTCTTCCCGGTCGGCACCACCGGCCCGGCCATCGAACAGATCGCCAACGCCAAGGCCGTCTGCAACCAGTGTGAGTCCAAGGCCGCCTGCCTCGAGTTCGCCATCGCCACCAACCAGGACTCCGGGATCTGGGGCGGCACCTCCGAGGAGGAGCGCCGCCAGCTCCGCAAGAAGTACAACAACCGGGCTCGCCGCACCGCCTGAGCCCAACTCGCAAGCTGCGCCGCCCGGGTGGGGCGGCTCCCTCCAAGCTAGCTGTCACCTGAAGATGCCGGCCCGACGGGTCGGCATCTTCGCGTCTACGCCCGATCCAACCTCAGAAGGCGAAGCTGGACAGCGGCACCCGGATCGTGATCACCGCGCCCTCGCCGTCCACCGGATCGGACAGCTCGATGCTGCCCCTCAGGTCCGACACCACCAACGCCCGAACGATCGACAGACCCAACCCGGTGGCCTGTTCGAGGTCGAAGCCATCAGGCACCCCGACCCCGTTGTCGGACACCGTCACCACCACCTCGGACTCGGATCGCTCCAGCCCGACCGTTACCCGGGCTCCCACGATCGGGTCCTTCTCCGCCGGGAAGGCGTGGTCGGCGGCGTTCTGGAGCAGCTCGTTGAGCACCACGGCCATCGGCGTGGCCACCTGAGCCGGCAACGTCCCGGCGTCGCCGACCACCTCGAAGTCGATGGAGCGGTCGGGCGAAGAAACGGTCTCGGCCACCATCTGAACCAGCGGTCGGAGGATCTCGGTGAAGGAGACCTCCTCACCCGCCTCCCGCGACAACGTCTCATGGACCAAGGCGATGGACTGGATGCGGCGCACCGACTCGGCGATGGCATCCCGGGCCTCGCTGCTGGAGGTCCGGCGGCTCTGGAGGCGCAGCAACGACGAGATCGTCTGGAGGTTGTTCTTCACCCGGTGGTGGATCTCGCGGATGGTGGCGTCCTTCGACAACAACAGACGGTCCCTGATCCTCACCTCGGTGACGTCACGGAACAGGACCACCGCACCCGATACCCCCTGGGAGTCGAGCATTGGGATGCAACGCAACAAGATGATCACATCCCCCCGCTCGACCTCCTGGGTCACGGGCTTACCCACGGTGAAAGCATCACGGATCGGCTCGTCGTCGAGACCGACCTCCCCCAGCCGACGGCCCTCGGCGTTGGCGTGCACCCCCATGCGGTGCAGCGCCGACACCGCGTTCGGCGACGCGTACTCCACGCACATCGTGCGGTCGAGCACCACCACCCCGTCACCGACCCGCGGTGACTCCTTGGAGTCGGAGTCGTCGAGGCGGAACGGGTACTGGCCCACCGCGATCATGCGGGCGAAACGGTTGAAGATCTCCGAGTAGGTCCGCTCCAGCTCTCCCGGCGATCGCCCCACCGAGGGGGTCGATTCCCGGGACAACACCGCGATCGTCTCGCCCTCGTGGCGCACCGGGATGCACAGGGCCCTCACCCGCTCGTGGACGTCGGCGACCACCACCTCGCCCTCGATGATCTCGTCGACCGCCATGGCCCGGGCCACGATCGGACGCTCGACGCTGGTCACCACGTCGCCAATCAAGTCGTGGCGGTAGACGGTCTGGGCCGTCGACGGGCGGACATGACCGACCACGACCATGCGCTGAAGGTCCGAACTCGGGTCGCTCAGCGAGGGCGAGTGCGAACCCGGAGACACCGAGGGGTGGTTGAGCACCGGCACGTACAGGACCAGATCGGCGAAGCAGAAGTCGGCCAGCATGTTCCACGATGCCACCAGCCTCTGTAGGTGCATCGTCTGAGCCGGTGCCAACGGCGTCTGGTTGCGCACGATCTCGGCCAGCGATGCCACAAGGGCATCGTACGGTCATCTCGTGCTCCGAGTTGACCAGGCGGTCAACTCGGGGCACATGCCTTCGGCATACCTTGGCGATCTACTCGTCTTGGTTCCATCGGGTCGG
>JAGQSO010000175.1 GCA_020439505.1 Acidimicrobiales bacterium
ACCGGCCCACGGCCCCCCGTCGACCAGGCCGCCCCCGACTCGATCAACGGGTTGACGGTGGACGGCGACACCCTCTGGATCGCCAGCATCGACGCCGACACCGTGTTCCAGGTGTCGCGAGCCGACGGCACCATCCTGGGGCGGTTCCCCACCGGAAGCGGCTCGGGCCCCGACGACGTGGCGGTAGCCCCCGACGGCACCGTCTACAGCACCGGTTTCAAGAACGGTGACATCGGCCAGATCCGCGACGGCAGGTACTCGGTGCTGGTCACCTTGAAGGCCGGGGTCAACCCGATCACGGTGGGCGCGGACGGGAACATCTGGGTCGGTGAGATGGCCGACGGGGGCTCTGTCACTCGCATCTCACCCGACGGGACCACCGAGGTGGTGGCCACCGAACTGCCCACCATCAACGCCTTCGCCCTCGACCCTCAGGGCCGCATCCTGGCCCCCGCCGGTGGCCTTCAGGCGGGCGAGTTCGGAGGCACCATCATCCGGGTCGACCCCGCCGACGGCTCGGTCACGACGGTGGCCAGAGGATTGCCCCCGGTGATGGCCAGCGCCACCGGTCCCGACGGGAGGTACCTGGCGCTCGCCAACGTGTCGGGGCAGATCTTGGCGGTGAACCCCGATGCCGGGACCTTCGAGGTGGTCCGCACCGTCACCGAGGGAGCGCCGTTCGACAACATCGACGTGGCTCCCGACGGAACCATCTACCTGTCCAGCTTCGTCACCCCGACCGTCACCGAGGTGAAACCCGACGGAACGGTCCGTGTCATCAACATCGGCCACCTCGCGGTCGGCGGCTGAGGTGGAGGTCCACCTGGTCGACGGCACCTACGAACTGTTCCGGTACCACTTCGCCCTGCCGTCGCATCTCGACGGTGACGGTCGCGAGGTGGCCGCGGCCCGCGGTGTCGCTGGTTCGGTCCTGACCATGTTGGAGGAGGGAGCCACCCACGTCGGGGTGGCCACCGATCACGTGATCGAGTCGTTCCGCAACGATCTGTGGCCCGGCTACAAGGACGGGTCCGGCGTTGACCCCGACCTCCTCGGCCAGTTCGGGCTGGTCGAGGACCTGTTGCGGGCGTTGGGGGTGACGGTGTTCGCCATGGTGGAGTACGAGGCCGACGACGCCCTGGGTGCCGCGGCGCGGGTGGCGGCCGTCGATGACCGGGTGGAGCGGGTGCTGATCTGCACGCCCGACAAGGACCTGGGCCAGTGCGTGGGCGGCAAGGTCCACCAGATGGACCGGCGCAAAGCCACGGTGATCGGCGTCGACGGGGTGCGCGACAAGTTCGGGGTCGACCCCGAATCGATACCCGACTACCTGGCCCTGGTGGGTGACACCGCGGACGGGTTCCCCGGCCTGTCCGGGTGGGGAGCCAAGTCCGCCGCCACCGTCCTGGCCCGCTACCGCCACCTCGAGGACATCCCTGCCGACGTCGCCGCATGGGACGTGACCGTGCGGGGAGCGGCCAAGTTGGCCCAGACCCTCCAGGACCACTTCAGCGACGCCCTCCTGTTCCGACGCATCGCCACCATCGACTACGACGCCCCCACCATCGACAGTGTG
>JAGQSO010000176.1 GCA_020439505.1 Acidimicrobiales bacterium
CGAAGCGACAGGTTCTCGATCAGCGGCTGGGCCGGGTCATAGGAGAAGGAGATGTTGCGGAACTCCACCAGCCCACCGATGGATGTCTGATCGAGATCGGTGACCGCGGTGTCGTCCTCCTCGGGGGCGTCGAGCAGCTCGAACACCCGCTCGGCCGAGGCGATACCCGACTGCATCACGTTGACCATCGACGCCAGGTGGGTGAGGGGCTGGCTGAAGGAACGGGAGTACTGGATGAAGGCCTGGATGTCACCGATCGACATCTGCCCCGAGGACACCCTCAAGCCACCGAGCAGGGCGATGGCCACGTAGTTCAGGTTCCCGAAGAACATCATCGCCGGCTGGATGATCCCCGAGATGAACTGGGCCCCGTAGGCCGCCCCGAAGAGCTGGTCGTTGCGTTCGTTGAACCGCTGCTCCACCTCTTCCTGGCGACCGAACACCTTGACCAGCGAGTGCCCGGTGAAAACCTCCTCCACCTGGGCGTTGAGGGCACCGGTGTGCTTCCACTGTTCGACGAAGCGCCGCTTGGACCTGGTGGTGATCGCCTTCATGGTGACGATCGACAGCGGGACGGTCACCACGGTGGCCAGAGCCAGGTAGATGTCGATGGTGAACATCATGATCAGCACGCCGATCATCGACATCGACGAGTTGAGGATCTGGCTGAGCGTCTGCTGGAGGCTCTGGGCGAGGTTGTCGATGTCGTTGGTGACCCGGCTCAACAGGTCCCCTCGGGGCTGTGAGTCCATCCAGCTCAACGGCAGACGGTTGATCTTGTCCTCGACGTCACCCCGCAACCGGAACATCGCCCGCTGCACCACCCCGGCCAGCAACCACGCCTGGATGTAGGAGAGCCCGGTGGCGATGGCGTACATGGCCAGCACCGTCAGGAGGATGCGGTGCATGGCTCCGAAGTCGATGCCCTGACCGGTGATCAGGCCCTCGACGATGACGTTGGTGGCGTCGCCCAACCGGCTCGGGGCCAGCACCAGCAGCACCACGCTGACGGTGGTGAGGGTCATCACCGCCAACACCCCGGAACGTTCCGGCCGCATCAGGACGCCGAGACGACGGGTGGCACCCTTGAAGTCCTTCGAGCGCTCCATGGGAACCCCGGCCGACCCGAAGGCGGGGCCCGGCGGGCGACGTTCCTCACCGGGAGGACGGGTGGGGCCGGGCGCGGCGGCCTCGGCGGAGTCGGGAGCGTTGTTGTCGCTCACGCCGCCGCTTCCCCGGTGTCTTGGGACGAGACGATCTCGGCGTAGGTGGGGCACGTGGCCAGCAGGTCCCGGTGCGTTCCCAGTCCGACCTGTTGGCCGTCCTCGAGCACCAGGATCTGATCGGCGTTGACGATGGTCGACACCCGCTGGGCCACGATCACGGTGACCGCGTCGGTGACGACCGGGGCCAACGAGGCGCGCAGCCTGGCGTCGGTGGCCAGGTCCAGGGCCGAGAACGAGTCGTCGAAGAGGAAGATGTCGGGCTTGCGGACCAGGGCCCGGGCGATGGCCAGGCGCTGGCGTTGCCCGCCCGACACGTTTGATCCACCCTGGGCGATGTTCGACTCCAGCCCACCGGGCATGTCCCGCACGAAGTCGGCGGCCTGGGCGACCTCGAGGGCGTCCCACAGCTCGGCCTCGGAGGCATCGGGGTCGGCTTGGCGAAGGTTGTGGGCGACGCTCCCCGTGAACAGGTAGGGCTTTTGGGGTACGAGGCCCACCCGGCTCCAGAGCAGTTGGGGTTCGATCTGTCGCACGTCGACGCCGTTGACCAGGACGGTCCCACCGGTCACGTCGAACAGGCGGGGCACCAGGTTCACAACCGTGGTCTTGCCCGAGCCGGTACTACCGATGACCGCCAAGGTCTCACCCGCCCGCGCCGTGAAGGAGATGTCGCTGAGCACCGGGTGTTCGGCGCCGGGGTAACGGAACTCGACGTTGCGGAACTCGAGCGACGGCGGACCGCTGAGCTCGGTCACGGCGTCGAGGGGGGCCGTGATCGACGGCTCGGCGTCGAGCACCTCGACGATGCGCTCAGCGCTCACCGCCGAACGGGGGGCCTGGCCGACCACGAAGGTGGCCATCATGACCGCCATCAGGATCTGGATCAGGTAGCTGAGGAAGGCGATGAGCGCCCCCACCTTCATGTCGCCCGAGGCGATGCGGTCGCCACCGAGCCAGATGGCGACCACGCTCGACGCGTTCAGCACGAAGACCACCAGCGGGAACATGACCGCCATCAGCCGACCGGCCCGCAGCGAGGTCTCGGTCAGATCGGCGTTGACGCCCTCGAACCTGGCGGTCTCATGGGGTTCGCGGCCGAAGGCCCGCACCACCCTGATCCCGGTGATCTGCTCACGCAGGACCTGGTTGATGCGGTCGATGCGCACCTGCATGACCTGGTACTGGGGGATCATCCGGGTGATCACGACACTCACCGCTCCGACCAGGGCCGGGACCGCGACCAGCAGCATCAGCGACAACGCGGCGTCCTCACGGACCGCCATGATCACGCCGCCCACCATGGTGATGGGGGCGGCGACCAGCATGGTCATGCCCATCATCACCAGCACCTGCACCTGGGTGACGTCGTTGGTGATGCGGGTGATGAGCGATGAAGACCCGAAGCGCCCGACGTCTTGGGCCGAGAAGTCCGTGACCCGATGGAACAGGTCGCGCCGCACGTCACGTCCGAACGACATCGCCACCCGAGCCCCGACGCGCACCGCCGCCACCGCGAACAACACCTGGACCACGGTGACCACCAGCATCACGCCACCGGTGCGCCAGATGTAGTCGGTGTCGCCCCGCACCACGCCCTTGTCGATGATGTCGGCGTTGAGGGTGGGAAGCAGCAGGGTGCAGACGGTCTGAACCGTCGTCAGCGCGACCACGACGGCCAGGGCGTTCACGTACGGTCGGAGGTGGCTGCGCAGTAGGCGGATGAGCATCGGTCCCCTTCCGGTCCTCACCGGAAACCCGGCCACCCTACGGAGCCGTCACCTCACAACGACAACTTCGATTCCGGGAAATCGGTCACCCCGCGGCCAAGCCGCCGACCCAGTTGCGGTACAGCTCGGCGTAACGACCTCCGGCGGCGACCAGCTCGGCGTGGGGTCCGATCTCGACCAGACGACCCTCGGCCACCACCCCCACCCGATCGGAGCGGGCCGCGGTCGACAGACGGTGGGCGATGACGACGACGCTGCGCCCTTCGAACAGCCGGGTCAGAGCCTCGTCGACCAGCACCTCGGTTCCCGGATCGAGAGATGAGGTGACCTCGTCGAGGACCAGGACCGCCGGGTCGGCCAGTGCCGCCCGGGCCAGCGAGATCAGTTGGCGCTCTCCCGCCGACAAACGCGACCCGCGCTCGTTGACCTCGGTGTCGAGGCCGTCGGGCAGCCCGGCGAAGCGGTCGAGCACCCCGAGACGGTCCAGCGCGGCGTCCACCTCGGCGTCGGTGGCGTCTGGGCGTCCGATGCGCACGTTGTCGCGGATGGTGCCGGCGAACAGGAAGCCTTCCTGGGGGACCACGGTGATCCGCCGTCGCAGATCGGTACCCGAGGCGAGGCGGAGATCGGTGCCGTCGAAGCTGACCGATCCCACCGTGGGGTCATAAAGCCGGGCCATCAGCTTGGCCAGGGTCGACTTGCCGGCCCCGGTCGGGCCGACCAGAGCCAGCTTCTCCCCCGCCCCGAGGGTCAACGAGACGCCCGAGAGCACCTCCTCACCGCCCGGGTAGGCGAACCCCACCCCGTCGACGACCAGGGCACCGCATTCGGCCAGGGCGATCGGCTGGTCTGGTTCGGCCAGGTCCGGCTCGGTGTCGAGGAGGTCGAACAGCTTGCGCAGCGACGCCCCCGAGGACTGGACGGTGTTGAAGAGCTGGGAGAGTTGTTGGACCGGTTCGAACAGGTTGGACAGGGTGAGGACGAAGAACGCCACCGTCCCCACCGTGAGCCTTCCGTCGGCCACCATCCGCCCGCCCATCCCCACGACCAGGGCGGTGCACACCAACGACGCCCCTTCGATGACGGGCAGGTACCAGGCCTGGACCCGAACCGAACGCATGTGGGCGTCATAGAGGCGACGGTTCCTACGGGCGAAACGTTCGGTCTCGAAGGATTCCCGCCCATAGGCCTGGATCACTCGGACACCGCTGATCCCCTCCTGCAGGGCGGAAAGCGTCAGTCCGATCCGGTCCCGCACGGCCAGGTAGGCGTCGTTGGAGTCCCGCTGGAACTTCACCGAGGCCGCCACCACCAACGGCAGGGGAACCAGACACACCGCCAACAGGGTCGGTGACACCGCGGCCAGGACCACCAGGGACCCGACGATCAGCAGGCAGCTCGACACCATCTGGATCAGCCCCATCTGGACCAGCTCCTGGAGCGAGTCGATGTCGGCGGTCATCCGGGCCACCACCACGCCCGCCTTCTCCCGATCGAAGAAGGGCATCGACAACCCCACCAGGTGCTCGAACACCCCCTCGCGCAGATCCCGCAGGAACCCTTCACCCGCCCGGCTGACCAACAGCACCTGCAACCGCGACGCCACATAGGCAGCCAACGCCACCGCCACATAGGCGATGACCGAACGGTCGAGGGCTGCCGTGTCACCGGGACGGATGCCGTGGTCGATCCCGTAGCGAACCAGCAGGGGGCCGGCGAGGACGGCGGCGGTCGAAACCACCACCAGAACGCTCGCCCCCGCGACCAGGCGTCGGTACGGCACCAGCCGCGCCGCGGCCCGCCGCAGAACCCGGCCGGCCTGTCGCCGGCTCAGGCGGTCGCCGGCATCGACCCCCGACATCGTGATCACCGGTCCGCTCCCGTGCCGTCACCGGTTGCCGCGCCCCTGTCGGTTGCGACATCCCTGTCGGTCTCGACCGCCCGACCGGGATCGGCGGTGAGCCTCATGTGGCTGGCCTGCTCGTCGCGGGCCGCTTCCGAGGCCAGGATCTCCCGGTAGCGCCCGCTGGACTCCAACAACTGCACGTGGGTTCCCTCGGCCGCCACCCGTCCACCATCGAGCAGCACCACCCGGTCGGCCCCGGCGATGGTGGCGGGCCGGTGGGCGATGATCAGGGTGGTCCGGGTGCCCGCTCCCCCGGTCAGGGAGTCACGGATCTCGTGCTCCTTGGTGGGGTCGACGGCGGAGGTGGCGTCGTCGAGGATCAGGACGCGGGGCCCGCCGAGTACGGCGCGGGCGATCGCCAAGCGTTGGCGCTGGCCTCCCGACAACGAGAAGCCCCGCTCGCCGATCACGGTGTCGTACCCGTCGGTCAGGTCCACGATGAACTCATGGGCTCCCGCCGCCCGGGCGGCTCGTTCCACCTCCCCCCGCGACGCACCGGGCTCGGCGAAGGCGATGTTGGCGGCCACGGTGTCTGAGAACAGGAACGTGTCCTCGAACACCACCGACACCGCCCGCCGCAGGGCGGTCAACTCGAGTTGTCGAACGTCGACCCCGTCGAGGCGAATCGAGCCCTCGTCGACGTCGTAGAGCCGGGCGGAAAGCTCGGCCACCGTCGTCTTTCCCGAGCCCGTCGCCCCGACCAGCGCGACCGTCTGCCCCGCGGGCACGGTGAGGGTGAACCCGTCGAGGACCGGCGGAAGGTCGGGACCGTAGGAGAACCGCACGTCCTCGAAGCAGATCTCCCCGCCCGAGGAGGGCAGTGGAGTCGGGTGACGGGGCGAGACCACCTCGGGCTCGGTGGCGAGCACCTCGTGCACCCGTTGCGCCGACGCCGCGGCGCGCTGACCCATAGCCACCACCCAGCCCAGCATCCGAAGCGGCCAGATGAGCAGGACCACATAGGCGTTGAAGGCGACGAGCGATCCCAGCGCCAGGTGTCCTTCGATCACCTGATGCCCCCCGTACCCGAGCACCGCCACCAGGCCCACGTTGGGTAGCACCTCGAGGGCAGGCCAGTAGCGGGCCCGAATCCGGGCGCCCTGCATCGAGAGGCGGTAGATGTCATCGGCCTCGGCCGCCAGCCGCCGGACCTGGACCTGCTCGGCCGCGAACCCCTTGACCACCCGGATCCCGGTCACGGTCTCCTCCACCACCGCGGCGAGCTCGGCCGATTCCTGCTGCACTCCCACCATCACCGGGTGGAGCCGGGTGGCGAACCGTTTGGCGAGGATGTTGAGGGCGGGTAGCGACCCCAAGGCGAGCACCGTAAGGATCGGGTCCATCAAGGCGAGTACCACGACCACGGCCACGACGGTGGCCAGGTTGGCGATGGTGAGCGGAACCAGCACCACCGCGTTCTGGATCTGTTGGAGATCGGTGTTGGCCCGACTCATCAACTGCCCGGTCTGTTGGGTGTCGTGGTAGCCCATGTGGAGCCGTTGAAGGTGGGCGAAGATCCGGTCCCGCAGTACCGCCTCGGCATGACGGGCCTCACGGAACGCCGAGTAGCGACGGATCCCGGTGAACGACGCCACCACCACCCCGGCCGCCGCGATCGCCCAGGCGTAGCGGTCGACCACCGCCGGGTCGCCGCTGTCCATCCCCCGGTCGATGGCCTGGCCCACCAGCCTCGGCACCGAGACCTTGCCGACGGTCCAGATCAGTCCGGCCGCCACTCCGAAGGAGATGCCCCACCTCTGCACCAACATCTGCCGGCCGATCAACCTCCATCCGTCACGGGCCGAGGATGCGACACCCGAGGAGGTAACACCGGAGGACCCGACGCGGGCCGAGGCGACGGCGGAAGCCTCGGCGGTCGGTTCGGATCCCGCTCTGGTCGCGGGCTCGGTGGCGGCGATGACGATCTCCCTGTTTCCCCTACCGTCGCCACCGTACCGGCGGCCCCCCCACCAAGGGCCCCAACGCAGCGCAGTGAACTCCCGAGCCCGGCAAAGGACACCGAGGCGTTAGTGCCGCGGCCACCGTTTTCCCGGTGGTGAGCACGCGAACCACGGGGGAAACGCCGTCGAACCGCCGCAACGAAGTGAGGACCGGGTTCGACGGAACCAGGAATCGTCCGCCGAAGGCGGCCGACGAGATCCGGACCGCGTGCAGCGCAGTGAACTCCCGAGCCCGGCAAAGGCCACCGAGGCTTTAGTGCCGCGGCCACCGTTTTCCCTGTGGTGAGCTTGCGATCCACGGGGGAAACGCCGTCGAACCGCCGCAACGAAGTGAGGACCGGGTTCGACGGAACCAGAAATCGTCCGCCGAAGGCGGCCCACAAGAACCGGACCGCGTGCAGCGCAGGCAACTCCCGAGCCCGGCAAAGGACACCGAGGCCTCTAGCCTCGGTGGGTATGTCGGGTACCACCGAGCTGGCTCGCCCCGCCGAGGACGAATCCACGATCTGGTCGGGTCCGGTCACCGTGGGCGTGATCGCCTCGGTCGGTACCGCTCTTCTCGCCGTCGTCGATCCCAACTCGCGCAACGTCCCGCTCTGTCCCCTGAAGGCCGTGACCGGCCTCGACTGCCCGCTGTGCGGGTCTCTCCGCGCCGTCCACGCCCTGACCCGGCTGGACGTGGCGAGCGCCCTCGATCACAACGTCGTGTTCACCTTGTCGGTCCCGTTCCTGGTGATCGGCTGGGTGATGTGGCTGGGCTTCAGCCTCGGGCGACCCCGACCCGGGTGGTGGCGTTTCGACCCTCCCCTGCCGCTGATCGCGGGGTTGTTCCTGGTGGTGTTCGCCGTGGCCAGGAACCTTCCGGCGTTCTCCTGGCTGGCCAGCGGCGCCTGACCTCCGTCGACCGCGCTCCCGACGCCAGGACCCGGCATGGGCCTTCCTGCCCACCCGGTGGGTCAAAAGAACCATGAAATTCGATCATCTACTCGCCTTTTCGGTGCAGATGGGTTACAAAGAGTGTCATCAGTCACGGCGGGGGGTCGCTGAGTCACAAAGGGAGAGGTAGATGCGCCTCGAGCAATTGGTCCTCTACGGGGCTGGAGTTGATGACCGTCTCAGGTTCGGGTCCCACGTCACGGTGTTCGCCGGGCTGGGTGCACCCGACCGGATCGAGCTGATCGAGACCATCGTCGACGCTCTCACCGGGCGCCTTTCCAACGCCTCGGTGGTGTTCACCGACCGAGACGGTCGCCGCATCTTCGCCGACCGCACCGGGGCCACCTTCGCCGACACCGGCCTATCCGCCCCCGGACCGGCGGTCCTGTTGGGCCGGGATCCTTCGGCGGTGGCCGGCATGTTGACCCTCACCGCCGCCGACCTCGGGCTGGGCCTCGACCAGACCGTCGCCCACGTCACCCACCAACTCGAATCGGCCCGCGAAGCCCTCGCCGGCTACCACACCGAACACGTCCAGGCCTTGGAGCTGGCCGACGCCCTGGATCGGGGGCGGCGCCACCTGGCCGCCCTCGACGCCCAGCTCGCCACCACCGAGGACGACCGGGCCCGGTGGCGTTGGCAGCAGAACCGCAACAAGCTGGACGAGCTCCGCGCCGAACTGGCCATCGCGAGGCGTTCCAGCGGGGCTTCCGCCCAGAAGATCCTCGCTTCGGTCGACGCCCTGCGCGCCGCAGGATCCGAATGGGCCGACCTGGCCGCATCGGTCACCGAGTTGCAGGACCGGATGCGTCCGTTGCCCCAGGTCTCCTCCGAGGATCTGGCCCGGGTCGCAGCCACCCCCGACCAGCCACCGACCACCTTCCTGGCCCGCCTCGACGCCTGGCGGGCCGCCCAGGAGGCGGTCCGCGCCGCGGAGGCGGAACTGACCGAGGTGTCCCGCCCGCACCCCAGGAACACCGACCCGCTGGTCGAAGCCTTTGCCCGCCTCGACCAGACCCGGCTGTGGGCGGCCCACGCCAGGCTCACCCAGGCGGCCCAGGCCTACCACGGGGTCAGCGCGGCGGCCGAGGAGGAATTCCCCGAGGACACCGATGCCGAACGCGCGGTGGAGCTCGCCCACCTCGAGGTCGTACGGGCCCAGCACCAGGTCGACCAAAGGGTTCGGCCGGGGGCCATCGCCGCTGCGGCCCTCGTCGCGGCCAGCATCCTCGCCGCCGTCAACGGGCTGTGGTTCCTCACTGTGGCTTCACTCGCCGGCGCCGCCGCCCTGATCCGTTGGCTGGTTATCGACCCTCGCCGGGTCCT
Organism: Acidimicrobiales bacterium; assembly: GCA_020439505.1. Taxonomy (GTDB): domain Bacteria; phylum Actinomycetota; class Acidimicrobiia; order Acidimicrobiales; family Iamiaceae; genus Aquihabitans. The sequence continues at coordinate 9,083 of JAGQSO010000176.1, forward strand.
GGCTGCCGCCGGGGCCCTGGAGGCGGCAGCTCTGGACAGAAGGGGCGTGACGTCGTGGCTGGGCATGCACCTGCGTCGACTCGACGATGCCGCCAACGCGACCGAACGGACCCGCTTCGAGAAGGTCGCCAACAACTGGGTGATCGCCCAGGTCAAGTGGGAGGAGGTCGCAGGCGCCCTGTCGGCCGATGACCTCACCGCCCACGCCGACGACGTCAAGGCCAGGGCGGCCTCGCTCGACGGTCGGGCGGTCGCCCGCCGCCGCGACGACGCCCGGGTTCAAGCCGAGAGCGCGGCCGCGACCGAACGGTCGGCCCGCTCCTCGCTGTCGCGGGGTCTGGAGCACTTCGGGTTCACCCCCGCCTCGGTGGCGGACCTGGACCCCGAACAGCTGGCCTCCGCCCTCGACCGGCGGATAGAGGCCGGTCGAGTTGCCCGTAGCGCCGTGAAGCTGGCTTCGCTGCGGGGTCGGGAGGACGTCGCCGCCCAACGACTGGAGACCCTCCTCGGCCGTCTGGGGTTCACCGACGGAGCACTCCCCGCCCGTCTCGACCGGGCCATCCAGGCGGTCAACAGTGCACGCCAGTCCCAGCCCGACAACCGCACCGTCGAAGAACGCACCGAACTCGAAGCCGAGATCGCGAGGCTCGAGGTGATCGTGTCCCGTACCTCGCGCCCCGGTTGGACCGACACCGAAGACCTGACGGTCGAGCCAACCGATCCGGCGATTCTGGAGCGCCAACGTCAGGAGCTCTCGGCGCTGATCGGTGTCAACGCCGATCCGGACCTGGTGGCGATCGAGAACCGCTACCGGGTCGGCCTGGGTCAAGTTCGCGAGCTCGAGGCCCGGCTGGAAGGCGTGGGCCGGCAACGCCCCGAGAACCTCGAGGCCCGGCTGACCGAACGATGCAACCGAACCGCGGCGATGGACGGGGCAGAGGAGACGATGCCCCTGCTGATCGACGACGCGTTCGTCAGTCTCGACCTCCCCGAAAAGGCGAGCGTGCTCGATCACCTGGTTCGGCTGTCGGATCTGTCCCAGGTGGTGATCCTGAGCGACGACCCGGTGGTGACCCGCTGGGCTCGTAGCCGCAGCGGCCACGAGCCGGTGACCCTCTTCGAACTCGAGACCGCCGACGTGGCGGTGGAGCCGGCCTTCTCCCACCGCTGAGTCGGTCAGTCGATCCGGCGAAGTTCCTCGCGGTAGCGGACGGCCCGCTTGACGTAGGACTCCATGCCGTGGCGCACGTACTCGGTATCCACCGCGTCCTCACGGATTCGTGCCGGGACTCCGAGCGCCATGGCCCGGGGCGGCACGACCGTGTCACCACTGACCACCGCTCCGGCGCCCACCAGGGCCTGACGTCCGATGACCGCCCGGTGGAGCACCACGGCCCCCGATCCGATCAGCGCCCCGTCCTCGACGGTGCAGGCCTCGAGGTGGGCGATGTGTCCCACGGTCACCTCGTTGCCCACGACGGTGGGCCAGAACGGCGTGGTGTGCAGAACGGCCCCGTCCTGGATCGAGGTCCGGTCCCCGACCTCGATGGAACCGTCGTCACCCCGCAGCACCGCGCCGGGCCAGACCGATGACTCGGCCCCGATGGTGACCGACCCGATCAGCACCGCGTCGGGGCTGACGTAGGCCGACGGGTGGATGACGGGAACCTGCTGACCGAGGGCGTAGATGGGCATGGCGATGACCGTATCGCCGTATCGTCACCCCGTGACCGAGAGCCAACCACAGCCCCCGATTCCCGAACGCCGCCCGACGATGCGGGAGGTGTGGGGTCGGCGGACCGAGGATCCGTGGGCATGGCTGGCCGACGACAAGGATCCCGCCACCATCGCCCACCTCCACCGCGAGAACGCCTGGACCGACCACGCCACCTCGTCACAGGGACCCCTGCGAGAGGAGATCTTCGAGGAGATCCGTGCCCGCACCGAGGAGACCGACATGTCGGTGCCGGTGCGTGACGGCTCCTGGTGGTACCACGTCCGGACCACCGAGGGTCTGGCCTATCCCATCCACTGCCGTCGCCCCGACGACCCGGCCACCCATCAACCCGAAGGCGACGACGAATCCGAACAGGTCATCTTGGATCAGAACCTGCTGGCCGAAGGTCACAGCCATCTGTCCATCGGCGTGCTCGACGTGAGCCCGGACGGCAACTGGTTGGCGTGCGGGGTGGACACCGACGGCGACGAGCTTTTCGAGCTGACCTTCCTGGATCTGCGACCTCTGGCCGAGGGCCGAGCGGCCGAAGCGTCGGGAGAGGTCATCGAGGGGGTCGGCTACGGGTTCGCGTGGGCGGCCGACTCCGCCACCTGTTGGTACACCCTCCACGATGACGCCCACCGTCCCGACCGTGTGGTGCGCCATCGCGTGGGCACCGACCCGGCCGACGACCTAGAGGTGTTCAGGGAGTCCGACGAACGCTTCCACGTCGGGGTGGGGTTGTCTCGCAGCGGGACGCTGGCGGTGATCGAGTCGGCCAGCGCGGTGACCTCCGAGAGCTGGCTGCTCGACGCCCACGACCCCGTCAAGGCCCCGAGCGTCGTGACGGCGCGTGAGCAGGGCGTCGAGTACTCGGTGGCCCATCGGGGCGACGGCCTCTACGTCTTGTCCAACCACGGCGGGGCCCGGGACTTTGCGCTGTGGTGCGCTCCCCTGGTCGGCACCGAGGTGGCACCGCCCGATGAGTGGCGTGAGGTGGTGGCCCACCAACCGGGACGCCGTCTCGACGGGGTCGAGGCATTTGCCCGGCATCTGGTGGTGCACGGCCGTGCCGACGCCGCCACCGTCATGTGGCTCCTCGATCCCCAGACCGACGAGCTGAGCCCGATAACGGTGGACGAATCGGTGTCCACCTCGGGTCCGTCGGCCAACCCCACCTTCGACACCGATCGCTACCGCTTCACCTACCAGTCGCTCACCACCCCACCCACCCTCTACGAGTTGGACGTCACCACCGGGGACCGCACGATCTTGAAACGCCAGACGGTTCTGGGCGACTTCGATCCCGACGACTACGAGTCGACACGGGACTGGGCGCAAGCGGCCGACGGAACCCGGGTGCCGATATCGCTGGTGTGGCGCCGCGACCGACGACGGCCCGGCCAGCCGATGCCGTGTCTGCTCTACGGCTACGGCGCCTACGAGGCGAGCATGGATCCATGGTTCTCGGTGGCCCGCCTGTCCCTGCTGGACCGGGGCGTGGTGTTTGCCATCGCCCACGTCCGGGGCGGGGGTGAGATGGGTCGTGAGTGGTACGAGGACGGCAAGTTCGGCGCCAAGCACAACTCCTTCGACGACTTCGTGGCCTGCGCCCGCCACCTGATCGCCGGCGGATGGACGACCCCGGACCGACTGGCGGCTCGAGGGGGCAGTGCCGGTGGGCTGTTGATGGGGGCGGCGACCAACCTGGCGCCGGAGTTGTGGCGGGCGGTGGTGGCCGAGGTTGGTTTCGTCGACCCCCTCAACACCATGTTGGACCCCTCTCTGCCCTTGACGGTGATCGAACGCGAGGAGTGGGGCGATCCCCTCAACGACGAGGAGGCCTACTCGTGGCTGGCTTCCTACAGCCCCTATGAGAACGTCGAACCGGCCGACGAGGTCACCTATCCGGCGGTGCTGGCCACCGCCGGGCTGAACGATCCCCGGGTGGGTTTCCACGAACCGACCAAATGGGTGGCCCGGCTGCGCGAGCAGGGCCACGGGGTGGGACCCGACGCCGAGCGACGTCCGGTCCTCCTACGCGTCGAGATGGACACCGGTCACGGTGGACCTAGCGGCCGCTACGACGCCTGGCGAGAAGAAGCATTCATCCTCGCCTGGACACTCGGCCAGATCCTTCCGTGCCGTGACCGGCAACCTTCCCCATGACTGGGGAG
>JAGQSO010000177.1 GCA_020439505.1 Acidimicrobiales bacterium
ACTCGCCCTTCAACCGTCGATCTCCCGGTACCCCGGCGCGGGTCTTGACGGTGACGGTGGAGCCGACGGCCCGGACGAAATGCTCGGGGGTGCGCAACGGGCGTTCCAGGCCGGGGCTGGTCACCTCTAGCGTGTATTCGCCGGCGATCGGATCGGCCTCGTCGAGCAGGCGCGACACGGCGCGGGTGACAGCGGCGATCAGGTCGATACTCACACCGTCGGGTCTGTCCAGGGTGATCCGCAGGATGCCGCCGGCCAGCTCGACGTCGTAAATCTCGGCACCGGCTTCGGAGACTGAGGGAGCCACCAGTTCTCGGACGCGCGTCGCGGTGTCCATGGGATTCTCCTCTCTGTGATCGACCCGGAACGGGTCCCGAACAAACAAGAAGCGTGGGCCAAGGCCCACGCCCTGCCACCCGGAGGTGGACGGCACCACCATAGCCGCCGAGCGGTCGGTGGCGCCTGTCACGAGATGTGCCGGTGGTCCACCGCACCTGGGTAGACCCCAGCGCGTCCCGGGGGTAGAAGATTGCCATGGCGACGGCTGTTCTTCTCCTGTCATGTCCCGATCGGCGGGGCATCGTGGCCGCGGTGGCCAACTTCTTGCTCGGTCATGGCGGCAACGTTCTCCACGCCGACCAGCACGTCGACACCGTCGACGGAGTGTTCTTCCAGCGCGTCGAGTTCGACCTGGACGGGTTCGGACTTGACCGCTGGGACATCGAGGATGCCTTCCGTGAGGCGGTAGCCAAACCGTTTCAGATGGATTTGGCCATCCGCTTCTCCGAGGACCGCCCGGCCATGGCCGTTCTGGCCTCTCGCCAGCCCCACTGCCTGGCCGACCTGGCGGTCAGGTGGTCTGCCGGGGAGCTTCCCGCCGATTTGCGAGTGGTGATCTCCAACCATCCCGACCACCGCGAACTGTGCGAGGGCCTCAAGGTTCCCTACATCCATCTACCGGTCGGGTCCGAGCCGGGTGGCAAGATCCACCAGGAAGCCCAGGTGCTGGCGGCCCTGGCCGACCATGGAGTCGAACTGGTGGTGCTGGCGCGCTATATGCAGATCCTCTCCCCCGCCTTCATCGCCGCCCACCCCAACCGCGTCATCAACATCCACCACTCCTTCCTGCCGGCCTTCGTGGGGGCCAACCCTTACCGACAGGCCCACGATCGAGGGGTCAAGCTGATCGGGGCCACCGCCCACTACGCCACCGACGACCTCGACGAGGGTCCGATCATCGACCAGGAGACGACCCGAGTCACCCACCGAGACGACGTGGCCCGACTCACCCGTGCCGGACGAGACCTGGAGACCACCGTTCTGGCCCGAGCGGTGAGAGCCCACCTTGAGCATCGGATCCTGGTGTACGGGCACAAGACCGTGGTCTTCTGATCCCCCGGTGAGCGTTGGCGATCGGCGTGACGGTCATCCAGGCGATGATCCGCTCCAGCAGGGGATCGAATTACTCGGTGGTCGAGAGGTGGCCGAGCACCGGCGGCACGGTGGCCAACGTCGGGCTCAAGATGTCCAGCCGAGTTGCCGGGCCCGCTCCACCGCGTCGGCCCTGGAGTCGGCACCGAGTTTGCGGTAGATGCGCGACAGGTACCACTTGGTCGTGTGGGGCGATAGGTACACCCCTTCGCTGATCTCCTTGACGGTCAGCGGTCCATCCAGCAAGCCGAGTATCTGACGCTCACGGGCTGACAACTCGGGCCGATGGGCGGTGTCGGTCGCCGTGGTCGTGCGGAGGCGGGCGTCGGGCCAGAGGTCATCAACTGCCTCGAGCACCAACTCAGCCAGGCCTGCGGGTCCCTCGGCCAGGACGCCTGCCAGGTCATGCCCCCGGGCGGCCTCGACCGCCGATCTGACCTGCTGTCGGCGTTCGTCGCCGTCCTCGACGATCGAGGCGCCAGCCAACATCGAACCAACTCGACCGACGGGGGTGAGCGGCGCAGGAAGGTCCCCGAGCACCCGTGCCGTCGACTCGAGCCCCCGTACCGCCAGGGAGGCTTCGGTCCACGGCCCGAAGGTCAGTTCGTGTGGCCTCAGGTCGGTGAGGTGGCGTTTGGCCAGGGCGATATCGCCCGCTCGAAGCGCGTCGCGGGCTCGCCACGCCGCCAGGACGGTGTCGGCCACTGGAACGAA
>JAGQSO010000178.1 GCA_020439505.1 Acidimicrobiales bacterium
ACCCATGCCGCCGAGTGCGATCCGTCGACCTCCGAGACCGAGCTAACCAGCCCGTGCGGGGATCATCGCCGATCCACTGTCCTCATGTAGTCGCCAAGCGATCATCGGTTCACGGAACGCCAGGGTGTGTGGCCGGGCTCAACCGCCTGACCCCAGAAGCCACCTCGGGCACGAGCCCCACAGGCCAGGGGCGGCAACAGTGGGCGGACAGCATCAGACCTCAGAGGGCGGCCGACGTGGTGACCAGGATCCGAACCGACCAAACGGCGCTACCCACCAGGAGCCCGAAGGCCAAGGGAAGCCCGAACAGGATCATCATTCCACCGCCGATGTTCGCCCCGATCACCGGGGCTGTGACCACCCGGGCCGTCAGGCCCACGATGACCCCGGCCGCCACCGCCGCGCCCGCCGGCATCCACCAACGCCCGTCCCAGCGTCCCCGACGGGCCTCCGCAGCCAGACCCAGTACAGCCAGGACCACGAGAACCAGCGCGGTGCCGCCGACCACGTTCTCCACCCAGGGACTGATCTCGGGCCCGCGGACCATGTAGTCGTAGTCGTCGGGGTTGGATACCGCAGCGGGCCCGACCTCGTTGTTGGCGACCGGACCGGTCATCCACCACGCCGTCGCCGGGCTGACCAGCACCAGCACGACGGCGGCGACCCTCCCCGCCCAGGAGGTGCGTCGCCGAACCGGCTTTCGAGGCGCCCCCGACGGCGAAGCCGCAGCCGTTTCCCCGTCTGGTCGTGGCATGGCACCACTCTGTCCGCTCCCCCGCCCAGTGACCATGGGTGGTTCCCCCCATTCCGGCCTGGGTTCTTAGATCTCATGCGCCGCCGATGCAGTCGACGATGCAATCAGCCCTTCAGTCAGCCCTGCTGCGGTGCAGGCTCAGCAACGTGCGATCGCGCCAGATCTAGAACCTGACCGTCGGTGAGACCTTCGAGATCCCCATACCTTGTCGCCAGGCGATCATCGGTTCGTGGGTCGCACTCAGGTGCGATCGGGCTTCACGCAGGAGCCACCCGCCACCGGCGTTGGCGGTTGGGTAGGTTCGGTGGTGGTGAGGGGGTTTCTGGACGTTCCTGAGGGGCTGTGGGTCGCCCACAACGAATTGGCGTTCGCGTTCACTGACCGGTTTCCGGTCAGCCCGGGTCACACGCTCGTGGTCACCCGGCGGCTGGTGTCGGACTGGTGGGACGCGACGCCGGCCGAGAAGTTGGCAGTGCTCGATCTGGTCGAGGAGGTCAAGGCCCAACTCGATGAGTCGCACCGGCCCGACGGCTACAACGTCGGGTTCAACGCTGGTGAGGCGGCAGGCCAGACGGTGTTCCACCTCCACGTACATGTGATTCCCCGCTACCAGCGCGACATGGACGATCCCCGGGGCGGCGTCCGCCACGTCATCCCCCACCTCGGCAACTACCTGAGACGGACCGACCCGCAGGCACCTGGCCCTGCTGCGATCTCGGCCGCGTCAGCGACACCGTCGCCGTCGCCGCCGCCTCGGCTGGTCACCCCGTCGGAAGGTCAGATGCGCGTCGAACTGGTTCGAAGCCTGGCCCGGACCGACTTCGACCGAATCGACCTGCTGGTGAGCTTCCTCATGCGCTCGGGCGTGGATCTCCTCGCCGCCCACGTGGATGAAGCGCTGGCTCGTGGAGCTCGGATCAGGGTCCTCACCACCGACTATCTGCACATCACCGACACCGCAGCCCTGGGCTTCTTTGTCGACCGGGTTGGGACCACCCCCGAAGGCGGGACCCTCGACGTGAAGGTGTTCTCGGATCCGGCCACCAACTTCCATCCCAAGGCCTACCTGTTCTCGTCATCGCGCTCGGCCGAAGGGGTCGCTCTGGTCGGGAGCAGCAACCTGAGCCGATCCGGTCTGGAGCTCGGAATCGAGTGGAACCTGATGGTTCACCGCCTCGACTCCCTCCACGACGAGTTCGACGCGTTGTGGGCAGACCCAAGAGCCACCACTGTGACCACCGACTGGCTGCGGTCCTACGACCAGCGGCGCCTCCTCTCACCCATGTGGTGGGTCGAAGCCGCGTCCCCGGCGCCATCACCCGAACCTGACGAACGCGCCGATCATGACGGGCCGGACGGGCCGGACGGGCGGGGCGTCCGCCCCGGCTTGGCCACCACGTCACCCGGCGACACCGGCGTCTTGCCAACCTCGGGTTCAGACTCCTCACCACGCCCGACTGCGGTGCAGGCCGAAGCCCTCGCTGCTCTGACCGCCACCCGAATCGAGGGGAACACCGCCGGGCTGGTGGTGCTGGCTACCGGCCTAGGCAAGACCTGGCTGGCCGCATTCGATTCGACGCGGCCCGAGTTCAGACGGACGTTGTTCGTTGCCCACCGCAAGGAGATCCTCCTTCAGGCCCGCGACGTCTACCGCCGCATCATGCCCACCCGTTCCCTCACCCTGTTCACCGGGGAGGAGCAGGACATGAGCGGTGACGTGGTGTTCGCCAGCATCCAGTCACTCCACCGCAACCTCGACAACATCGATGCCGAGACCTTCGATTACGTGGTCGTCGATGAGTTCCATCACGCCGATGCTCCCACCTACCGACGAACCATCGGTCATCTCCGACCCCGGTTCCTGCTCGGACTGACCGCCACGCCCGATCGCACCGATTCCGCCGACCTCATGGCGCTGTGTTCGGACAACCTGGTCTACGAATGCGGGCTGACCGAAGGCATCCACCGGAACCTCCTCAGCCCATTCATCTACCGCGCCATCCGTGACGTGGCTGACTACGAGCAGATCCCCTGGCGGAGCCAACGGTTCGATCCGGCCGAGTTGACCCTTAGACTCGAGACCGAGCAGCGGGCCCATCAGGTCTTCGACGAATGGCTCAAGCTTGGCGGTAACAGTCGCCGTGCCATTGGGTTCTGTTGCTCGATCACCCACGCCCAGTACATGGCCGACTTCTACAACGCGCACGGGGTGGATGCCCTGGCCGTGCACTCCGGGCCCGACTCGGCTCCGCGAGCCGAGACCCTGGAGCGGTTCCGCGCCGGTCAGGTCCGGGTGCTGTTCACCGTCGACCTGTTCAACGAGGGGGTGGACATCCCCGACCTCGATGTGGTCATGCTGCTGCGCCCGACCGAATCGCCGGTGGTCTTCCTCCAACAGATCGGCCGGGGACTACGTCTCTCTCCGGGCAAGGAGCGCCTGGATGTGCTCGACCTGGTGGGCAACCATCGGTCGTTCCTCCTCAAGGCCCACCTGTTGGCAGGGATGGCCGGTGCGCAGCCGGCAACGAACCGCGAAGCAGTGGAGGTGTTGGGCTCGGAGATGACCACCCTGCCGGAGGGGTGTTCGATCATCGTCGACACTGAGGTGGTCGACATGTTGCGGACCCTGACCGCCCGGGACCGCCCCCAGGATCGACTCCAGGCCACCCTCGACGCCTGGCGCTCCCTCCACGGCGACCGTCGCCCCACAGCCCTCGAACTGACACTCGCCACCGGCACGGCCCACGACCTGAAGTCAATGGGTGGTTGGTTCGGTGGCCTCGGAACCCTCGGCGAGCTGTCCGACGAGGAGGCTGCGGTCCTGGCCGCGGTACCAGACCTGCTCGCCTACGTGGAACACGGCAGCTACACGAAGTGCTTCAAGCTGATCACCCTCCGGGTCCTGACCGACAACGATTCGCTGCGCGACGGCATGGATCTGGCTGACCTCGCCCTGGCTTCGCGCTGGGCGATCGACCGTGACGCACGGCTCCGCCAGGACCTGACCGATGCCGCCTTCGCCACTCCACTCCGGCCGACTACGGCCGAGTGGCAGGCCTATTGGCGCAAGAACCCAATCGCGGCGCTGACCCGGACACCCCAGGGCCGCGAGGAACCGTTCTTCTCCTTTAACGACGAACGAGTCGCCCTCGTGCCCCAGGTGACCGACCATCTGTGGCCGACCCTCACCGCCATGATCACCGAGCTGGTCGATTACCGCCTGCACCGATACCTGGAGTCTCGCTCCACCCGTCGCCCCGGGGAGCAACGTAAACCGCTGGACCTGTTCGGAACACCACTGGACGCCACCTTCACCCTCGAGGATGTGGACGGCGTCCCTACGGCGGTCTACTTCGCATCAGCCGGCGGAGGCGCCTCGAGCCGTGTAGCTCGGAACACGGACTACGTGGCTGGAGTCGACGTGGTTCTTGCACGAATGCGTGACCTGGGCATCGTGATCGAGGACGCATACGTGGACAGCACCAGGGTCTCTACGCTCTCGTTGGCCGACCGCAGACTCAGCCCCCACGCCATCGCCGGCTACCCGATCCACCTTCACGACGTAGAGGATCTGACCGCGTTGCGGAGGGCGCTGCTTCGCTCGATGGCCCGGGTCGGACAGCCAGTGGGAACAACCTCAGGGGGTAACAGCCGTAAAGCAATGCGCCTCGTCATATCCGGTGTGTCGAGTCACGCCCCACGCGAATTGGCCGACACCCTGGCGGGCCTCCCGCCTGAACCAGGTCTCGAAGCAACGACCTCATGACCGCCGGTCTTGGGCGTCACCGGCTCGCGCCTGTCGACGGCGGCACACCCACGACGGGTCGCCTTTTGGCCACTGTTGGTGAATGTGCGGATTTCTTGTGGCTGATCCTGTTGTTTCACTGCTTTTTGTCACTGGGGGTGGGGATCATGGAATCATGGACCACCAAGGCCACGAGCACCGCGACCCGGACGGGTGGAATCCGGGCCATAACGACTGGAGCACGGACCATGAACGCGCCAGCGACCCGGGCGGGAAGAACGCTGGCCCTAGCCCTAGCCCTACCCCTACCCCTACCCCTGGCCCTGGACATGGGCGGGGACTGTGGGACCGGGGTGAGCGGGTCACCGGGCCGATCGGTGGGCTGGTAGCTGATCTCGCCGAGGCTCTCGACACCCTGACCGGGCCCGAAGGCCTCGACGACCAGACGCTGACCGAGACCGTTGTCGAACTGATGCGATTCCGGTCTCTCCTCGACGCGGCAACCTCCGGGTTCGCGGCCCGCTGGGACGCACGCGTGTTGTGGGCCAACGACGGATCCAAAGCCCCCGGGGCCCGGCTCGCCCGAGACGTCGGCTGTCGCCGCCAGACCACCAACCGTGCCTTGCACACCGCCCGCTCCACCCGTTCCATGCCCCTGGTGTCAGCGGCGTGGCAGGCAGGGGACATCTCGACCGACCACGTCGAACGACTCACCCGCGCTGCCACCCCCGAACGCGCCGCCGACTTCGCCGCCGTCGAGGAACACCTCGTCACCGTCGCCGCCAACGGCGACTGGGCGATCTTCGAACGAGCCGTCGCCATGTTCGAAACCGCATCCGACGATGCCCATAGCGACCCCACCAACCCCGACGACCTCGACCGACGGGACAAGAAGGAACGCGCCCACCGAAACGCCCGCGCCATCCAGGTCGGCAACCGCTGGGAACTCCTCGGCAGCCTCGACAAGGTGTCGGGCCAGATCGTCGCCGACACCTGGGAGCGCATCAACCAAGAACTGTGGGAAGCCGACCTAGCCGCCGCCCGCACCCAACTCGGCCCCGACGCCGACCCCGCCGACGTCGTGCACGCCGCCCAACAGCTCCGTACCGCTGCCCAACGCAACGCAGACGCCCTGGTCGAAATGGCCACCCGCGCCGCCACCGCTCCGGCCGATGGCCAACGACCACGACCTCTAATCACCGTGGTCGTGTCGGCCGGCGAACTGTTCGGCCCGATCCGAGAAACCTTCAACGGCCTGGTCCTCAACCGCCTCGAGGTCGCCAAACTCCTCTTCCAAGCCGACTTCGAGCGAATCGTGTTCTCCCCCACCGGTCAACCCGTCAACATCACCAGCCCGCAACGGTTCTTCACCGGCGGATGGCGTCGAGCGGTCGAGATCAGAGACCGCCACTGCCAACACCCCACCTGCGACGTACCCGCCGAGTACTGCCACGTCGACCACATCACCGAACACAGCGACGGCGGCACCACCAGCATCGACAACGGCCGCCTCCTGTGCCCCCGCCACAACCACCAACGCCCCGGCCGCAGGCGCCCAACTGCCCGCAGATCCGCCGCCAACCCCGACGATGACCCTGACCAGCCCAACTGACCCCGGCAAGGCCATGCCAGGACCGTGACCCCAGACAAGTCACCGGGCAGGGACCACTTCCCATCGTCAGCGGATCTGGCGGATTTCCTCGTTCTCTCCCCACGATCGATCGGCGGTAAGGACCGCCAACCCGAGTCGGTGCCCGAGGGCCAGGCAGAGTCGGTCACCGAGCGAATCCGTCGACGTCCACCTCATACCGGGACGATGCCCCCTGGTAGATCTGATGGGATCAGGCTCCACGTGAACGCGGCCATCGTCCGGCCATCTGCCGAGGCTTCGAACGACCGGAGAAGGGAGTGGTGAGAAAGCCCTAAATCTGACCTCCATGCTGCACTCGAAGGGAACGTGTGCGAAGCTGGGCGACGAATGCAGGGAAGTCCGGTGAAAATCCGGTGCGGTCCTCGCCACTGTGACCAGGGAGCAAACGCCACCAAGCCACTGGACCTTCGGGTCTGGGAAGGCGGCGGGAGCGGTGATCTGGGAGCCAGGAGACCTGCTTCAGCACCAATAGACCACGAGTGATGGAGTTATCCAGATGACCGCTACCACCGCTGTCCGCCCGATCGGCGTTCCGATCCAGGTCCCTACGTGGGCCTTTGCCGTCGCTGTTGTGGCGATGATGCTCGCCTATGTCGTACTCCAAGAGAACGGCCTCCTGGTGAGCTCGTGGATGACCGTCCACGAGTTCTTCCACGACGGGCGCCACGCTCTCGGCTTCCCCTGCCACTGACCTGAGCGTCACATCATGAACATCAGCTTCAAGTCCTTCTTTTCGCGCGGCTTGGCAGCGGGTGCCATCGGAGGCCTCTGCACCGCGCTCTTCATCCGGCTGGTCACCGAGACCCAGATCGGTAAGGCCATCAACTTCGAAGACATCTCTCACCTCGGGTCCCCGCCCGGGGAAGCAGCGATGTTCGCTCGGTCGACCCAGACCTGGGGCGGCATGCTCGCGGCCATCATCTTCGGAACCGCCGTCGGCGCGATTTTCGCCGTAGGTCTGGCCCTCGTCCACCATCGGATCCGTGCCGAGTCCGAGTTCGGGCGATCGATTCGGGTCGCCGCGGCCGCGTTTGTGGCGACCGTGGTGATCCCAGGGCTCAAATATCCGCCCAACCCACCCACCGTTGGCAACCCCGAAACGATCAACCAGCGCACGTTCTGGTATCTGCTGCTGATGGTGGCGGGTATCGCCCTGGTGGCTCTCACGTTCCGGCTGTGGGGTCAGGTCACCGAGCGAGGCATGGTCGGCGCGCCACGGTTCATTGCCGTCGGAGGCGCGTTCGTCGTGGCGCTCTCGCTCATCTGGGTGCTGTTCCCGAAGAGCCCCGACCCGATCGAACCGCCCGACAACGATGCCACCCCGGCGCTGCAGATCGCCGATGACGCTCCGGCTGTCGTCCTCGATCAAGTCTTGAAGGTGGCGCGCCAGACCGGCAATGAGTCGATCCGCAACCCGCAGGACCCTGCCGAGCCACTCGACCTCGACACCGTCGACCAGGGCACCGACCTGCGAGGGATGCCCATGGCCATCTCCACCACCAAGCTCCGCCCTGACGTGTACACGACCATGGTCTGGCACTTCCGCACCCAGACCTTCGCCGGCCTGGCTCTCCTGTGGGTGGTGATCGGAACGATGATGGGCCTCTTCCTGGACCGCTCGATCGCCAAGGACACCCCAACCATCGTCCAGCGCGAGGCCAAACCCGTCGGGGTCTAGGGCATGCCCCACGGCATCCCATGTCGTTGTAGCCCCATAGGAGATCACGACCTTCCGGGTCGTCTCCCATGAAGTGGATCGAGGGTGGCGTCGCCGCGCTGGTCAGTCTCCTGATCTTCGCGGCGGCCACCCCCGCCCACGCCCACGGGGTCAGCCCTGGCGATCCCGAGCCGACCAACTGGCAGACCACGATCACCAGTGGAGCCCACCCCGCGGTGGGTGTGTCGGTGAAGGTCGACGCCGATGGGCGCCTGACGTTGACCAACGTGTCGGATCGCACCGTCACCGTCATGGGCTACGAGGACGAGCCGTACCTGATGATCGGACCCGAGGGTCTGTTCCGGAACCGCCGGTCGCCAGCGACCTACCTGAACACGACCAACACAGCGTCGACGTCGGTACCGGCCACCGCTGACGCCTCGGCGGCACCCGATTGGGTCCACCTGTCGGCCGACCGTCAGGTGGCCTGGCACGACCACCGAACGCACTGGATGGGAGGTTCGCCTCCCCCGATGGTGGCCGAGTCTCCCCGTGACCACCACGTGATCTACGACCGCTGGGAGGTACCGCTCTCGGTCGATGACCACCGAACCCAAGTCGTCGGGCAACTCACCTGGATCCCCGCACCATCGCCGATCACCCCTCTTCTGGTAGCGGTCGCCGTCGGAGTGGCTGCGGCACTGACCGCGTCGACCGTCCTCGGACTGCGCCTCACCGGACTCGCCGTGCTCGCCATCGGCTTCGCCCACGTGATCGGGAGTTCCGCTGCCGTCGCCAACCCACCCAGCCCGGCTTCGGTCGCCCTCTTGCTTCCCGGGTGCAGCCTCGTCGTCGGGCTGGTACTACCGAGGGGGAACCCCCGCCGAGTGGCAGCCACGACCACCGGCATCGTCGGAGTGGCATTGGTCCTGGCGCTCACCCACGGCACCTTCCTCACCCACTCGCAACTTCCCACCACCCTGTCGGGTCCCGTGGCCCGACTCAGCTTGGGTGCCGCCTTCGGTCTCGCCATCGGCACCCTCGTCGCTGCCGGTCGAACCGCCCGGCGACAGCGGCGGAGACCGGCGGTCGAATGCCGTCACCAGGTGGCGTAGGAGAAGTTCTCCCGAATCGTGACGTCTCGGGTGACCAGGCGCGCACCTGCCGCCACCGCCTGAGCAACGATGAGCCGGTCAAACGGGTCGCGGGTCCACGAGAGGCCGCGGGCAAGCGAAACTACGGTCCCGAACGGCTCGTCGCACTCACGGAGGTCGATCGACCTGCGCAGCTCCGACAGGATCGCATCCGGCTCGATAGCCAGCCGGCCGATCTCGCACAGGTAGGTGAGTTCGAGTCCGACCATTGGTGAGATCTCCAAACGATCCTGTTCGATCATGGCCCTGGCGCTTTCGGACAGTCGTGCGTGCTCACCGGTTACGAGCCACACCACGACGTGGGTGTCCAGGTGTGTCAGGGTCGCCAATCGTCTGACCAGTCGATGTGGACGATGTCGTCAGGGTCCCCGCTGAGGGTCCCAAGCACCCTCACCCGTTCAAGCCGTGAGGTGGGTTCCTCATCGGGAACGATCCGCAGGGTTCGTCCTCCACGAACGATCTCCACCGGCTGACCGGTGGCGAGCACTTCATCGAGAATCCGGTACACGTTCTCGCGCAGCTTGGAAGCAGTGATAGCCACACGTACGAGTGTAACGGTAAGACACGTACGTGCGTTTGGCAGGCTACTGACGACCCCAGCGTCAACCCCGTCCCACGCTCTGGTGGACCGCGAACCTGCGAGCCGTTCCAGGCCTCAGTTGTGGTTCCCTGCTCGACCAGCACACCGGCCGCGCCGATCGCCGCTGCTCCCGCAGCAGCGCCCATAAGCAACCTGCGCCGAGTGATTCCCGAATCGCCCGTGGTGGTCACCGGTTAGTTGATGATCTCAGCGTTGGTGTCGCGCAGAACGGCCAGACGCTCGCGCCACATCTGGAGGGCTTCGGGGGTCTGGCGGGTCCAGTCGTAGATCTCCTCGATGACGCGCAACGGCTCACGGGTTCGGAACGATCGCGTGGGGTTACCCGGGAACTTCTTGTCGGTCACGTTGGGGTCGTTCTCGAACTCGCCGGTCGGCTCCACGCGGTAGACGTGTGGGACTCCGCCCGTCAGCTCACCGGCCAGCTCCGCCGCCAACCCTGCACCGTCGACCAGGGCGGTGAAGTAGACGTGGTTCATCACGATCTCGGGTCGGTAATTGGACCGAAATCCAGCTCTCAACAAATCACCAGAAGCCAGAGCTGCAACCGTTCCATGGAAGAAGGGGCCTTCGTCAAGATCGTTTCCCACGCGTCGAAGATACCGACCACAACCTCGGGCCGCTCACGACCGGGTGGCACTAGGTCGGTATCGGCTGAAAACGACGCTGGCCTGCGGAGGGTTCCGCAGGCCAGTCGTGGTGGGCGATGAGGGAGTCGAACCCCCGACCCCCTGCGCGTCATGCAGATTC
>JAGQSO010000179.1 GCA_020439505.1 Acidimicrobiales bacterium
CGAGAGACGACGGGCCGCGCCCGCCGGCGCGTCTACGAAGCCCCCGCCATCTTCGACGCTGTCTACGGATCAGTCGACGTCTAGGACTCCGCCATCGACGCGCGTCTCGACGCCGTGAACGAGTTGGAAGCCGAGGCTTAGCATGCGTTCGAGCTTGCGGGGCTCGGGCGGCCGCACCGGTTCTCAGGCTTGGACGAGTCGGAGGCGGCGGCTCGCCTTGTGGATGGTGAGGCGTTGCCCCCATGCGAGCGAGATTGCGTCGGCCTCGATGCCGTCGCCGAAGCACACGAGTTGATCGGTCTCGGCCAGGAGGGTCAGCGTCTCGCCCTGGGTGATCGATCCCTCGGTGAGGTCGGTGCCGGTCGCAGGTGAGGGCCAGGCCTCGCGGACGAACCAGCACAGCGTGGGGTCGGTGGGTTCGGGAAGCCTCAGAGCGCTTCGTCGTTCCTGCCACGCGGACCGGAGCCATCCCGTCGCTCCGGTGCCGGTTCCGACGAGAACGCCGGACGACGACTGTCGCTCTCGCCGGCCGTCGGGGGCCTCGAGTTGGTAGCGGGACGACTGGTGCGACGCGTGGCCGATGTAGACCTCGTTGAGGGCACTGAGGGTCTGGCCGTCGTCGGTCACGGCCTCGACCATGGTGCGCTCCTGGACTCGTGGCTCGTGAGTGCACACCTGAAGAAGCGCGGCCGCCGCCTGGGGGCGATGGGGCACGAGGATCCCCGGGTTTCGATCGGGTTCGGGGTTGATGCCGACGACAGGTTGGCCGTCGAGGTACTTGGCCACGTTGGCGACCAAGCCGTCTTGGCCAATGACGACGATGACGTCCTCGGGTCCGAAGACGAACCGGGCGAGGTCGGCGCGCTCGACCTCGGCCCGTCGCCAGTCCGCCGGGATCGCGGAGGTGGTCACCTGAACAGCCGAGTCGAGGGCATCGCGCTGTGCGACGACATCGTCGAGGCTCCGTCCTCGGGTTTCCAGGAAGAAGGCTGCCTGTTGGCGTGTCCCGTGCCGTGCGAGCAATTCGTCGTATTCGCAACGGCGATGGACCACCACGGCACGGGGCTGAAGGCTCATGTGTCCTCCTCGGCGACGGGAGCGGGATCAGGGTTCGCAAAGCGGGTGAGTACCGGGGTGAGCAGGTCGGGCGTCACCGTCAGATTGCCGATGTTTGGCAGGTTGCCGGCGAGCTCCTTGAGGGCCAGGCCGAGCAGGGTGGCCTGCTCCAACTCGCGGTAGGCGGCCAGCTTGGCGGCCTCTGCATCGGCCTCGGCCTGGCCGACGAGGCGCGTGGTGTCGGCGGTCGCGTCGGCCAAGAGGCGACGCTGTTGCGCTGTCGCTTCGGTTGTGATCCGGTCGGCGGCCGCTTTCTCGGTGGCACGCCGACGTTCGTTCTGCCCGCGCTGGGTGACGAGGTCCTCTTCTCGCCGCGCCAGCTCGATCTGGTTCTTCAGCTCGTTCTCGGCGATGGCCCGTTCGCTCTCGACCGCCAAGGCTCGACGTTCGAAGGTGGCCCGGTCGGCTTCTTGTTGGACACGTTCACGGGTGTCGGTCTGTAACGCCCGCTCGAGCTCAGGGTCGGTGCGGATCGCGACCACCCGCACGTCGGTGACCGCAAGACCGCGTTCGGCGAGGCGCACGTCGTCAGCAAGCGCGGCGGCGACCCGGTCCCGGACCGGCCCGATTCCACGGGCGAGGGCGTCGGCCATATCCATGCCGGC
Organism: Acidimicrobiales bacterium; assembly: GCA_020439505.1. GTDB lineage: Bacteria > Actinomycetota > Acidimicrobiia > Acidimicrobiales > Iamiaceae > Aquihabitans. The sequence goes on from JAGQSO010000179.1 coordinate 1,722, forward strand.
GAGCTGTTCGAGCGCCGGCTGTTGGGCCAGTTCGGTCAGAAGGCCCCCCAAGGTATCCAAGGGGTTGGCGTTCCACTGGCCCGTCTCCGGCGCGATGCCGAAGTCGATCCTTGTTGCCGCGACGGCGGGTTCGGTGACCCGGTAGGTGACCGTCATCTGCACCGTGACGTCTTGGAAGTCGGCGGTGCGGGCATGGAAGAGCAGGGCTTGGTCACGGTCATCGAGGGGGATTTCGGCCAGCGCCGCCGTTCGGGGCCGGAACCAGAATGCCAGACCCGGTCCGGCGTGCTTCACGCGACCGTTGTGAAGATGCTGGACATAGGCCGTCGTATCGGCCCTGAGATGGTGGAAGAACGGGTACTGCGTGATGTCTGCCATGATCAGACCTCCTTATCGTCATCTCGACGATAAACCTATCCGTACTTTTCGTCAAGGTGACGATTATGATCGAGCAGGTGGATCCGGATCCGTTTCCGTTTGCCGTTGCGGTTGACCTCGTGGTCCTCACCGTTCGCGACGGTCAGCTACAGGTTCTTGTCATCGAGCGAGGCACCGAGCCGTTCAAAGGGCGACTGGCGTTACCGGGCGGGTTCGTCCTGGAGGACGAGGACCTGCTCGACGCCGCCGAGCGCGAGCTAGCCGAGGAGACCGGCGTCCTCGGCGTGCGCTTCCATCTGGAACAACTCGGCACCTACGGCAGCCCTACCCGCGACCCGCGTGGTCGGGTGCTGGCTGTGGCCCACCTGGCCCTCTTGCCTGATCTCACCACGCCGGTGGCGGGATCAGACGCGGCAGCAGCACGCTGGATGCCGACCGCAGCATTGTTGGCCTCGCCTCGAAAGCTGGCGTTCGACCACCACCAGATCCTCTCCGACGGGGTGGAACGCGCCCGGGCCAAGCTCGAGTACTCACCTCTCGCAACGGCGTTCTGCCCGGAGATGTTCACCATCAACGAGCTTCGCCAGGTCTACGAGGCGGTGTGGGGTACCGAACTGGACCCCCGGAACTTCCATCGCAAGGTCACCGGCACTGAGGGCTTCGTGGAGTCGACCGGCAAAACCACGACGCGGCAGGGGGGACGCCCGGCACAGCTCTACCGGCCTGGTACCGCCGACCTGCTCCATCCCGCCATGCTCCGGCCATCACCGGCGAGGAGTTGAGATGCTCACCGAGCCCGGCGACGGGTAGCTCACGCGAACACCCAGGCCACGCTGGTCGATCACCGTGGTCGGTCGCTGATCGGACGGCGTGTCGGCTGGCTCGCGTCAGTAGGAGCGGGGGAGACCCAGGACGTGTTCGGCGGTGTAGTTCAGGATCATCTCCTGGGAGATCGGTGCGATCTTGATCAGGCGGGTCTCGCGCCAGTACCGCTCCACGTCGTACTCGGTGGCGTAGCCCATGCCGCCCAGGGTCTGGACGGCCCGGTCAGCCGCGTCGTAGGCCGCCTCGGCGGCCAGGTACTTGGCGGCGTTGGCCTCGGCTCCGCATGGGAGGCCGGCGTCGTAGCGGGCGCTGGCGTCGCGCACCATCAGCTCAGCGGCGCGTAGGCGCATGTGGGCATCCGCGAGGGGGAAGGAGATCCCCTGGTTCTGGCCGATCGGTCGGCCGAACACCACCCGCTCGTTCGCGTAGGCGACCGCCTTGGAGATGGAGGCACGCCCGATGCCGAGCGCCTCGCCCGCCAGCAGGATCCGTTCGGGGTTCAGGCCGTCCAACAGCAGATTGAAGCCCTCGCCTTCCTCCCCCAGACGGTCCTCTTCGGCGACGAACACGTCGTCGAAGGACACCTCGCACGACGCCACGGCGTTCCGACCCAGCTTGGGGATCGGCGTGACCTCGACGCCGGGCACCTTCATGTCGACCAGGAACAACGTCATGCCATGACTGCGGCGCGCCACCTCTTCGCGTGGGGTCGTCCGGGCCAGCAGGAGGCACTTGTCGGCAATGTGACCCTTGGTGTTCCAGATCTTGCGACCCCGGATGAGGTAGCCGCCGTCCACCTTGGTGGCACGGGTGGCGATGTTGGTGGTGTCGGTGCCGGCATCGGGCTCGGTCACCCCGAACGAGACGTGCAACTCGCCGGTGGCCACCCGCGGTAGGTACGCCTGCTTCATGGATTCGGTGCCGTGCTTGGCCACCGGGTTCATGCCGAACACCGAGAGGTGGATGGCAGAGCATCCGTTGAGGCACGCCCCCGATGCCGCGATCTCCTCCAGCAGGATCGACGCCTCGGTGATCCCGGCTCCGCCGCCGCCGTAGGCCTCGGGTACGGCGATACCGACCCAGCCCCCGGCCGCCACCGCCTCGTAGAACGCCCACGGGAACTCGTGGTCGTTCTCGCACCGGCGCCAGTACTCGTCGGGGAAATCGGCGCAGATCCTTCGGACCCCTTCCCGCAGCTCTTCGTGGGGGTCCTGGTTCGCCATCGTCGCGTCGCCTCTCGGTGGGGTGGCCGGTCGGTGCCGATCCGCGGGGCGCGATCGGCTCTGGTGGGCGTCAGTCTCACACGGAGCCCGTGCCTCGGCGTCGGTAGTGGTGCCCGAGACGTGGAACGTGGGGCCGGTGTGGCGGGGCGCCGTGGTCCATGCTGGTCGGGTGGAGACGGATCAGGTCAGTTCGCCGGTCTGGGCGACCGCGGGGACCACGGGGTGGCGGTTGTCGTTGCGGGTGGTTCCCGGCTCGCGGCGGACCGAGGTCGCCGGACCGGTGGGTGAACAACTCAAGGTGAAGGTGGCGGCACCGCCCAATGACGGCAAGGCCAACGCCGAACTGATCCGGTTCGTAGCGGCCTCGTTCGGGGTTCCGGCCCGGGATGTGAAGATCCGCCAGGGCCTGCACGGGCGGTCCAAGGTGGTCGAGATCGAGTCCGATGTCGCGTTACCCGGCGCCTGGCTCTGATCGGTTCAGTCCGTCAGCCCGTCGGGGAGCGAGCCCCACAGGGGCATGGTCGCGGTGGCCGGGTCGTAGAGCTTCAGCCATTGGGGTAGGTAGATCGGGTCGGTGAAGTCGCGGGGGTGGTGGCCGGGCAGGGCCGAGATCACCAGGGTCGGCACCAGCACGAAGGCCATCGACACCGACAGGCGGGCCAGGCGGAACCAGGTGAGGGGGTTGTGCAGCCGTCGCTCGCTCCAGAGCTGCACGAGGGCGCCGATGAAGGTGAACGTCGCGATGGTGGCCAGTCCGACCGCGGCGGCGAGGGCGTAGCGGAGCCTCGACCCGTCGGTGGCTTCGAACACGTCGTAGGTGTTCGACTTGTGTTCGATCTCCTCGGCCAGATGCCAGCAGAACAAGGTGGCCGCCACGGGCTCGGCTCGATCCATGAGTTCGCCGAGGTGTGCTTCGGTCCAGCGGGCCACTCCGTAGGAGATGGTCTCGCCCGCCGCCGCGTAGGCGACCCGGAAGCGAGGGCTGCGCCGCCACACCCACCGGTCGTTGATCGCCATCAGCTTCTGCACGTGGCGGACCGCCGGGTAGTGGGCGACCACGATGTCGTTGAACTTCTTGTGCTGGGTGTGGTGCCCGGTCTCCTGGCGGATGTAGGACTCCGAGCGGGCGCGCAGCTCGGGGTCGATCCGGTCGAAGGTCGACCGCATGGCCCGGATGAACAGCGGCTCGGCGTAGGGCATCCCCAGCGAGATGGCGTTGGCCGCCGCCGAGAACTCCGGCATGTGGGGGACCCACATGGGATGCATGTCGTCGGGGTATTCGAAGGTGACCCGACGGGTGGGTAGCACCGCGGTGTCGCCCGGTGCGATTCGGGTCACGGCACGAGTTGGTGGTCGAAGAAGAAGTCGAACATCAACTTGGTGGCGTCGATGTCCATGTTGGTGGTGCCGAACACCGCTTCCATGCCGGCCACCGGCCGGCCCGGCCAGGTGTGGCCGCCCCCGACGATGTGGAAGAACACGGTGTCGGCCTCGCACCCAGCCCAGGTGGTGCGGATCACCTCGGGGCTGATCTCGGTCACCTCGGGCTCGGGGTCGCAGCCGTTGTGTTCGGCCCAGTTGGCCATGGCCTGTTCGGCGCCCTCGTGAAGCGGGACGTCGGAGGGAATGTCGCCGTGCCAGAAGTGGCGGTCGGCGATCTCACGGGCGTCGCCCCGGGAGTCCTGGTAGGAGACGAACGGGTCCTTGTCGCCATGGAAGGCCATGACCGGAACCGGTCGCCCGTCGCATTCCGTGGGCCATTCCGGCCCGGCCAAGGGGGCGACCGCGGTGATCCGGTCCCCCAACTGGCAGGCCAGAAGCGACGCCATCTGGGCCCCGTTGGCCATGCCGGTGGCGTAGACGCGGCTGGGGTCGGTGCACAGGTCCTTCTCCAACTGGTCGAGCAGGTCGGAGAAGAACACGATGTCGTGACCCGGCGGCTCGGTGCGCGCCGCCATCCACCACGGGATGGTGCCGTCCACGAGGCCGCCGGGGGACACCGTGATGAAGTCGTACTCGGCGTTCATGTCGGTGGCGCCGACCAACGGCGGGATGACCCGGAAGTCGATCACGTCGGGGTGGAGGGTGAACACCACCGGCAACGGTGTCTCACCGTCGTAGGACTCGGGGATGATCAGTTGGTACTGACGTTCAGCGCCACCGGAGGTGACGGTCTTCTCGCTGGTGCCAGGGGTGACGGCGGTGCCTGCGTCACATCCCGACGATGCGGTGGCGACGGCTGACGCGGCGGGGCTCGTCGTGGTGCTCGACACTCTGGACGCGGTGGTCGACGTCGTGTCGTCGGGGTCGGCGGTGTCATCGGAAGTGTCGCTGCAGCCGACGGTCGACACACCGAGGACCACCACCAGAACCAAGCCCCAGAGGCCTCGGCGGGCCGATGAAGTGCGATGTCGGGGAGGAGTGACGGTCATGGAGGCTCCTTGGGTCAGAACAGCGGCGCTTCGGGCGGGGTGGCCTTGGGATCCACCATGCAGGTGAACTCTCCCCGGTATCCCTTGGCGGGGTCCGAGGGGTCCAGCGGGGTGAGGGTGGTCATGGCTCCTGGCCCGGCCTGGTTGAAGATCGAGTCCTCCTCGTTCCGGGTGCGGTCACCGGTGTGGATCAGGTAGGCGTCCGCCGTCAGCATCTCAGCGGTCTGGTCTTCGTCGAAGAAGGCCTGACCGACGTGGGCGACGTGACCGCCGGTCCACGTGTCGCCGAGGGTGCCACCCTCCAACACCTTGAGGTGGATGTGGACGGTCCGCCCCTCGTACCACCCCGGGAAGATGGTGGTGAAGGTTGCCACGCCTTCGTCGTCGGTGAGCTGCACGCCCCGCAGGTAGCGCTTGTCGTTGGTGCCCTGAGCGCCGGTCTCCTCCAGGCTGTTGCCGTTGAAACCGGAATACTCACCGCCGGCGTCGCACTGCCAGATGTCCACCGCGGCGCCGGCCAGCGGTGCACAGTCGGGCAAGGCCAGAACCTTCACCCGGAACTCGAGGAGGGTGCCGTCGCGGTCCTCGCGGATGTCGGCCCGGTTGAGGTGACCGTCGAGGTGGTACGGGCCGGCCGTCAACTCGGGGCTGAGGACGCAGGCCGCCGGCGGGGTGGTGGCGGACCCGGCGGTGGTCGAGCTTGACGCTCCCCCGGCACCGCTGGTGGAGGACCCTGGGCCCGAAGGTCCGGTCGTGGTGGCCTCGGTGGTGGTGGTCGAGGCGGAGTTGTCGTCGCCCCCGCAGCCGGCCAGCACCAGAGCCGCGCCGGCCCCGAGCAGAACCTGGCGACGCGATACCGGGATCGGGGTGTGATTCGGGGCGGAGTCCTGGTTCTGCATCGAGCCAGCCTCGCAGCCCGTCGGCCGACGCGCCCGTCGGATCTGAAACCGGTTTCAGCCGGGCCCGTGCCGCCCGCCTCTTGACCGGCGCGTCGCGGCGGGTCGTGCAAGGCTCGCGACGTGCGAATCCTGGTCATCGAAGACGACAAAGCATTGGCCGATGCGGTCGATCAGACCCTTTCGGCTGAAGGGTTCGACGTCGAACGGCGTACCGAGGGTCTCTCCGGGTTCGAAGCGGCTCGGAGCGGAGAGTTCGACCTGGTGATCTTGGACCTCATGCTCCCGGGCATGAACGGCTTCAAGGTGTGTGCGAACCTGCGGGCCGAGAACGTGTGGACTCCGATACTCATGCTCACCGCGAAAGGCGGCGAGTACGACATCGCCGAAGGACTCGAAACCGGGGCGGACGACTACCTGGTGAAGCCGGCGTCGATGGTCGTGCTGGTGGCACGCGTCAACGCGCTGCTCCGTCGCCCTCAGCGGCGGGTGGACTGGCCTCAGGTGGGTGACTTGAGCCTCGACCCGTTGCGCAAGCGGTGCCTGGTCGGAGACGTGCCGGTCGAGCTCACGTCCAGGGAGACCGAGGTGCTGGCGTTCCTCCTCGATCGCCCCGACCAGGTCCACTCGAAGGCGGCGGTGCTCGAGGCGGTGTGGGGAGCGGACTTCGACGGTGACCCCAACATCATCGAGGTCTACATCTCCCACCTTCGTCGCAAGCTCGACGAGCCGTTCGGACGCGCCATGATCGTCACCGTTCGGGGTGAGGGGTACCGGTTGAGCGTCGAGGGCCAACGGTGAGAGCCCGAACGGGGCAGCTCTCGGTCCGACTGCGGATCACCGCCGGTGCACTGGTGGTGGCGGTCGGTGCGATCACCGTGGCCGGGATGATCGCAGTGCGAACCATCGAACACGAGATGACCTCACAGGTCGACACCACGCTTCGTGCCGATGCCGACTTCACCCGACGACTGCTTACGTCGGGCAACCAGTTGCCGATGGCCGAAGGCCCCACCGACACCTACGTGCAGTTCATCGACCCCGAGGGGACAGTCGTGGCGTCGGGAACCTCGGCCCATGGCCTCTCGGCGTTCGCGGTGCCGGGCGGAGAGCCGGGAACGATCACCTCGGTCAACGAACCGGCGTTGGGCCGGCTGCGCGTGATCACGATCCCCGCCCCCAGCGACGCCCGGCTCACCGTGGCCATCGCCCGGTCGGTCGAGAACGTCGCCGCCGTACGCGATGCCATGGTCGAACTGCTCGTGGCGATGGTGGTGGGCGGGAGTGGGCTGTTCTGCCTGATGGTGTGGTTGGTGGTGGGAAGGTCGCTGCGTCCGGTGGAGCAGATGCGTCAGTCGGTCGACGACCTCGACGACCGAGACCTGCGGTCGCGGGTTCCGGTACCGGGCACCCAGGACGAACTGGACCGCCTGGCCCGAACCCTCAACAACCTGTTGGAGCGGCTCGAGGACTCGGTGGAACGCGAGCACCGCTTCGTCGCCGATGCCAGCCACGATCTTCGCACGCCCCTCGCCGCGGTTCGGGCGCTTCTGGAGACCGAAAGCTCGGACCCCGCCCTGGCGGTCCTGACGCGGGCCGACGCTCTGGCCCGCCTCGATCAGCTTCAGGCGGTGGTGGACCAACTGCTCACCCTGGCCAACGCCGATGCCGCTGCCGCTCCACCGACCACCGCTGTGGACCTCGACGAGTTGGTGCTCGGTCAGGCCCGAGCCCTGGCCCGGTCGACCCATTTGCGGGTGGACACCTCGAGGGTTTCGGGGGGACAGGTGGCCGGTCGTGACACCGACCTGATCCGGGTCATCGAGAACCTGGCGTCCAATGCCGTGCGCTACGCCGCCACCACCATCTCCTTCGCCGTCCACCAGTTCGGTGACACGGTGGTGCTCTTGGTCGATGACGACGGGCCCGGTATCGATCCGGCCGACCGGGACCGGGTGTTCGAGAGGTTCCAGACCTTCGATGACGCCAGGACCCATACCGTTTCGGGTTCCGGGTTGGGGCTCGCCATCGTCACCTCGATCGTGGAAGCCCATGGTGGGACGGTGTCGGTGGTCGACGGTCCCGGGGGCGGCGCCTGCTTCGAGGTGCGCTTCCCCGCCTACCAGCCGCCGTCGCCCGAACGACCCACCCTGGCTGGCACGGTGCGGGGCCTGGGCCTGGCGGGCTCCGACTTGGGCGAGCCCGGAGGAACCAGATGAGACCCGACTTCGCCCCGACCTGGAGTCGATCCTGAACGTCTCCTGAACGACTCTGAATGACCATTCAGGGCTTTTCTGGCGCAGATCGAAACACGGTGGTTGGATTCGCCCATGGACAACGCGCCCCCCATGGGAACGGCCGGTCTCTCCCGCCGGCGGTTCCTGGTGGCGGCGCCGACGGTGGCGCTCGGGTTGTCGCTGGTTAGCTGCTCCAGCGACGACTCCGAGTCCGCCGGCACCACCCGTCAGGAACCAGGCTCCACAACCACCTCCGCGGTCAAGGGGTCGAAGGCCGACTCGACGGGAACCCAGTGGCCGATGTACGGCCACGATCACTCCCAGACCCGGACCAACGTGGCCGAGAAGTCCATCACCGCCGCCACCGTCACCAAGCTGGCCAAGACCTGGGAGATCCCCGATCTGATCGGGGTCACCGGGACTCCGGTGGTGGTCGACGGCATCGCCTACTTCAACGACTGGAAGGGTCAGGTGTGGGCGGTGAAGGCCGACACCGGCGAGAAGATCTGGACCTCCACCATCGGCGGGATGATCGTGGGTGCCCCCGCGGTCGACGGCGACGCCGTCTACTCCTCGTCGGGGAGCACCCTGTTTCGTCTCGATCGCGAGACCGGTGAGCAGGTGTGGAAGGTGGCGGTCCACGACCATCCCGAGGCCCAGATCAACGCGTCGCCGGTAGTGGTGGACGGCATCGTCCTGCAGGGAACGGCCAGCTTCGAGAACATGGTCAGCAAGGAGGACTACCTGTTCCGGGGCTCCATCGGCGGTTTTGACACCGAGACCGGCGAACAGAAGTGGGTGTTCTACTCGACCGAAGGTGACGAGAAGGCCGGTGCCGGCGCCGGGATCTGGGGCACCCCCGCGGTCGATGTGGAGCGAGGCCTGCTGTTCGTCGGAACGGGGCAGGGGCTCGAAGGCCCGACCCCGCCCATGGCCGACTCCCTGTTGGCCATCGACTTCCGCACCGGCAAGAAGAAGTGGCACCGCCAGTTCACCTACCCCGACGTGTTCTCGGCCGGTAACCCGGGCGGCAAGGACGCCGACGTCGGGGCTTCGCCCAACCTGTGGACCTCCGACGGACGTGACCTGGTCGGCGCCGGAGACAAGGGCGGCACCTATCACGCCCTGGACCGCGAGACCGGTGAGGTGGTGTGGGAAACCCAGCTCACCCCGGGGAGCTTCTTCGGAGGCGAGATCGGCTCGGCCGCCTTCGTGGACGGAACCATCGTCGCTTCGTCCAACGTCGGCGACCCCGAGACCAACGCCCCCACCAACGTCACCCACGTGTTCGGCCTCGACCCCGCCACCGGCGAGAAGAAGTGGACGTCGGAGGAGTTCCCCGGAAAGATCTTCGCCCCGGTCAGCGCGGTGCCCGGCGTGGCGTTCTGCGGAACCGACGAAGGCAAGATGTTCGCCCTCGACACGTCCGACGGAAAGACCATCTGGTCCATGGACGCCCCCGACAAAACCGCCTGCGGTCCCTCGATCGTCGACGGGCGGGTGCTGTGGGGTTACGGGTTCATCATGTTCGGAGGACCGGGGCCGGGCGGGATCCTGGCTCTGGAGGTCCCCGTGTGATCGCCCGGGGGCGGGTGTGGCGCATCGTCGGCGTTGTCGTCGCCGCGATCTCCCTGCTGTCATCGGGGGCCTGTTCCTCCGACGATGCATCCACCGCCCCCGCGGGGACCACCGAAACACCGTCCACCGCCCAGCCGTCGGGGTCGACGACCGCACCGACAGGGACCGATCCGGACACCTCACCAACAGCCCGGGCGACCGGGCCGTCGGCGGGGTGTGAGGCCGACAGCCCGGCCGACCCCGGAACCAGCGATGAGACGATCGACTCGGGCGGCGTGGAGCGGAAGTACCTGCTGATCGTCCCCGACGGTTACGACGGGTCGACGCCGTTGCCGCTGGTGTTCACCCTCCATTCCCTCACCGTCGACTATCACGCCGTGCCTGGGCTGTCGGGCCTAGATGCCGCGGCGGCCGAGAACGACTTCATCACCGTCTCCCCGTCAGGACGACTGGCCGGTGGGCTGCCCTACTGGAACGCCGTGGCCGTCGACGACAACTACGACCTGGAGTTCCTGAGCGGTCTCCTCGACCACCTCGAGACGACCCTGTGCGTCGACACCGGACGGGTGTACTCGGTGGGCATGTCGAACGGGGCTCAGACGTCGTCGCTGCTCGGTTGTCGGATGGGGGAGCGCATCGCCGGGATCGGACCGGTCGCCGGCGTCGAGTTCAACGGGCCGTGCAGCGGCCCGCCCATCCCGGTGATCGCCTTTCACGGGGACGCGGACCCGATCGTCCCCTACGGGGGTGGCGGCCTGAACTCGGTGGCGATCGCCGACATGAACTTCTACAACGGCAAGGTTCCGGCCGGTGTCGAGCCTCCAACCGGTGTGGACGAGTCCATGTCGCGATGGGCCGACCACAACGGATGTGACCCCGAGCCGGTGGAAGAACGGATCTCGGCCGAGGTCCGACATCGGACGTGGCAGAACTGCGACGCCCCCACCGAGCTCTACATCGTCGACAACGGAGGTCATTCCTGGCCCGGCTGGCCCCAGCCCGCCTTCGAGTCCCAGTTCGGTCACGGCACCACCGACATCGATGCCACCGCCTTGATGTTCGACTTCTTCTCTAGGAGCTGAAGCCATGGTTCGTATCGGACGTCGCCCCGCGGATCGGGTCCGAGGGCGGCTCCTAGTGCTGCTCGGCGTGGTTGCCCTGTTGGTTACCGGCTGCGGTGGTTCCAGCGAGGAGAGCTCCACGTCGACCCGCCCAGAATCCTCCTCCACGACCACCTCGGCCACCACCACAACCGTCGTCGGCCAGCGTCCCTCGGGAGGGTGTGAGACGTCGTCTGGAGCCGGGGACGAAGCCGATCCCGCCGCCGATGGAACGCCCGCGAGCTTGGATATCGACGGCGTCGAGCGGAGCTATGTGTTGTCGACGGAGGGAACCGATCCCGGGGTCCCGGCCCCGTTGATCGTGCTCCTCCACGGGATGGGGTCGTCACCCGAAGACGTGAACACCGCGTCGGACCTTCCCGCCAAGGCCGGCGAGCAGGGCGTGATGGTCCTGACCCCGCAGGCCCTGGGCGAGCCGGCGATGTGGCAGCCCAGTGCACAGGGACTAGACGCCGCCTTCGTGGACCAGCTCATCGAGCAGGTGTCGTCGACCCGCTGCGTCGACGAGGCACGAATCGGCGTCATGGGGTTCTCGGTCGGCGCCGCCTTCGCCGGCGCCTACTCGTGCGCCCGTCAGGACCAGATCGCGGCCATCGCCACCGTCACCGTCGAGTTCCCGTCGGGATGTGAGAAGCCGATGTCGATCATGGCCTTCCACGGGACCGGGGACCCGGTGATTGCCTACGGCAACACCGACCCGACCGCCCCCGGCGGGGTGACGGGGACTGAGGCCAACATGGCGGTGTGGGCCGAGACCGCCGGGTGCCAGGCGACACCCACCGTCTCTGAGGTCGACACCGAGGTGACGAGGCTCGAGTGGTCCGACTGCTCAGATGGTGCGGAGGTGGTGTTGTTCCGCATCCTCGACGGTGGCCACGCCTGGCCCGGAGGCCAACCCGCCCCGGTCACCATGGCCGGTACACCCCAGATCGACGCCACGGCCGAGGCCCTGAAGTTCTTCGGTCGTCACCACCTGCCCTGATTTTCGGTCTCCGTGTGGGGTTTTCCTCCGGTGTGACCTGTGCGACAATCGGTCGAGCGGGGCATAAGGGTCCCATCACGGTCCCTAGGGGGAGACATGCGCAGAGTCGGGTTGCTCGGAGTGTTGGCGTTGGTGGTAGCGGTGGTCGTGGCCTGCGGCCCGACCTGGGGCCAGGGCGCGAGCCTCACCGCTACGGCGCGGGGTCCGCTGGTCACCCTCAACTGGACGGCCGCCACCCCCGGCGATGGGCTCACCCTCACCAACTACCGGGTCGACGTCGACGGTGTGCAGGTGGCTCTGATCGCGGCACCCACCACCACCTGCGTGCTGACCGGGCTCGCCGCCAACACCACCCACGCCGTCAAGGTCACCGCCTACGACAACGAGGGTTCGTGGAGCGGTGACTACCAGGACGAATACGAGGAGATCGGTCGAGTCCAGACCTCGGTCGTCACCACCTCGGCCATGTCCCGCAGCGGGGCCTCCCGTAACTGCGTGGCGGCGACGGACTCCGACTCCGACGGCCTGCCCAACGCGGTCGAGAACGGCGGTGGAACCTACGTGTCAGCCGCCGCCACCGGTACCAACTCCGCTGACGCCGACACCGATGACGACGGCATCAAGGATGGCGACGAGACGTTGGCCACCACCGCAGGGATGGACCTGTTCGCCATGGGTACCCGTCCCGGTAAGCGGGACATCTTGTTGGAGATGGACTGGTTCGACGACAACCTCGACCCGGGTACCTGTGGCCCGCACTCCCATCAACCGACCGCCAACGCCGTCAACCTGGTGACCAGCGCCTTCGCCGCGGGGACCGGTACCAACCCCGACGGGACCGCCGGGATCAACCTGATCGTGGACCGCGGTCAGGGTGGGCTGTTCACCGGCGGGAACCTGGTGGCCGACGCCGATGGCGTGATCGCCGGCGGTGTCGACGGGGCCGACTTTCTGGGGATCAAGGGCGCCAACTTCTCCGCCCAGCGCGAGGGCTACTTCCACTACGTGCTGAACCCGCACCGCTACAACACCAACAGCACCAGCTCCGGCCAGGCCGAGATCCAAGGCGACGACCTCATCGTGTCGCTCTACTGCTACGGCTCCGACGCGAATGTGTCCAAGACGATCATGCACGAGCTGGGCCACAACCTGAACCTGCGCCACGGCGGCAACGTCGACACCAACTACAAGCCCAACTACAACTCCCTGATGAACTACCAGTACCAGTTCCCGGGGGTCGACACGAACTGCGATGCCGCCGGGAACGGCGTTCTCGACTACTCCCGGGGGACCAATGCCGCCCTCAATGAGAACGCCCTCATCGAGGCCAACGGGGTGTGTGGTGGTGTTGCTCTCGACTGGAACGGGAACGCGCTTCTCGACGCCGGCCCGGTGGCGGCCAACATCAACAGCGCCTACGACGCTGTCCTCACCGTGTTGACCGACTGGAACGACTGGGCCAACCTGACCCTGAGCGCGGTCAACGACGGTGACGGCGCCCCACTCGGCCCGCCCGAACTGGTGACCGAAGCCTCGGTGGAGGAGCTGCTCGGCGGTAGCTGAGTCCATTCGGGGTGCGCTCCGTCACCATTACGTCGGTGGCGGAACGCACCCGCGCCGACCGCGCTCCGTGGGATGATGGGTTCGGTGGACCGGTTGAGCTAGCCCTCTCCGGCCACCAACTCACCGTCTGAACGACCGGGAACAAGGGGATCCATGGACCGTCGCGCCTTCCTTCATCGAGCCATCGCCGCCGGGGCCGGCGGTGCCGTCGTACCCCAACTCCAGATGGTGGCGGCGCGCGCCCAGAGCGCAACCCCAGGCCAAGGCCCCTACGGGCCGTTGGCCACCGAACCCGACGAGAACGGTCTGCTCCTGCCAGACGGATTCACGTCGAGGATCGTCGGCATCGCTGGAGAGGAGGTGGCCACAACCGGGTACTCCTGGCATGCGTTCCCCGATGGAGCAGCCACCTTCCCGGCCGAGGACGGGGGCTGGATCCACGTGTGCAACAGCGAGGTGTTCTCCTGGATGATCGCCGATGCCGGCGGGGTCAGCGCGGTCCGCTACGACGCCGACGGTCGGATCGTCGATGCCTACCGGATACTGGAGGGCAGCAACTCGAACTGCGCCGGCGGTCCGACCCCGTGGGGGACGTGGCTGTCGGGAGAGGAGAACATCGAGGAGAAGGGCAGGATCTGGGAGTGCGACCCCACCGGAGCCACCGAGGCGGTCGCCCACCCGGCGATGGGGCTGTTCGCCCACGAGGCCGCCGCCGTGGACGAGACCTCCGAGACCGTGTACCTGACCCAGGACCATCCGACCGGGTTGTTCTACCGGTACACCCCCACCGACTATCCGGACCTGTCCGAGGGGCTGTTGGAGGCGATGGCCGTGGCCGAGGATGGTTCGGTCACCTGGCTGGAGGTCCCCGACCCGTCGGCCGCCGCCACCCCCACCCGTGAACAGGTGGCCGGGGCCACCCGGTTCAACGGCGGCGAAGGGTGTTGGAGCCACGACGGAACCATCTACTTCACCACCAAGGGGGACCACACCGTCCACGCCCTCGACATCACGGCGCAGACCCACACGGTCATCTGGAAGGGCGACCCAGACCGTCTGGGCATCGAAGGCGCGGTGCTGTCGGGCGTCGACAACATCACGGTGAACGCCGGAACCGGCGACCTCTACGTGGCCGAGGACGGTGCCGACATGCAGGTGGTGATGATCACCCCGGAGGGAGTGGTGGCACCTTTCGCCCAGGTGGTGGGGGACGGCCACGCCGGGTCGGAGGTCACCGGGCCGTGCTTCAACCCGACCCGCGACCGTCTCTACTTCTCCAGCCAACGGGGACCGACCACCAAGAAGTTGTCCGAGATCGTGCCGGGACTGGCGAACGAAGCCACCGTGGGTGGAATCACCTACGAGGTGACAGGACCGTTCCGGGGTCGTGCCGAGGCAGCCATCTCATCCACCTCTTCGGTTCCCTCTCCCGCCACCACCCTGGAACGGGCCGCGAACGGGTCCTCCGATGACGACGGCGACGGTGGCAGCGGATCCACCGGGGTGGTGATCGGCGGGGCGGTGGTCTTGGCCGCTGCCGCGGTCGGCGGAGCACTTGCCGTCAGGCGCCGCGCCGCGACTCCATCGGCGAGCGACGAAGACCACGACCCCGCCGAGTAGCGGGACCGCGGCTCGGATCGGGTCGGCTCACTGGGCGGTCGGGCCGCCGAAGTCCGGGTCCCGTCGTTCGGCGTGGGACGACAGACCCTCTCGGGCGTCGGGACCGCCGAAGCCCACCATCTCATAGGCGAGGCTGGCGTCGAACAGGCCGGACTGGGCCCGGTACCAGTGGTTCAGCGTCTGCTTGGTCCAGCGGATCGCCTGCTGGGCCCCCTGTGCCAACTGCACCGCCACCGCCAAGGCCCGATCCTGGACCTCGGCGTCGTCGACGCACAGCGACACCAGACCGATCCGCTCCGCCTCCTCGCCCGACAACGGATCACAGGTCAACAGGTAGTACTTGGCCTTGGCCATGCCGCACAGCAGGGGCCAACAGATGGCGGCGTGGTCCCCGGCGGTCACGCCGAGGCGGGTGTGGCCGTCGATGATCTTGGCGTTGCGGCCCACGACCGACACGTCGGCCAGCAGTGCCGCCACCAGCCCCGCACCGACCGCCGGGCCGTGGATGGCCGACACGATCGGCTTGGAACAGTCGATCACGTTGTGGACCAGGTCCCGGGCTTCGCGCATCACCCGGAGGCGGGACCCGTAGTCGTCGAGGATCTCCTCGATCAGCTCGAAGCTGCCCCCGGCCGAGAACCCCTTTCCCGCTCCGCACAGCAACGCCACCCGGGTCGTTGGGTCCCGGTCGACGACCCGCCACACCTCCGCCAGTTGGCCGTGGGCCTCCACGCCGACCGCGTTCAGGCCGGGGGCATCGAGGGTGATGCGGAGCACCCCGGGCGACGGTCGGTCGAAGCGGAGCTGGTCGAAGGGCGCGTACCCTTCGAGATCCGAGGTCGGGTGGGCGGGCTGGGATTCAGTGGTCACGGTTGTCCCGGTGTTCGAGGCGAGCCGAGGCTTGTGATCAGGCCTCGGGGGGTGGGTCTGGTGCTGGTCAGGCGTTCAGCGACTGATAGGCGGCGAAGACCAGCAGGGCGCCGCGCAGATCACCCATGAGCGCCGGGGCCATGGTGTTCATCACGTAGGACACGGTGAGCTCACGGTCCACGTCGATGATGGCCAGGCTCCCTCCCCAGCCACCCCAGAAGCAGACCCGTCCGCCGTCGCCGAGGGGCACGGTCTCGTTGGGCAGCCCGAAGCCGGTACCGAGGCGGAGTTTGGTTCCGAGGACCTTGTCCACGTCGTGGTGCTGTTCGACGAAGATGCGGTCCACGCCCTCGGGGGAAAGGAGCCGGACCCCGTCCACCGCTCCACCGCAGGCCAGTGCGCTGTGTACCCGGCTGACCGCCCGGGCGTTGGAGATGCCGCCGGCGGCGGGGATTTCGGCTCTACGCCACTCCCGGGTGTTGGGTTCGGCCCCGGTGAGCGGGCAGCTGCTCAGAGCCCGGATCGCCAGGGACTTCATGTCCAGGCCGGCCACGTCGTCGATGCTCCTGTCCGGCGCGACCACGGGGGAGTAGCGGTGGTCTTCGCTCTCGGGCAGGCCGATGTGGAAGTCGGCGCCCAGCGGTCCGGCCACCTCTTCCCGGAAGAAGGTCCCGATCGACGAGCCGGTAACTCGGCGGACGATCTCACCCTCGAGGAACCCCTGGGTGATGGCGTGGTAGCCCGACATGGTGCCGGGCTCCCACCAGAGCGGACCCTCGGCGAGGATCCTGGTCGTCTTGTCCCAGTCGTAGAGGTCCACCGGGTCGATCCCGGGATCCCAGCCCGGGACCCCGGCGGTGTGGCCGAGGATCTGGGCGGTGGTGACCGCACCCTTCCCGTTGGCCCCGAACTCGGGCCAGCAATCGGCCACCGGGGCATCGAGGTCCAGTACCCCGCGGTCGGCCAGCATCAGGACACAGATCGCCGACATGGTCTTGGTGGTGGACCAGACGTTGGTGATCGTGTCGCGCTCCCACGGTGCGCCGTCGGCATCGGCGTCGCCGGCCCAGAGGTCCACCACCGGCTCACCATGGAGGGTCACCGCCACGCTGGCCCCCCGTTCGAGCCCGTCGGCGAAGTTGGTGGCGAAGCGGTCCCTGACCGGCTGGAACTCCTCGCGGCAGTGGCCGTGGATCTCGGTCATGTGTCGTCCCTCCCTGGGGGTCGGCTCAGCCTGCGGGACGATATCGGTTCATGGGGCCGGCAGCCCCGCTGACGGGGCCGGTCGCGAGGCGCCTGGCGGATAGGTCCAGTCCTCATCGCTGCGAGGGTGATCAGACCGAGGCTTCGCCTCGGTTTAACGATGCCGTACCTATGGGTCGGCTCGCTTATCCGCTCGCCTCGGAAAGGGTCGGCTCGCTTCCTCAGCTCATTGGGCTGCGCCCGATGGGCGTCGCCGGATGAGGACCACGCCGACTGCAACCGCCCCGCCGAGCACCAACACCCCCAGGATCACCAGCGGGGTGGATGAGCTCGAGTCCTCAGAGCTGGTCGGTGCAGCCTCGGAGACCTGGTCCCCGGCGGCATCGCCGGCGCCGGCCTGATCAGCACTACTGGTCTGATCGCCGGAGTCGGTCGCCCCGACGGACGAGGGCGTGGTTTGCTCGCCGCCGTCGCCGGTGGCGGTGGTCGAGGATTCCTGAGGGCTGGTGGTGGTGGAGCCCGACGGGTTGTCGACGTCGATGATGCCGGTGAGCAGCTCCCGGCCCGGGGCATCGGCGGGAACCTGGTCGATGGAGGTCGCCGGTTCGGACCCGGGGGCGAGGATCAACAGGCGCGGGGCCGGGTACTCGCTGGCGGGGTCGCCGTCGATCCACGACAACGTCTCGCCGTTCTCGCACTCCTGGACCGAGGGGAACACCAACAGCTCACCGACGGTGGCAGGAGCGGTGAAGGTGACCGGGAACGCCCCGTCCTCGCCGTCGGGCAGGACCCCACCCGACCACTCCAGCACGGTGTTACCCCGGCCGTCGGGCTCAGAGGTTGCGGTCCAACCCGCCACCTCACCCGCCACCGCCCCGGCCACCGGGGCCTGGATGGCGACCTCGACGGTCGGCGAGCCGCCGCACCCGTGGGTGGGCCGAAGGGTGATGGTGGTCTGCGTGCCGGCCGGTACGGCGACGAGGTCGGCCTGGGTGTGAGCCGAGGCGGACGGGGCACCGGCGAGGGACAGGGCGGCACCGAGGGCGAGTGCGCCGGTGATCCGTCGGATGGTTCGGTGGTGAGCCATGGCGTCCATGGTGGCACGGTCGGTCCCCGGTCCGGCTCGCGCCCAAGACGCCGCCCGGGGTGGGTTCGGATCCGGTCAGCCGAACGGGGCCTCGACGCCCAGGAGGCCCGTGACCTCCGACGCTCGCATCGCCTTGGCGAAGAGCCAGCCCTGGCCGTAGTCGCAGCCCAGCTCGGTCAGCGCCTTCAGCTGCTCGTCGGTTTCGATCCCTTCGGCGGTGACGGTGAGCCCGAGGGTGTCGGCCAGGGAGATGATGGCGGCGACGATGGCAGAGTCGTCCTTCGATCGACCGAGGCCGTCGACGAAGGAGCGGTCGATCTTCAGTACGTGCATCGGTAAGCGCTTCAGGTAGCTGAGCGACGAATAGCCGGTGCCGAAGTCGTCGATCGCCAACTGAAGCCCCAGCGCGGCCAGCTTGCCCATGACCTCCAGCGAGATGTCGGCGTCGGTCATGACCGCGGACTCGGTCAGCTCCAGGCAGAGGAACGTGGGGTCGGCACCGGAGAACTCCAGGATCGCAATCAACTCGTCGACGACGTCGGGGTGGTTGAGCTGGTTCGCCGACACGTTGACCCGCATGATCGGCCAATGCCCGGCGGACTGCCAGGCAGCGAGCTGCCGGCAGGCCTGCTCGAACACCCAACGGCCGAGCTCCACGATCAGGCCGCTGTCCTCGGCGATGGGGATGAACTCGGCCGCCGCCAGCATTCCCTCATCGGGATGATTCCAGCGCACCAACGCCTCGACCCCGTGGATCGAGCGGGTGGGGAGGTGCAACTCGGGTTGGTAGTGGAGCTGGAACTGCTCGTCGCGGAGCGCCTGGCGGAGGGCAGACTCGAGGCGGAAGCGGCGGCTCAACATGTCGGCCAGGGTGTTGTCGTAGAACTCGACCCGATTCCGGCCGAGATCCTTGGCTCGGAACATGGCGGCGTCGGCCTGGCTGAGAAGGTCTTCGGGGCGGTCGCCGGGCTCGGCCACCGCCAGTCCGCCGCTGCCGGTGACGGTGACCGACCGGTCGCCGACGGTGAACGGCACGTCGAACACCGCCATCATCTCCTTGACCCGACCGGGGAAGGCCCGCCGGTCCTCGGCCTCGAGCAGGACCACGATCTCGTCGCCACCCAGGCGCCCCAGGTGTTCGCCGGGCTGAGTGATGGTCT
The DNA here is from genome assembly GCA_020439505.1 of Acidimicrobiales bacterium. GTDB lineage: Bacteria > Actinomycetota > Acidimicrobiia > Acidimicrobiales > Iamiaceae > Aquihabitans. The sequence continues at coordinate 20,897 of JAGQSO010000179.1, forward strand.
CCAACCGGCGGGCAACCGTAGCCAACACCTGGTCGCCGACTACGTGACCGAGCGAATCGTTCACCAGCTTGAACCGGTCGAGGTCGATCATGAGGAGCGCCAGGGTCTCGGTGCCCACCCCGTCGCCGAGCTCGCCGAGCCGTTCCGTCACCTGTTCCAGGAAGGACCAGCGACTGTCGATGTCGGTCAGGAGGTCGGTCCGGGCCCGGCGGGCCAGTTCCACCTCGGCGTCATGGCGGGCGAACGCTTCGCCCAGCAGACCCGCCGCGCTGCGCAAGAGGGAGGACACCTCACTGCTGCGCAACGGCCCCACCTCGGTGCTGCCGAAGGCGACGAACCCCGACAGCTGACCGTCGTGCAGCATCGGGACCGCCAAGGTCGAGTGGATGCCATCGTGGTCCATCTCCTTGAGGCCTTCGATGTCGGACCTGGCTGCTTCCTTGGCGGTCTCGAAGTAGAGGTCGTCGCGCCACCTCGGTCCGAAACGACCTTTCAGCCATTCCATCGGGACCTCGTCCCGGCTCGATGCCCTTGCTCGCCGGCCGCACCACTGGTGGGTCCTGACCGCCACGTCCCCCCTGACCCGCATCACCGTGCAGCGGTCGACACCGGGCAGCCCCCCCAGCTGGGCGAGGGCTTCGTGCACACCATCGTCGAAGTCGGCCAGGTCGAGCCCGAGGAAGGTCGAAGCCAGGCGCACCAGTCGGTCCTCGCGGGTGAGCTGCTCCCGCAGCTTCAGCTCGGTGGGGGGTGCGACCCCGGCGAGCTTGAGGGTCCCGATCAGTGCTCCGAAGGGCTCGACGTCGGGCCCAACCATGATGTCGAGGGTCATGGTCACGAAAGATCCGTCGACGTGGCGGATCTGGACCGTCGGCTGAACGCTGGGCCGTTGGCCGTCGGTGGCGTACCCGAAGAACTCCTCGAAGCGGTGGATCTCGTCGGGGTGCATGAAGTCCAGGACCGATCGGCCCACGGCCAGCGAAGGCTCATGCCCCAACAGGACCCGGGCCGAGGGGCTCAGGAACGTGACCAGCCCCGCCTCGTCGACGCCGACCACCATGGCGTCGACGTGGGCGAAAAGGGCGGCGATGGCACCGCCGTCCACCTTTCGACGACGGTCTGTCGCCGCGCTCGGATCGCCGTCGGTTCGGGCGTTCATGTCGTGTTCAGGTCCCCTGGTGATGCCGGGGTCCCTTGTCCCGCGGCACGACTGGAGTCTCCCAGTTTTTCGGTGGGTATGCCCGGATGGTTCACCAACCGGGCGGCAGGTTGGTGAAGTCCGGTGTCCGGCCCTCGGCGAAGGCGGCGAGGGCTTCGGCGTTGGCGGGTCCACCCATCAGCTCGATGAAGCACTGGTTCTCACGTTCGCGAGCGGCGGCGATCTCGGCCCGGACGGGCGCGGTGATGACCCGCTTGCAGGCGACCAGGCTGGAGATCGGCTTGGAGGCCAGGACCTCGGCGTGTCGGCGGGCTTGAGCGATCAGGTCCTCGGGCGTGGTCACCTTCCACACCAGTCCCATCTCGAGGGCTTCCTCGGCGGTGATCCACTCGCTGCTCATCAGGACCCAGCTCGCGTTCTGCCTCCCGACAAGTTGGGGGAACAGGAAGCTCGATGCCGCCTCGGGTGCGACGGCGAGGCTGGTGAACGGGCACTTGAGCTTGGCGGTGTCGCTCATGAAGGCCAGATCGGCGTAACCCAAGATGGTGGCACCGAGGCCCAGACCCAGACCGTTTACCGCGATGACCAGCGGCTTGGGAAACTCGACTAGGGCGTCGATCAGCCCGAGGAAGCCGTGGCGGCCCTCGACGAAGTTGTCGGGGTCCATCACCCTCGCCCCCATCTCGACCAGGTCGGTTCCGGCGCAGAACGCCCGTCCGTTGCCGGTCAGCAGCACCACCGCTACGCCGGGGTCCTCGGCCGCGTCCAGGAGGCCGTCGGCCAGGGCGTCGTAGAGCGCCTCGTTGCAGGCGTTGAGGGCCTCGGGCCGGTTCAGCGTCAGGGTCCGGACCCGGGCCTCGTCGGCAACGAGCAGGACAGGATCGGGTGAGGGGTCGGTCATGGGCGGCGACGGTACCCGCCCGACGCCGACGCCGCGGCGGTCGGCCCGCCTAGCGACTCGCGTCGGGGTTGTCGGTGGCGGCCAGGCGGAGGATCTCGTCGGTGATCGTGCGCCACAGGGTGTGGGAGATGTCGTGACCCATCCCCGAGTGGCCGATGAAGGTGGCACCGGGGATCGTGCGGGCCAACGAGAGACCACCGCTGGGGGTGACGAGGGGGTCGTCGAGACCGTGGACCACCAGGGTCGGCACCTCGAGGTTGCGCAGGGCTGCGGTCCGGTCGGGTTGGGCCATGATCGCCGCCAGCTGTCGTTGCCGACCGGCGGGGTTGTGGGCCCGGTCGTAGGCCCGGCCGGCCAGGTCGCGGATGTGGTCCTCGTCGAGGTGGGCTGGTGAACCGATTACCCGGTAGGTCTCGATGGTGGCCTCGATGGCGGCTTCGCGGTCGGCCGGTTCGGTCTGGCTCGCCAGGCGGCGCATCACCGAGGGGGTCGGGCGGCCGACCCTGCGGGATCCGGTGGAGGTCATGATCAGGGTCAGGGTGCGAACCCGCCGCTGATCGGCCAGGGCCATGGTCTGGGCGATCATCCCACCCATCGAGGCCCCGACGAGGTGGAACCGCTCGATGTCGAGGGCGTCGAGGAGACCCAGTCCGTCAGCGGCCATGTCGGCGATGGTGTAGGGCGCACCGCGCTTGAGGACCATGTCGGCCAGGCTCG
>JAGQSO010000180.1 GCA_020439505.1 Acidimicrobiales bacterium
CCCAACTCGGCGACGACTTCGTCGGCGGCGAGCGACGCGCTGTAGCGGACCAATTCGGTGCCGTCGATGATCCTGGCCGCCGCGGCGTCCACGATCCCGGCCCCGTCACCCGACAACAGCACGGCACGGGCGGCGGCCTTGACGTCGACGATCCCGGGGGTCCCCTCCACCGGAACGACCGCTAGGGCGGGGGCGTCAGGCAGGTACCGCTCTTCGAGCAACCACACCTCGTCCTGCATGGGTAGTCGAGACGGGGGGCGGTTGAGGGTGGGCTCCGTCAGGGCGATGGGCTCACCCAGCCCTGGCGCCTCATTGACCAGTTGCCACACCATCCGGGGCCGGGCGAGGTGATACCGCTCATATTGGAGGTCGCCGCGCACCAACAGGTCTCCGACCCGCATGAGCCGGGCCACCGGGGCGAGGGACTGCGGGTCGAGGGTCCGCTCCTGTAGCCGCAGGTCCAAGTCGTTGAGCAGGTCAGCCGACATCGGGGTCCCGTAGGGCACCAGTTCCCGGGCCACGAACGGTCGGTCCATCAGCCCGGGAAGGATCGGATCGACGGTGTTGCCCCACCGGTAGGACGCGAAGTCGCTACCGGGAACGGCCAACACCCTGGTCCCGTCGTCGCGTTCGTCCAACAACGCGGCGGCGTCGTACCAGTACTGCGGAACCTCGCGGCGAGACAGGCTGTCCTGGACGATCGAGCGCTGCCACATCGGCACCATGCCGAGCACCGACGCCAGCACCACGACCGCTGCCACCGGGCGGGCCAGGCGGGGCCGGCGGACCACCACCCACAACAGACCACCGGCCAGCAGGCCGGCCGCGGCCAACGAGACGAGAGGAACGGCCCGGGGAAGGCTGCGGAACGCCAGCCCACGGTCGGTGGCCAGGAACACCTTGATGAGCCGGCCCAACAACGGCGGACCGCTCCAAGGGTGGGCCCCCACCGCCAACACCACACCGCCCACGAACAGTACGGCGAAGAACGTCCGGTGCCGCCAACGACCCACGGCGGCGCCGAGCAGGGCCAGCACCGGCACCACGAACGTCAGTCCGAAGATCACCCACCGCTGGGTGAACTGCCAACTCGGTTCGATCCACAGGTCGAGCTTGTCGCCGCCGTAGAAGAACCAGTAACCGAGACCTCGGACGATCTCGAAGGCGGTCGAGGTACGGGCCACCACCTCGGCGGTCTCGCTGTAGCGGACGATGTCGATCCCGTTGGTGGCCTGGACCGACAGTCCCGACAGCCACCAGAGGCTGGTGGCGGTGGTCAAGAGCCCGATCCGGGCCACCGCGCCCATGACCCGTCGACGTTCCACCTCACCCGAGACCAACGAGAAGGTCACCCACAGCAGCGGAGCGAGACCCACCAGGGCCAGTGCCGTCAGGTTCACGCTGCCGACCGTGGCCACCACCAGGGCGAACAGGGCAGGGTGACGCCACGAGCGCACCTGGATCGAGCGGATGGTCAATCCGAGCAGCCAGGGCAGTCCGATCGCGGGGAGCAGGACCCCCGAGAGGCGCCCCAGGTAGGCGACGGCGTACGGGCTGAGTCCGTAGGCGAGCGCCGCCGGCCACACCGCGGCCGGTGGAAGGCGGAAGATGCGCAGCAAGTACGCCACACCGGCCACCGCCGCGAACAAGAGGGTCCCCCACCAGAGGCGCTGGGCGATCCAGTCGGGCACCCCGAGCCGGTCGAACAGCCAGAACCACGGTCCCATCGGCCACAGGTAACCGATGGTCTGGTGGGAGACGGTGCCCAGTCCGACCGAGGGGTCCCACATCGACCAGGCCTTGGCGAGCAGGGCACCGGGATCGAGGTACAGGTAGCTCTTGGTGTCGGCGCTGACCCAGCCCGGACGGGTGGTCAGGAACGGCAGGTAGCAGAGAGCCGCCACCGCCCACAGCGGGCGCCACGAACCCGACGGGTGATCGCCGGCCGAGTCCGCGACGAGCGGTCGTTCGGTGGGTTGTTCCCCGTCGGGGTCGGTGGGGGTCGACGGGGCGGTCACAACGGAAGGGCAGGTAGGCGGCCCCGCGCTGTTCGTGGGACGGGAAGTACGGTAGTTGGCGGGCGGTGGCCGGCGGTGGCGCCGGTCGGCGGTACTATCGAAATCCCATGACCGAAACGCCGGCATCCCGCCGACGCCACCGCTGGGACCGCGGGTCGGTCGTGCTCGAGGCGGCGCTGCTGGCCGCGGTGGCCTACGTACCGTTCCTGGCCTCGTCGCCCGGCCGGCTGTCCTCGGACAGCAAGCAGGCCCTTTACGTCGACCCCGGTGCATTCCTGCGGGAGGCGCCCTTCCTGTGGGATCCGACGGTCGGTGCCGGCACCGTGCCCCACCAGCACATCGGCTACCTGTGGCCGATGGGGCCGTGGTTCTGGCTGTTCGACCGGCTCGGATCACCGGACTGGATCGCCCAGCGTCTCTGGCTCGGCACGCTCACCCTCCTGGCCGCCCTCGGCACGCGCTGGTTGCTTCGCTCGCTCGGTCTGCCCAGGGCAGCGGCCCTGGCCGGGGCGCTGGTGTACGCCCTGTCTCCCTACCAACTCGCCTTCACGGCCCGCACCTCGGTCCTCCTGTTGCCCTGGGTCGGACTCCCTTGGCTGGTGGAACTGACCCGGCGGGCGGTTTATCACGGCGGTTGGCGACACCCGGCCCTGTTCGCCCTGGTCACCTTCAGCGTCGCCGGAGTTAACGCCGCCTCGTTGGTCCTGGTCAGCCTGGGCCCGTTGGCGGTCCTGGTCGATGCCGGTCGGCCGAGCCGCTCTGGTGCAGGCCGCGCCGTGACGACGGCGGCGAGGATCGGGGTTCTAACGGTACCGGTGTGCCTGTGGTGGCTGGCGGGCCTGCGAGTGCAGGGCGGCTACGGGATGCCGGTCCTGCAGGTGACCGAGAATCTCCGGACCGTGGCCGAACGGTCCACTCCCGACGACGTGTTGCGGGGGCTGGGCAACTGGTTCTTCTACGGGAGGGACCGGGCCGGATGGTCACTGGACCAGACCGACTACTACGAACACCACCGGCTGGCCATCGCCCTCAGCTTCGTCGTACCGGTTCTGGCTCTGGCGGTGGCGACGGTGCTGCGATGGAGCCACCGCGCTCTGGCGGTGGCGCTGCTGGGGGCTACTGCCGTAGCGGTCGGGGCGTGGCCCTATGACTCCCCAAGCCCGGTGGGTCGACTATTCCGCTTCCTGGTCGAGGCGACGTCAGCCGGTATGGCGTTTCGCAACCATCCCCGGGTCGTGCCGGTCGTCGTCTTGTCGCTGGCGATGATCCTGGCCGCGGGCGTAGCCGCGGTACCCGGCCGAGGGCGATGGGTGGCGTCGGGGGTCGTGGTACTGGCGGCCGCCGCCGGCCTGGCGCCCGTCGCCCGGGTCGGGATGCTGAGCGAGGGCATGAACCGCCCCGAGGAACTACCCGACCATTGGTCGGCAGCGACCGCCGATCTCGACTCTGCCGGTCCCCACACCCGGGTCCTGGAGCTACCGGGCGCCAACTTCGCCGACTACCGGTGGGGCAATGCGGTCGAACCGGTAACGCCGCTGTTGATGGATCGTCCCTACCTGGCTCGCGAGATCCTTCCCCAGGGGTCGCCGGCCTCGGCCCTCCTGGTTGATGCCCTCGACCGTCGGATCCAAAACGGCGTCGCCGATCCGGATTCGATCGCTCCGATCGCCCGACTGCTCGGGGTCGGCACGGTCGTGTTGCGAAACGACCTCCGCTTCGAACGGTTCGATCTGCCCAGCCCCGACACCATGTGGAACCTCCTGGTCTCCTCCGAGCCGGCCGGTCTCGGTGACCCCCGAGGCTTTGGCGACCCGGTCGTCAACCGCGGTGACCCCGAGTTGGACTCGATCTACCCGTCGGACCTCGATCGTCCCGGGGCCGGCGCCGACCGCGACGCGGCGCTGGTGCCCGTGGTTCCCCTGGAGGTGCAGGACTCGGTCGGGATAGTCCGGGTCGCCCCGGTTGAAGGGTCGGTGGTGGTCGACGGCGACGCCGACGGGATCGTCGATGCCGCCTCGGCCGGTCTGATCGACGGCCGTTCCATCGTGTTGATGTCGGGCTCGCTCACTTCCGATCAGTTGAGAGGGGCGGTGGATTCCGGAGCGGCGCTGATCCTCACCGACGGGAACCGCCGGCGAATCCAGACCTGGTTCTATTCGTTGAGGGACACCAGGGGTCCGACCGAAGAGGTGGGCGAGACCATGATCGACCCTTCCGGCTACGACTCCCGGCTCCAGGCGTTCCCCGATCCCGACGACCTTTCGCGCAGTGTGGCAGACCAGATCGGTGCGACGGTCCGGGCCACCTCAGCCGGGGGCGGAGCGGCCCGCCCCGAGGACCGACCGGTGGCGGCGGTCGACGGGCGCATCGACAGCGCATGGCGAGTCGGGGGCGCGGACCCCACCGGCGAGACGCTCTCGATCCGTCTGGACCGGCCCCAAACCGTCGACCGGATAGTCCTCGTACAGCCCCAGGACGGCCCCAAGGACCGGGTGGTCACCAAGGTGAGGCTCCGACGAAACGGTGCCCCACCCGTCGACGTGGCGCTCGGTGCCTCCTCGATGACCCCCGCGGGACAGGTCGTCGAGATCCCCGAAGGTCAGGTGCGGGAACTCAGCATCGAGATCCTCGACGTGTCCGACCCGGGGATGGATCCGGCACTGGCCAACGCGGTCGGCTTCGCCGAGGTCGGAGTCGGAGACCTTCGGGTTCAGCAGTCGGTTCGCCTTCCTACCGACCTACTTGGTCGCCTGGGCCCGGGCAGCGATGCTCTCTCCCTGGACGTGGTCCTCACCCGGCTCCGCACCGGTGTCGACCTGTGGCGGCGACACGACGACGAGGCCACCCTCGACCGCACCTTCAGCCTGCCTTCCGCTCGGTCCTTCGGATTGGCAGGGACGATCAGACCGTCCGGGGATGCCTCGGACGAACTGATCGACGACCTCTTGGGCACCCGGGGTTCGATGATGGTCACGTCGTCCAGTCGCCTGCAGGGCTCGCCCGACGCCCGTTCTTCACGGGCCTTCGACGGTGATGGCACAACCGCCTGGACCTCGGCGTTCCAGGAGTCGAGGACGGGCGGAGGCGAGTGGGTGGAGATCACATCGGACCGGCCGATCGACCTCGCTCGGACCCTCCAACTCGATGTCGTCGCCGACGGACTCCATTCCGTTCCGACCTCGGTCACCGTCGAGGTCGACGGCCGACCGGTGGCCACCCAGAGGGTGCAACCGCCCTCGGAGCCGCTCGGGCCCGGCGAGACCACGACCCTGACCGTCGCGCTCGATGACTCCGTGACGTCGGGCCGCAAGGTCAGGATCCGGTTCGATTCGATCGAACCTCGGCTGACCGATGGGTCGCAAACCAGCACCGCTCTACCGTTGGCCGTCACCGAGGTCCGCGGCGTGCAGAGCGCGGTGGCCACCACCGGGATCGTCGACCCGGCCTGCCGATCGGATCTGTTGCGCATCGACGGTCGCCCGGTGAGCGTGAGGCTCG
>JAGQSO010000181.1 GCA_020439505.1 Acidimicrobiales bacterium
CGGTGTGGACCGTCGACGACGAGGAGCTGGACCGGATAGTGGGTTCGCTCTACGCCTACGCCGAGCAATGCTTCCGCCCCGCCCTACGAATCGGTTTCGCGTCCCGCTTCTCCTCCTGACGAGAACCTGCCTGGCAGAGAGCCCAGCTCGTCGCCACGGCAAAGGCGATCGGACCGCTGACAGTCACACGTCCCGCGTAACTCATAGGACAAGCGTCATTCGGCCGACGCCGAGCACCATGTTCGACCGATCGAGGTCGACCAGCACGTACGCTCCGCAAGCCAGGGCCAGAAAAGGGGCAAGGGATGGATTTCTTCGCGATCGTCAGGGGTGACGATCCAGTTTCCGATGAAGAGGGCCTTGGCGTCTTCTACCTCCTGGCGCCGGTCGTGATGGCCGCTCCCGATGATGCGGAGGCGCTGGGCGCAGCCACCAGCACGATCGCCCGCATGTCACGGGACTCCTTGGCTTCGATCTTGTTGGACTGGTGGTTCGCTACCGCCACTGGCGGGGCGCCCCCGCTTGGGCTGGCCTTTCACCTTCCCGACAGCGTCCAGCCACCCATGCGCACGGCGATGGATTCGGTGACGGCGCTCGCTCACTCGAGCCTCCGGCTGCCGCCAGCGCAGTGGGTGAAACAGGCCCGGCACCTTCGCCAACTCGTTCCACGACTCGACGAAGCGCTCGTGCTGGACAGCTACGGGAAGTCGAAGCTTCCGGGGGAGCGAGATGCATGGGCGTGGCTCCAAACGGAGCTGTCGGCGACGATCGATGCGTTGCGGTCCTCGCGGAAGGCAACAGCCTTCGAGCCGGACCTTCGTGAATACAGGTCGCGGATGAGCGCAGCGGGGATCGCTGAGAACTCGCGGCGATGGGACGAGATGATCAAGCGGGCACGGCAATGCGTCGGTCGCGTCAACGAGGTGGTCGACGTTCAGGGACAGGTCGAGCCGTGGGTACCTCGGGATCTTCCGGCGACGCTCGACGCGTTGCCCTCCGAGGTCACCGCACTCGGACCGATCGCGCGACTCCTCTTGGCACCGTTGCTCGCCGATGTCGAACTGCTCGATGGCGACGCAGCCTCCACCGCCTCAGCCATCGACGGCGCGTGCCAGGGCCGTACGCCGGTAGAGCTGTCGTGGCTGGCCTCACTGTGTGACGGTTGGCTTGCTGCCACCGGGGTGACGGTGGCCGGACTGACCGCGGTGGTCGCGCGACGTCAACACATCCAAACTCAGATCGACGCACTGCGAAACGCGGACATCGATGCCGACGAGGTCGAGCTGATGTTGCTCGATCACGAGCTCGACTCAGCGGAGCGGATGCTCGAAGCGATCGACGCGGACCGCAAAATGGCGCGACGGTCCGAGGCGATCGCCGTCTCGCTCCAGCAACTCAGCGCTCGGGTGGCCGGCGGCCCCTTGCCGGAGGACTGGGACGATCGCCTCGCCGCGGCTCAGGACGCCACCAAGGCAGGCGATCTCGACAAGGCAGAGCGACTCCGACAGGCTCTCGACGCCGACCTCAAGGCATCACGGAGAAGCGAGACCGTCGAGGCGCTACGGGACGTCTTTGGGGCGCTCACGGCACTACGGGCACCGGTGAGCCTCCTTGCGGAGCTCGACGGCCACCTCGCCAAGCTCGACGAACACGAGGACAAGACACCGGACGCCGCACTGCTGCAACGCAGCCAGGAACGACTCGATTCGATCAAACAGCAGCGAGTCCTCGAAGGCGATCGGCAGGTGAAGGAGGCCCACGGCCTGCTCGAAGTTGAGCGCGACCTCATTCCGTCCGACACGCTTCCCCTGCTCGAGCTCCGCCTGGCTGAAGCAGAGCAACTGCTCACCACCGGTGAGACCATCGCCGCCCTCGACCTGCTGAGCGTCCTTGTCGAGGACATCAACAGCCAACGCGTCCACCGATGGACCGCCGAGGAGGGCGAGGCGCCTCTCGTCCACCACATCATCAACTACTGCACGCAACAGGTGCACTTCGACCCCGACGACGTCCGGCGCCTTTATGTCGCGGCCAAGACCAAGCCGTTCGTGATCCTCGCCGGGCTGACCGGGTCCGGTAAGTCCACCATCGCCCGCCTCTTCGCCGCCGCCCTCGGTGCCCATGCCCACAACGGCCGTTTCCAACGGGTAGCGGTCCGGCCCGACTGGATCGACCAGTCCGAGGTGCTGGGGACGGTCAATCCGCTGAGCAACCGGTTCGAGCCGGGGTGGCTGGCCACCACCGCCCGGCAATGCGAACGCAACCCCGACCAGATCCACGTGGTGTTGCTCGACGAGATGAACCTCGCCCCCGTCGAGCAGTACCTGGCCGAGTACCTCTCCGCATTGGAGGAGGCCCGTTCGGGCTCCGAACGCACCGTGCTCCCCCTCTACTCCTCGGGGATGGCCCCCGACAACGCCACCGACTGGCCGTCGTCGCTTGCCTTTCCCTTGAACTTGTTGGTGATCGGCACCGTCAACGTCGATGAGACCACGCGAGTGCTCTCCGATCGGGTTCTCGACCGGGCGAACGTGCTCCAGTTGTCGGTTGCGGTCTCCGACGCCCATCACCGCCCGGTCTCGAGGTCGGTGCAGCCTTGGTACGTGCCGTTCCCGGAGTGGGACCTGATCTGCGACATGCGACCCGACGACGGCCACCACGAGTTCCTGGTGGAGGTCGGTGAGCTGCTCCAGGGGTGCGGCATCGGGGTGGGCCAGCGCGCCCACATCGAGCTAGAGCGGTTCGTGACCAATGCAGCGGGCGTGCTCAGCCCCGAGCGCGCCCTCGATCTCGGGGTGCTCCAGCGGATAATCCCGAAGATCCGCGGCTTCAAGCGCGACCTGGTTGACGGGCTCGGCGAGCTGCACGAGCTGCTCGAGTCGGTTGGGTGCGACCGTTCCGCGGCGGTCATCGCGGCGTGGCTCGACGACCGGGTTTCCGACGACGAGTTCCTCGACGGCACCGACGCGAGGATCGGCCTCGTCCGATGACTGGCGTGCCCGAGGCGCGGGGCATCGACGGTTGGGGGCGAATCGGCCCCGGCCTCACCTGTCGTATCCGCGAGACCGGCACCATCGCGCTCCGCGACCTGCCGCCCGGCGCGGTGGCGCGCATCGGGTTCACCGAGGTCGTCGCCGACGACACCGGTTCGGTGTCGCTACGACCGGCCGACGACGAGTCGCTCCACGGCCATGTCGGCATCGTCGACCTTGTCGTCGATGGCGTCGCTGCCGGTGAGATCGAGTTGGTACCCCACAAGATGAGTGAGGCCGCCTACCGGGTGCTTCGCGCCGACCTTCAGCGGGTGTGGACCGACCTCGTCTTCGCCGATGACGGAGCGACCACCGTCGCCGCCGGCTTGCCGCCGGCGTGTGACCTGTGGCGGCGCATCGATCGCCCGCTCATGCAGATCCTCGACCAGCCCAGCACTCGGGTCGAGGTCGCGGTCGAACCACGACATCTCGAACGCGTCCGGCAACAACGCGAGCTCACCCCGGCGGTCGTCCGGGCCGGGCAACGGCGGCGACCGGCGCTCACCCGGACGCTGCGCTGGAGCACGGACACCCCCGAGAACGAGCTGTGCACAGCCACGCTGCACCTGCTGCGCAACCACGCGAGCCGCGACCCCGCGGCCGGTGACCTGGTTCGCACGATCGACCGGGCTCTGGGTCACCCCGCGCTTCCGACCAATCGGCGCCCGTTGCGACGCATCACCTGGGGGATGCGCAGCGATCCGCGGTACCGCCAGGTGCTCGCCGTGCACCAGGTGCTCAACCGGCCCGAGCTCGAAGCAACCGAGGGGCCGGGCGAGCTCCGCCTCGGAGTTCCCGCCCTCACCCGCCTCTATGAGTACTGGGTCTTCCTCCAAGTCCTCGTCACGGCAAGCCAGCGCTACGGGCCACCCGAAGGTGACGGCTTCGCGCAGCTCGCAACGCCGGTGCGCGGGAACCGCAAGCGGCTCGAGATCGAACGAGGAACCACCGTCACTTTCCCCGGTCCGATCCACATCGCGTTCGAGCCGGACATCAACACCCGCGGAGACGGGTGGATGGGCATCGAATACGTCCCCCACCCCGACCCCAGCCGCCAACAGTTCGGCGCAACCCCCGACGTCGCCGTCCTCGACCTCTCCGGCGGTGATGGGTCGCCCGCGATGCTGATCGTCGACGCCAAGTACGTAGGACGAGAGTTCGTCGAGCACGACGCCGCCCGCGTGCATGAGAAGTACGCGCGGATGCGCCTCGGCGGCGTCCCCCTGGTGCGGAACGTGCTCGTCGCCCACCCCCACCCGAACCTTGGCCGGCAATGGGCCGGCTACGGGCATTTCCCCCTCACCCCCGGCGACCCGTACAACCACGTCCCGCTGCCCCCGGTCCGACGCGCCCCAACCCCGCCGCCATCTACCGAACCCACCGTTCCAGCGGATGTGCCAGCCGCTCGTGAGCCGAAGACGTTCAGCGACCTTCACCGCATGTACGACCCTTGACCCCCGCCGCTCGCCGTTGGAAGGACCATTTAGCAACCTTTCCTGCTGTTTCCTTGTATATCAGGTCGTTTTGATCTACTGTGCCGCCCGGCCGGTCGGGTGGATCGGGGAAGGTGCATCCGACCGGCCCACACCGGGGTTGTCGCCATTAGCGTGCGGTCCATGAAGAAGCTCTTGGTCGTCGGCGGCGGAAAGATGGGTGAGGCCCTGGTGGGGGGCCTGATCGGGGCAGGGTTCGCATCCGCTGGAGACGTGGTGGTGGCCGAACCGTTCGAGGCCCGCAGAGCCGAGCTGGCGTCCCGGTTTCCGGGCATCGTCCTCGTGGCGGGCGTGGCGGATGTCGACGCCCAGGTGGCCGCCGCGGTGGTGGCGGTGAAACCCCAGCAGGTTCCCGAGGTTTGCCGGGCCCTCGGCGCGCTCGCCGTCTCCCGGATCCTTTCGATCGCGGCGGGCGTCCGCCTGGCCACCATGGAAGCCGAGGTCCCCACGGGGACGGCGGTCATCCGGGCCATGCCCAACACTCCGGCCATGGTGGGGTTCGGGGCGTCGGCCATCGCCGGCGGGACAGCGGCATCTGAGGGTGACCTCGAATGGGCCGAACAGGTGCTCTCGGCGGTGGGAACCGTCGTGCGGGTACCCGAGGCTCAGATCGACGCCGTCACCGGGCTGTCGGGTTCGGGACCCGCCTACGTGTTCCTGGTGGCCGAGGCCATGATCGACGCCGGGGTCCTGGTCGGTCTCACCCGACCGGTAGCGACCGAGCTGGCCGTACAGACCCTGCGGGGTGCGGCCGAGCTCCTGGCCACCGGTACCCCGGCGGCCGAGCTGCGGGCCAACGTCACCTCCCCGGGCGGAACCACCGCGGCCGGTTTGCGGGCCCTGGAGTCGGCCGGCGTGCGAGCCGCCTTCGCCGACGCCGTGGTTGCGGCAGCAACCCGCAGCTCCGAGCTCGGCTGACACTGGCTGGTCGCGTCACGTCGAATGGCGGCTGACGAAGGGGCGAACCGAAGCGGGGCGGACCTATCCTCGGGGTGCTGTGCGATTCGAGACCGTTTCCTTCCTCTCCGACTACGGCACCACCGATGAGTTCGTGGGGGTGGTGCACTCGGTGATCCGCCAGATCGCCCCCGAGGTTCGGGTGATCGACCTGACCCATCAGGTGCCGGCCCACGACATTCGGGCCGGGGGTCTCACCCTGGCCCGCTCGGCTCAGTACCTGGCCCCCGGCGTGGTCTTGGCGGTGGTGGACCCGGGTGTGGGGACCGCCCGCAAGGCGATCGCGGTCGAGGTCGGCGACGGGGAGTCGATCCTGGTGGGTCCCGACAACGGTCTGCTGGCGCCGGCGGTGGCGATGGTCGGCGGCGCCACCCGGGCGGTCGAGCTGACGGCGGAGGCCTACCGGTTCCCCGCTCCCGGGCCGACGTTCGCCGGCCGCGACGTGTTCGCCCCGGCTGCGGCCCATCTGTGCAACGGAGTGGACCTCACCGAACTGGGGCCCGAGATCGACCCCTTCAGCCTCACTCCGGCCATGATCCCCATCACACGCGAGGAAGGCGACGAGCTGATCGCCGAGGTGCTGTGGACCGACCAGTTCGGCAACCTCCAGCTGAACGTGGACCCCGCGGAGATCGAGAGCCTGGGTGACCGGATCGAGCTGCGGTTTGGCACCCGCAGTCGCACCGGGATCCGCCACGAGACCTACGCCGAGGTGGCGGTGGGGGAGATCGGTCTGATCGTCGACTCCTACGGTTTGGTCTCGCTGGCCGTGAACCGGGCGTCGGCGGCCGAGGAGCTCGTGCTCTACACCGGTGACGAGGTCCGGGTCGTGCTGAGCGACGACCCCGACGGGCGAGCCCCGTCTGCCGGTACCGTCACCAGGGTGGAGATCGGAGCCAAGCCGTGAGACAGGGAACCACGATCCTGCTGGCCGTCCTCCTGCTGTTGATCCTCGGTGCCGCCACCCTTCAGCTGGTTTTCCTGACCTGACAGCGACCTGACCTGACCTGATCGCCTGATCGGGGTGAACCGGGGTCAGAGGCGGGCGGCCATGGTGTTGCGGCGGTAGGCGCGCATGCCTCGCCAGTTCAAGGTGGCGGCGATCATCCACACCAACAGGCCCACCACCACGGTGACGACCGGGCCGGCCAGCAGCAGGCCGGTGGTCTGGCCCACCGCTAGGACCACCAGGGGTAGCACCACCGCGCCGCCCAACTGTTGGGCCTCTTGGGTGTTCTCGACCCTCAACGAGACCCGCACCATCACCCCGAGGCCCAGGGCGGCGACCGCGGGAGCAAGCCAGAAGATGACCAGCATCCAGGTCTTGGTGGGTATGAAGATCCGACCCATCACCGGCCAGCACACGACGTTGGACACCACGCAGAACACGGCGAAGCCGATCCAGGCCACCGCGGTGCTGGGGATGAAGGTGCTCAACAGCTTGGCCACGTAGAGATCCCGATCGGCGACCGGCAGGTGCAGCAGGGTCTCGAGGGTCTTTCGTTCCTTTTCCCCGGCGAAGGTGTCGGCGGCCAGGACCGACGACACCATGAGCGGGACGATCAGGAACAGGGGAGCGACCATGTAGCCGAGGACCAGGATGATCAGCCGTTCATCGGGCGGGGCTGACATGACCGGCTCGGCGATGCGCTCGGGGAGCATGTTGACGAAGGTGCCGACGTCGAGGGTGCGTTCCCGGGCGGAAAGCCCGATGGCGGCGGGGAGCACCACCAACAGCAGGGTCGGCAGGAACAACATGGGCAACATGAGCGCCCGTGATCGGCGGATCATGCCGAGGTCTCGGGCCAGCAGGGCCTTGATGACGGGGATGTTCATCGGGTCAACCCCGGTAGGTCGCCGGTGGGGCCGAGGCGGGCGGAACGGGCCTCGATCTCGAAGTAGACGTCCTCCAGACTCGGCTGGCGGGGTTCGGCGGCGAAGACCCGTTCGCCCGCTTCCACGCACGCCGACACCAGGGTCGGGACGGCGTCGCGGTCGGTGACCCGGGCCAGGAGGCCGTGGTCGAGGGGAACGCACTGCACGACGCTGGTGAGCGCACCCATGGTGGCCAGGAGCTGATCCGACGGTGGGCGTCCCAGGTCGATGCGCACTTCGATACCGGTCCACAGTTCGCCTGCCAGCTCGGCCGGGGTGCCGAAGGCGTGGAGGTGGCCGCTGAACAGCACCGCCATTCGTGACGCCAGTCGCCCGGCCTCGCCCAGGAAGTGGGTGCACAGCACCACGGTGCGTCCCTGCTCGGCGGCGAGCGAACCGATCAGCTCGACGACGTCACGGGTGGCCACCGGGTCGAGGCCCGAGGTCGGTTCGTCGAGGAACAACAGCTCTGGATCGTGGAGGAGGGCCCGGGCCAGGGCAACGCGTTTGCGTTGCCCGGTCGAGAATCCCTGCACTCGGACGTCGGCCCGGTGGGCCATGCCGAACCGTTCGAGCAGTTCCATGGCCCGGGGCCGGGCCGCCGCGGCGTCCAACCCCCGGATCCGGGCCACGAAGGTCAGGTTCTCCAGCGCGGTGAGACGTTCGTCCAGTCCGGCGTTCTCGGTGAGCACGCCGGTCCGGGCTCGCAGCTCCTCACCCTGGCGCCAGGGGTCCAGTCCCAGAACCGATGCCGTTCCCGCGTCGGGTTCCAGCACCCCGTTGAGGAGCCGCATCGTGGTCGTCTTGCCCGCACCGTTGGGTCCCAGCAGGGCCAGCACCTCGCCTGGGCGGGCGTCGAGGGTCAGCCCGTCGAGGGCGGTTCCGCTGGGAAAGCGTCGGGTTAGCCCCTCACAGGCCAGGACCGGATCGACCATTGACACGCATTGTGACAGCTACCGCGCGGTAGTGGGTCGTCGCCCCGGCGCGCGCGATAGGCCGGACGGACCTGCACAGGGGGCGCGAACTGTGCTGCACTAGGGCATTCCCCCGTCCACGGCCTTCCCCCTCCTGAGGTCCGCGTGAATCTCGCCAGCATCGTCGAGCCCCATGATCCCGCGTCGCCCGCGCTGATCAGTCGCGGTCGGACCACCACTTACGGTGAGCTGAGGGACCAGGTGGCCGGCTTGCGGGGTGGCCTGGTCGGCCTCGGTCTGGAGCCGGGTGACCGGGTTGCGATCCTGTGTGCCAACAACTGGTACTTCGTGTCCAGCTACCTGGCGATCCTCGGCATGGGGGCGGTGGCGGTCCCCCTCAATCCGTTGAGCCCGCCCCGTGAACTCGAGCGTGAGCTGGCTTCGGTGGGGGTCCGAGCGGTCATGGTCGGCCCATCGGGCCGTGTCACCGTGGACGCCATAGATCGCTCCCGCCTCCCAGCCCTCGAGTTCGTCATCCACGGTGAGGGTCACCAGGGCGGCGACGTCCATTTCGACGATCTCCTCACCGCCGATCCCGCCCCGATCGTGGAGCGCTCCGAGGACGATCTGGCGGTACTGATCTTCACCAGCGGTACCGCTGGTTCGCCCAAGGCCGCCATGTTGAGCCACGGCAACCTCCTGTCCAGCATCGATCAGGTGATCGCGCTGCGCGGTGACGGCGGCAACCACAACGACGTGGGCTTCGCGGTGTTGCCGATGTTCCACATCTTCGGCCTGAACGTGGTGCTCGGCACCGCGCTGCGGGCGGGGGCATCGGTGGTCCTGGTGGAACGCTTCGACCCGTCCTCGGCCATCGAGGCGATCCAGAAGCACGGTGTCACGGTTCTGGCCGGTGCCCCCACCATGTGGTCCACGTGGGCGGCGATGTCGGATCTGCCCGACGACGCATTCGCCACCGTCGGTATCGCCATGTCGGGGGCGGCCTCGCTCGACCCCCAGGTGGCGACCACGATCCGGGAACGTTTCGGACTCGAGGTCGGTGAGGGTTACGGGCTGACCGAGGCGTCACCGGTGGTGACCACCTCCTTCGGCCTTCCCTGGCGTCCGGGTTCGGTGGGCAGCGCCCTCGACGGGATCGAGATCCGATTGGTGGACGTGGACGGCCAGGACGCCCTCATCGGTGATCCGGGCGAGATCTGGGTCCGGGGCCCGAACGTGTTTCGGGGCTACTGGGAGGACGAGGACGCCACCCGCGCCGCGCTCGATGAGCAGGGCTGGCTGCACACCGGCGACGTCGCGCTGGTCGACGACGACGGTCTCATCTACCTGGTCGACCGAGCCAAGGACCTGATCATCGTGTCGGGCTTCAACGTGTTCCCGGCCGAGGTGGAGGACGTCATCTGCGAGATGGCCGGCGTCAGCGAGTGCGCGGTGGTCGGGGTGCCTCACCCCCACACCGGTGAGTCGGTCAAGGCGTTCGTGGTGCCGGCGGCGGGGTACGCCATCGAGGAGGACGCGGTGATCGAGCATTGCGCCGAGAACCTGGCCCGCTACAAGTGCCCCCAGAAGGTCAACTTCGTGGACACCCTTCCCCAGAACCTGTCGGGCAAGGTCCTGCGCCGGGCGCTTCGCTGACCCGGTTCGTCTGATTCGAACCCCCATGCGCGGGCGGTACCGGCCGCCGGCCCCGGCTGGTTGACGCCGCGTCGTGAAAAATCAGGCGGCCCGGCCGTGACTTTGTGAACTAGTGCACGATCGGGTTATGGTCGGACGACATGCCAGATCGCAGTCGCCACATCCCCGAGGCCACCGTGGCCCGCCTCCCGGTCTACCTGCGCAGCCTTGTCGAACTGGTCGAGGAGAAGACCGCCACGGTGTCCTCCGAACGCCTGGCGGAGATGGCGGGCGTGAACGCAGCGAAGGTGCGCAAGGACCTCTCCTACCTCGGTTCCTACGGCACTCGGGGAGTGGGATATGAGGTCGAGTACCTGTTGTTTCAGATGCGCCGTGAACTGGGCCTCACCCATGACTGGCCGGTGGTCATCATGGGCGCCGGCAACCTCGGACAGGCCTTGGCCAACTACGCCGGGTTCACCGAACGGGGCTTTCCGGTCGCCTCCCTCATCGACGCCGATCCCGACAAGGTGGGGCGGTCCTTCCACGGGGTCGAGGTTCACCACGTCGATGACCTTCCCGCCCTGGCCCGCGACCGCAAGATCGCCATCGGGATCATCGCCACCCCGGCCTCGGCCGCCCAGGCCGTAGCCGACCAACTGTTGGCGGCCGGGATCCGTTCGATCCTGAACTTCGCGCCCGCCGTCATCACGGTCCCGCCCGAGGCCTCCCTGCGCAAGGTCGACCTGGCCTTGGAACTGCAGATCCTCTCCTTCTACCAACAGCATCCGCCCACCGGAGACCAACCCGAGCCCGAAACCCGGTAACGCTCCTCTCGCCGCGGTGCGATCTGTGGGAGGGTCGCCCGGTTCGAGTTGGCATCGACCGTGGGCGTCGTGAAAACTGTCGACATCAGCGAGGACCCACGGGTCGTAGCCAAGGAGCGCCCCAAGGCGTGTCTGTCGTCGTCATCGGACTCAACCACAGGACCATGCCGCTCGATCTGTTCGAGCGGATGACGGTAGACGGCGCCCACCTGCCCAAGGCCCTGCACGACCTCCGTTCGCGTGAACACCTCGGAGAGGTCGTACTGCTCTCCACCTGCAACCGCACCGAGGTGTACGCGATCGCAGAGCGGTTCCACGGGGCCTACGCCGACGTCCGCCGGTTCTTCGCCGACCTGGCCATCGTCGGCCTCGACGAGGTCGCCGACCACCTCTACGTCCACTACGACCACGAAGCGGTCGAACACCTCTTCTCGGTGTCGGCGGGCCTGGACTCCGACGTCGTGGGCGAGAGCGAGATTCTCGGCCAGGTCAGACGGTCCTGGGAGTTGGCGGGCGAGGAGCAGGCCACCGGTCCGGTGCTGAACCTGCTGTTCCGCCACGCATTGGAGACCGGCAAGCGAGCCCGGACCGAGACCGGCATAGCGAGGGGGACGGCGTCGGTGTCCCATGCTGCGGTCGAGATGGCTACCAGCCATCTCGGTGACCTGACCGGGGCCGAGGTGTTGATCCTGGGGGCCGGCGAGATGGCCGAAGGCATGGCCACCGCGCTGGCCGGGGCGGCCCCGGTGGAGATCCTGGTGGCAAACCGGACCTGGAACACGGCTCTAGAACTGGCCGACCACGTCGGCGGATCGGCAGTTCGCCTTGCCGACCTGGCCGATGCTTTGAGCCGGGTCGACGTGCTGCTCACATCCACCGGTGCGTCGAGCCCGGTCGTGACCGTAGAAGACCTCGCCCCGGTTATGGATGCCCGTCACGGCCGTCCCCTCCTGATCGTGGACATCGCGGTGCCCCGTGACGTTGACCCGGCGGTGCGCTCCCTGCCCGGTGTCACCCTGTTGGACATGGACGACCTACGGGAGTTCGCCCAGGCCGGTGTGGATCGTCGCAGCCTCGAGATGGGTGCAGTCAGAGCGATCATCGACGAGGAGATCGAGCGTTACCGCAGCGCGCTGTCGGCCCGTTCGGCTGCCCCGGTCGTCAGGGCCCTGCACGCCTGGGCCGAGGAGATCCGTACCGGCGAGGTGGCCCGCTTCGACAGCCGGCTCCACGGCCTCGACGAGCGTCAGCGCGAGGCGGTCGAGGCGTTGGTTCACGGCGTGGTCAACAAGCTCTTGCACCGACCGACCGTCACCCTCAAGGAGCACGCGGGATCGGTGACCGGCGAACGCCTGGCCGACGCCCTGCGCCAGCTCTACGACTTGGACTGAGCGGGTGACGAACCCGCACGGCCCCGCCGACCGAGGCGAGGAGACCGACGGTCCGGTCCTGCGGATCGCAACCCGGTCCAGTCCCCTCGCCCTCTGGCAGGCGACCCACGTCGCAGGCCTGCTGGCCACCGCATGGCCCGGCGTCGGTGTCGAGGTGGTACCGGTGGACACCGAGGGAGACCGTCGCCTCGATGTGCCGATCTCCTCCTTCGGGGGCAAGGGGGTGTTCGCCAAGGAGGTGCAGGCCGCGGTCCTCGACGGTCGTGCCGATCTGGCCGTCCATTCGGCCAAGGATCTCCCGGCAGTCACCGTCGAAGGGCTTCGCCTGGCCGCGGTCCCCCTGAGGGGAGACACCCGCGACGCCCTGGTCGGCGCCACCCTCGACGCGCTGGCGCCGGGGGCGACGGTGGCCACCGGGTCTCAGCGGCGTCGAGCCCAGCTGAGGGCGCTTCGCCCGGACCTGGACTTCGTCGAACTGCGGGGCAACATGGCCACCCGCCTGACCAGGATCCCCTCGGGCGGAGCGATCGTGGTGGCGGCGGTGGCTCTGGAGCGACTGGGTCTGGCCGATCGGATCACCGAGGTCCTGCCGGTGGAGCGAATGGTCCCTCAGGTGGCTCAGGGGGCCTTGGCGGTCGAGTGCCGGGCCGACGACGTGGCGGTGGGCGCCATGGTGAGGGTGATCGAGCACGCAGAATCTCGGCGCCGGGTCGATGCCGAGCGGGCCTTTCTGGCCGAGTTGGGTGGTGACTGCGACCTGCCGGCCGGGGCCCACGCCCTGCTCGGCGGCGATCCGCTCACCGGCCCTCTCACCCTCACCGGAGTCCTGGCCGACTCGGGTGATCCCGGTGCCCGGCTGGTTACCGGCACCGAGGTGGGAACCGATCCGGTTGTCGTCGGCGCGTCGCTCGCCCGTCGTCTCCGCCAGGAACTGGCCGAACCCTGACCCTTCGCGGCAACGGAGGCGTCGCGGCGGCGTTGCCGGATCGGTCGGGTCGCCTCCCGGGGCTTGGTCAGGCTCGAGAAGCGGCTCGTAGGCTCGGCCGGTGACTGTCTTTCTGGTTGGTGCTGGCCCGGGTGACCCTGGCTTGTTGACGTTGCGGGGAGCCGAGGTGCTCGGCCGGGCCGACGTCGTGGTCCACGACCGTCTCTCGGCGGCGGAACTGTTGGATCTGGCTCCCGACGGGGCGGAACGGATCGATGTCGGTAAGGCTCCGGGGCGTCACCGGCTGACCCAGACCCAGATCAACGATCTGCTCGTCGAGCGTGGTCGCAGCGGCTCGACCGTGGTCCGGTTGAAGGGCGGAGACCCCTTCGTGTTCGCCCGGGGCAGCGAGGAAGCCCACGCCCTTGCCGCCGCCGGTATCGCCTACGAGGTGGTTCCCGGCATCACCTCAGCGCTCGCCGTGCCCGCCTATGGCGGCATCCCGGTCACCCAGAGGTTCTCGTCCACATCCTTCACCGTCGTGACCGGCCACGAGGACCCTTCCAGCGGTGACGGCACCGTGGACTGGGACGCGGTGGCCAACACCGGGGGAACCCTGGTGATCCTCATGGGCGTCGAGACCTGGCCCCGCATCGCGCCCCGCCTGATCGCCGCTGGGCGCGACCCCGACACGCCCGCCGCCGCCGTGCGCTGGGGTACACGGCCCCAACAGCACACGATCCGAGCCACCATCGCGACGTTGGCCGACCACCCGCTGGAGGCGCCGTCGGTCATCGTCGTCGGGGCCGTGGCCGCCGAGCAGTTGGACTGGTTCGAGGGGCGTCCCCTGTTCGGGCGGACCGTGGTCGTCACCCGGGCCCGGGCCCAGGCGTCGGCCTTCGCCCACGACCTGAGGGTCTTGGGGGCTGAGGTCATCGAAGCTCCGATGATCGAGGTGGTCGACCCCTCCGACGGTGGCGTCGCTCTGAGGGCGGCGGTCGGAGAACTGGCGAGCGGTGACGGCCGCTACGACTGGGTGGTGTTCACCTCGGTCAACGGTGTGGCCCGGACCTTCGCCCACATCCCTGACGCCCGAGCCCTGGCCGGGGTGAAGGTGGCGGTGGTCGGCACCGCGACCGAGGCGGCATTGGCCGAACACAGGATCCTGGCCGATCTCGTTCCGGAGCACTTCGTGGCCGAGAGCCTGGTCGAGGCGTTCCCGCCTCCCCCTCCGGGTGGGGGAAGGGTTCTGTTGTCGCGCGCCGAGGTCGCCCGCTCGGAGTTGCCCGATGGTCTGCGGGAGATGGGCTGGGAGGTGGACGACGTACCCGCGTACCGGACCGCCCCGGCGGCGGTGTCTGAGGCCATGGCGGAACGGATCGCCAATGCCGACGCCGTGGTGTTCATGTCGTCGTCGTCGGTGGCCAACCTCGTCGACGCCGTCGGCCTCGACCGGGTCCCGGCCACGGTGGCCAGCATCGGTCCGGTCACGTCGGCCGCAGTGCGGGCCGCTGGCCTCGAGGTCGGGGTACAAGCCGACCCTCATACCGCCCCCGCCCTGTTGGCCGCGCTGGTCGACCATCTCGGGAGCGCCAACCCAACTCGGGTCGGTTGGTCCAAGCGGTGATTGACGGTCCGGAGGCGGGGTTGCTTCCCGCCGCGGTGGTGTTCGACTTCGACGGTCTGATCATCGATTCGGAGATGCCGATCTTCGAGATGAGTCGGGCGGCGCTGGGGGAGATGGGTCATTCGATCACCATCGAGGCCTGGTCGACGGTGGTGGGGCTGGGCGACACCGACAGTCATGAGGCCCTGTGCCGGGCGATCGGCGTCGACCTGGACCAGGCTGAGTTCGACGCCCACTACCAGCGACAGGACCGGTCGTGGAAGGACCACATCGCACCCCTGCCCGGCGTGGTCGAACTGTTGGAGACCCTCACCGCGTCCGGTGTCGGGGTGGGGGTGGCGTCGAGCTCCTCGGCCAACTGGGTGGTGGGGCACCTCCGGCGGTTGGAGCTCGACCATCACTTCGGGGCGTTCGCCACCTCGGATCGTCTGGCTGGACGAACCAAACCCGCGCCCGACGCCTACCTGTTGGCCTGTGGGGACCTCGGGGTCGATCCGTCCGAGGCGGTGGCCCTGGAGGATTCGGCCCACGGTCTGACCGCGGCCCTCGCCGCCGGCCTGACCGCGGTGGCGGTACCCAGTGCCATCACCGTTCACACCGACCTGTCGGCGGCTCATCACACCGTGGCCGGACTGGGTGAAGTGACCCTCGACCTGCTCGCCCGACTGGTCGCCGAGCGGTCGCCAGGTTGACCTCGAGGCCCGTGGCCGGGGCAGATCCCTAGGCTGTCGGTCGTGTTCCCCCAACGTCGCCTCCGTCGTCTCCGGCGCACCCCGGCCCTGCGTCGGATGGTGGCCGAGACCGTCCTCACCCCCGACGATCTGATCGCCCCGTTGTTCGTGCGGGAAGGTGTCCGCGACCCACAGGCCATCGCCTCGCTTCCCGGCGTGGTGCAGCACTCCTTGGACTCCCTGCGAGCCGAGGTGGGGGAGTTGATCTCGCTCGGGATCCCGGCCGTGATCGTGTTCGGGGTCCCCGAACACAAAGATGCCGAAGGGACCGGGGCCAGCGATCCCGATGGGATAGTCCAGGTGGCCTTGCGGGACCTGCGGGACACCTACGGCGACGCCGTGGTGCTGATCGCAGACCTGTGCCTCGACGAGTACACCGACCACGGGCATTGCGGCCTGCTCACCCCGTCCGGCCTGGTCGACAACGACGCCACCCTCGATCGTTACGCCGAGGTGGCGATCGCCCAGGCCGAGGCCGGGGTCGACATCGTGGCCCCATCGGGGATGATGGACGGGCAGGTGGCCGCCATCCGCGATGCCCTCGACGAGGAGGAGTACGGCGAGGTTGCGATCATGGCCTACGCCGCCAAGTACGCGTCGGGTCTCTACGGCCCGTTCCGCGACGCCGTCGACGTGGAGATCGCCGGGGGCGGCGACCGCAAGGCCTACCAGCAGGATTTCCGCAACGCCCGGGAGTCCCTCGAAGAGGTCCGTGCCGACGTCGTGGAGGGGGCCGACATCTTGATGGTCAAACCGGCTGTCACCTACCTCGACATCATCGCCCGGGTTCGGGCCGAACACGACCTTCCCCTCGCCGCCTACCACGTGTCGGGCGAGTACGCCATGGTGAAGGCGGCGGCGGCCAACGGCTGGATCGACGGTGACCTGGTGGCGCTGGAGCAGTTGACCGCCGTCAAGCGGGCCGGTGCTGATCTGATACTGACCTACTTCGCCCGGGAGATCGCCGAGGTGCTCACATGACCGATCCCTCCGCTCCGGCCCTCACCAACGCCGAGCTTTTCGACCGGGCCCGGGCCGTGATCCCCGGCGGGGTGAACTCCCCGGTCCGAGCCTTCAACTCGGTCGGCGGCACCCCCTACTTCGTGACCCGTGCCGCCGGTGCCCACGTGTGGGACGTCGAAGGCCGAGGCTACGTGGACATGGTCCAGTCCTACGGGGCGGTCATCGCCGGCCACGGCCACCCGCTGGTGGTCGACGCGATCCGCCGAGCGGCCGGTGAGGGCACCTCCTACGGCGCTCCCACCCACCGCGAGGTTCTCCTGGCCGAAGCGATCCGGGCCCGGATGCCGTCGGTGGAAAAGGTGCGGTTGGTGTCGAGCGGAACCGAGGCCACCATGACCGCCATCCGCTTGGCCCGGGGAGCCACCGGTCGGGACCGGATCGTGAAGTTCGCCGGGAACTACCACGGCCACAGCGACGCCCTCTTGGCGGCGTCGGGGTCGGCGGTCGCCCACCTCGACCACAGCGACGGTGCCACGCTGCCCGGCTCGGCCGGGGTTCCGGCCGCGGCGGTGGCCGACACCGTGGTCCTGCCCTACAACCAGGTCCCGGTGCTCGACGAGACGGTGGCCGCGGTGATCGTCGAACCGGTCGCCGCCAACATGGGTCTCGTCGCCCCCGCCCCCGGCTTTCTCCAAGGCCTACGCGACGAGTGCACGAGAGTGGGGGCGGTCCTCATCTTCGACGAGGTCATCACCGGGTTCCGCCTCGGAATCGGAGGGGCTCAGCAGGTCTTCGGGGTGACCCCCGATCTCACCTGTCTGGGGAAGGTGATCGGCGGCGGGCTGAACGTGGGTGCCTTCGGCGGTCGTAGCGACCTCATGGATCAGCTCGCGCCGCTGGGTCCCGTCTACCAAGCCGGGACGCTGTCGGGTAACCCGCTGGCCACCGCGGCGGGGCTGGCCGCGTTGAGCCTTCTCGACCAGGACGCTTACCAACGGTTGGAGCGAGCCGCAGCCCGGCTGGCGGCGGGATTGCAGGACGCGTTCGACAGTGCCGAGGTGTCCGCCAGGGTGCCGCGGGTCGGGACGTTGGTCGGCATCTTCATCGCCCCGCCCGGGACAGAGGGTCCTGTGGAAGCACCCCTCGACTACGAGGGGGCCCGCATGACCGACGAGGACGGTTACGGCCGGTTCTTCCACGCCATGATCGACGCCGGGGTGGCGTTGGCGCCGGGGGCCTACGAGGTGCTGTTCCCAGGGTTGGCCCACACCCACGACATCGTCGACCACGTGGTGACGGTGGCCTATCGGTCGGCTCTCGCTCTGGCCCGAAAGGACGTTCCGTGACCACTGATCTCGATGGGCTCTATGGGCTCGGCGAGCTCGACGGTCCGCTGAAGGCCACCCTGGACGGGTTGGAAGCGGCTCGGGCCGTGTCACGCCTCTGGAACCACGACCACACCCTCTGGTCCCCGGAACCGACCGAGATCGTGGATCGCCTCGGATGGTTGGACGTCCTCGACGACATGGAGGCGCAACGGGGTCGGATCGACGATTTCGTGGCCCGCCTAAACCGGGAGGGTTTCACGCACTGCGTGCTCATGGGGATGGGTGGGTCCAGCCTGTTCCCCGAGGTCATCGCCCGCTCGTTCCCGACCGGTCCCAGCGGACTCGAGCTGCGGGTACTGGACACCACCGATCCGGTGGCTGTGGCCCGCACGTCGGCGACCGTCCCCCACCCCCACACCCTGTTCCTGGCCGCGTCCAAGTCGGGTGGAACGATCGAGACCCGCAGCCACCTCGAGTATTTCTGGGACCTGGTGGGGGACCCGAACCGGTTCGCGGTGATCACCGACCCGGGTTCGGATCTGGCCGCCCTGGCCCACGACCGCGGGTTCCGGGAGGTGTTCGAGAACCGGACCGACATCGGTGGGCGGTTCTCGGCCCTCAGCTTGTTCGGGCTGGTTCCGGCCGCGTTGGCGGGGGTCGACTGGTTCGCGCTGGTCGAGCGGGCCCGGGACCGGACGGAGGCCCTTCGCAGCGATGACCCCACCGTCAACCCCGGCCTGTGGCTGGGTGCGGTGATGGCGTCGGCGGTGACGGCGGGGAGGGACAAGCTCACCCTGGTGCTCGACCCCCGGGTCGAGGCCTTCGCCGCCTGGATCGAACAGCTGGTGGCCGAGTCGTTGGGCAAGGCGGGAACCGGGATCATCCCGGTGGTCGACGAAGCGTTGGGTTCGGTGGATGCCTACGGACCCGACCGCCTGTTCGTGGCCATCGGGACTCCGGACCACCCCGCTGGTCTGGCCGCGCTGTCCGAGGCCGGCCACCCCGTGGTTCACCTGCCGCTCGACGACCCCCTCGATCTGGGTGACCAGGCCCTGGTGTGGGAGGTGGCCACCGCGCTCGCCGCTTCGGTGCTGGGTGTGAACGCCTTCGACCAGCCCAACGTGGCCGAGGCCAAGGATGCCACCGCTGCCGTCCTGGGTGGATCCACCGACCTCCCGACGTCACCGCCGTTGGCCGATCTGTTGGCGACGGTGAGGCCGGGTGACTACCTGTCGATCCATGCCTACCTCGATCCCGAAGGCGACGACTACGACGCCCTGGTCGGGGTGCGCCTCGAACTGCGTGACGCGCTGGGGGTCGCGGTGACCCTCAGCCCCGGACCCCGGTTTCTCCACTCCACCGGTCAACTCCACAAGGGGGGTCCGCCGACCGGGGTGTTCGTCCAGGTCCTGGCCGACGACGTCTACGACGTGGCCGTCCCCGGACGCGCCTTCGGCTTCGGCCAGCTCAAACGGGCCCAGGCCGACGGAGACCTCATCACCCTCGCCGCCCACGGCCTGCGGGCAGGCCGGTATCGGGTGGCCGAGCTCCTGGCGTGGTGCACGGACGGATCGTCCTCGCCTCGCTGACGGGTTGGCGTTTCCCGAGGGTCAGGGGAGTGGGTCGGGTACCCGCTTGACGATGGCGGCCGCCGCTTTGTAGGCCGCTTCGGCGGGGCCGATCTCGTCGGGTTGGAGCAGGTTGGCCATGATCCGCAGCACCCAGTCCATGAGGCTTCGGGACCGGATCCCGACCCGGGTCAGCTCGCGCATCAGCACCGGTTGGCCGATCACCTTGGCGAACAGCCGGGCCACCTTGAAGTAGAGCCCGTACTCCTCCTCCAACAGGTGGGGGTAGCGCTGGAGGGCCATTCCGTCGCCGCTGCGCAGGGCTTCGTCGAGCAGGTCGGCGACCATGCGGCCGGTCTCGTAGGCGTAGTCGATGCCTTCGCCGTTGAAGGGGTTTACCGAACCGGCGGCGTCGCCCACCACCGCCCAGGTCGGCCCGACCTTGGGGTTGACCGAGCCCGCCATCGGGATGCGTCCTCCGGTGGGCGGGGCGACCGGGCGGTCGGGGTCGATACCCCAGTAGGCAGGTGCGGTCGCCGCCCACTCGGTCATCAGGTGTGAGGTGTTGACGCTCCGCCAGTCCCGGAAGGTGGACAGGAGCCCGATCCCGACGTTGATGGTGCCGTCACCCACCGGGAAGATCCAGCCGTAGCCGGGAAGCGAGTTGCCGCTGCGGTCACGGACGTCGAGGGCGCTCTCGATCCAGGGCTCGTCGTGCAACGGGCTCTCGTAGTAGGTGCGGATGGCCATGCCCTGGGGGTACTGGCGGTTGCGGGCCGTACCCAGGGCCCGCCCGAAGCGGGAGTTGGCCCCGTCGGCTACCACCACGTAGCGGGCCGAGATCTCTCGGGTCGTTCCCGTTGCCTTGTCCTTGACCACCGCGCCGCTGACCAGGCCGTTGCGGATGATCGGAGCGACGGCCTCGGTGCCCTGGTGGCCGTGGGCCCCGGCTTCGGTGGCGTGAGCGAAGACCAGTTGGTCCAGGTCCCGTCGACGCACGACGAAACCGTGGTCGGGGTAGATCGGGTGGCGGGGCCACTCCAACTCCAGGGTCACCCCGTGGGCCACCGCCCGGAGTCCGGTGTAGCGGTGGTAGGGGGTCAGGGCGTCGTAGAGCCCCATGTCGGTCAACTGTTTGACCGCCCGAGGGGTGAGCCCGTCGCCGCACGTCTTGTCGCGGGGGAAGGTCTTGCGCTCGACGCAGGTCACGTGGTGGCCGGCCCGGGCCAACCAGTAGCTGGTGGCGGCCCCAGCCGGGCCGCCACCCACCACCAGGACATCGGTGCGGTCCGGTGTGGGTCGGGGGGCCTGGTCGGAATCGGCCGTGGGGTGGGTCATGGGAGCGTCCTCGCGGGGCGTTCGGGGCCCAGGGCCGGATCCGAGATGGTGGCGGTCGGTGCGGGCGGGTTGGCCCCCGCCGTCAGCCTTCTTCGGTCTCGGCGCCTTCGATGCCCGACACGTCAGGGGCACCGGGACCGAGGTCGAGAACCTCTTGGACCATTGTCTCGAGGCCGGGAAGGTCGCTGGCGAAGGTCTCGGCGTTGAAGTTGGGATCCTCGGCCGGATCGCCGCCCGAGAGCTCCTGGCGGATGTAGATGACGACGGCGGCGATCTCTTCGGTGGAGAGGCGGTCGCGCCACCCGGCCATGCCGCCGGTCAGGGGCTGGCGGTTGACGTCGCCATAGGTGCCGTCGGGGTGGGTGCCCTCGGCCGTGCCGTAACCGATCCAGTGGACCATGTCGAGGGGGTCGGCGAAGGTCTCGATCACGTGCCCGTCGCTCAGCTTCTGGCCGGTGGCGGTGCCGGCACCGGCGGCGCCGTGGCAACCGGCGCAGGGTGTGAACACCTCGGCGCCCAGGGCGATGGGGTCGTTGGCGCCCGCCGGGGGTTGGTCGATGGCGTACACGTACATGAACGCCCACAGTGGCATCGCGGCCAACAGGGCGGTGGCCCAGTAGGGGGCGCGCTTGCGGCTCTTGGCCGCCGCCACCACCGGGATGTCGGCCTTGGCCGTGGCGGGCTGGTCATCGAGGGTGGGGAGGGGGGCGGGCGCCTTCTTGGCCGGAGCGGACGCCTTGGCCTCACCAGCGGGGGCGGAGGCGCCGGCCGGGGCATCACCCGAGGGCGCGTCCGCGGAGGCTTCGCCGCCGCCCATGGCGGCTCGACGCTGTGCGGCCCGCTTCAGCAGGTGCTCGGGGATTTCGGTCACGACGGTCCTCCGCTGGGGAAGCTCACTACGCCCCGATGGTCAAGGGGCACAACGCGGCCACTCTAGGCGTGCGCCGATCGGCCCCACCAAGTGGGGACGCGGTGATGGCCAGCCGAACCTCCCGGCTGCCGATCGAAGTGTCCGCCCCAAATGTGAGCGGCGGTGGGGCGCGTGCTAGACCAAGATCGAGCCCGACCGTGGACCCTTGTCCGCGGGCGAGCACAATGATTGTGAACCGAGTCACGAGGAGGTATCGACCGGGATGATCGTCGCAACTGGACCATGGATCATCGTCACGTCGATCGCCAAGGGTTTCGCCGATGTCGCCTTCACCGGCTCGCTGA
>JAGQSO010000026.1 GCA_020439505.1 Acidimicrobiales bacterium
CCGGTACCGTGCCGGGCCATGACCCGGATACTGCTGGTACGTCACGGCGAGTCCACCTGGAACGCGGACGGCCGCTGGCAGGGTCAGGCCGACCCGCCGCTCAGCGACCTGGGCCGCAGCCAGGCGGCCGAGGCTGCCGCCAAGGTCGGCACCGTGGACGCCATCGTCACCTCGGATCTGCACCGGGCCGCCGACACCGGCACCATCCTGGCCCGGCTGCTGGGCGTCGATCACGTGGCCACCGACCCCGGCCTGCGCGAGCGTGACGCCGGACCCCTGTCGGGGTTGACCCGGACCGAGATCCACGCCCGCTTCCCCGGGCTGTTGGCCGACGACCCGGCCGGGTTCGTACCCGGCGCCGACGGGCATCCCGATTGGCCGGAGGGCTGGGAGAGCGACGACGTGCTTCTGGAACGCCTCGAGGTGTCGCTCACCGCGGTGGCCCGACTGGTTCCCGACGGTGACGTGCTGGTGGTCAGCCACGGCGGAGTGGTCTACGCCCTGGAGAAGCGGTTCGGGGCCACCGGGCGCCCCCGACTGGCCAACCTCGACGGCGTGAACCTTGACGTGACCGCCGACGGGCGTATCGAGGTGGGTGAACGGGTGTCGCTGATCGACCCCAGCCACACCGTGCCCATCGAGGCCGACCGGATCTGACGCCGCCTCAGGAGCCGTCACCCCGATCAGGCCCTCAGCCGTTCCAGGGGGAATACCCGGCACCGGTAGGGGCCAGGCGGGATAATCCTCCTATCGACCCCACCGAGAGCCCCAGAACCAACGACACCGACTCGCCGGGACAGCCGACCTCGGAGCGGCCGGCGGTCGACCCCGCTACCACCGACCCAACCCTGGTCGACAGCGAGATGACCGCGGACCGTTACCCGGCTCTGGCCGCGGGTCTCGCGGCCCGACGGGCGA
Organism: Acidimicrobiales bacterium; assembly: GCA_020439505.1. Classification (GTDB taxonomy): domain Bacteria; phylum Actinomycetota; class Acidimicrobiia; order Acidimicrobiales; family Iamiaceae; genus Aquihabitans. Next base: position 919 of record JAGQSO010000026.1, read on the forward strand.
GCTGGCAGAGCTCGGCCGGCCTGGGCGGGACCGATCGCCCCCTTCTGCACCGCCTCGGCCTCGCCTCGTGGTCACTGATCGGGGTCATCGCCCTGGCCACCGTGGTCGTTCTTGCCCTCGCCGCCATCAGCTCGGTGCTGCTGCCCCTGTTGTTCGCCGCCGTTCTGGCCGTGCTGTTCCGCCCGTTGGCGGGGCGGATGGAACGACGGGGGATCCCCGCCGCGGCCGCCGCTGGGATCGTGGTGGCCGGTCTCGTCCTGACCTGTGCCGGGGTCATCGGTCTCATCGTGACCGGTGTCATCGACCAGAGCGACCGCCTGGCCGACGAGATCGAGTCGGCCCTGGTCGAGATGGACGTCAGCGAGCAGGACATCGCCGAGTTACGTCAAAAGGTCGAGGACCTCGACCCGAGCGTGCGAGCCGGGCTGGCCAAGGTGGCCACCACCGGAGCCCGGGCCGTGGCGGGCTTCGCGGTAGGGGTGCTGCTCGGAGTCCTCATCATGTACTACCTGATCAAGGACGGCCCCGAGTTGCGCCAGGCCCTGGTCCGCCGGGTACCGGGCGCCCAGGCCCGGGACCTCGACAAGTTCCTCAGCGACATCACCTACGTGTTGCGCCGCTACTGGCTCGGCCGTTCCATCGTCTCGGCGATCGTGGCCTCGGTGGTGGGAGCAGCGGCCCTGCTGCTCGGCCTGCCGCTGGTCCCCACCCTGGTGGTGGTCACCTTCCTGGGCGGCTTCATCCCCTACGTGGGTGCTGTCCTCGGCGGGGCGCTGGCCGTGGTGGTGGGCCTGGCCAGCGGTGGCGTGGTTCCAGCGGTGACCATGTTGGTGGTGGCCCTGGCCGCCAACCTGGTGATCGAGAACCTGGTGGAGCCGATGGTGACCGGGCGCACCCTTCAGATCCATCCGTTGGCCGTGCTGGTGGTCACCACCCTCGGCGGCATCATCGGTGGAGTGGTCGGCCTGATCATGGCGGTCCCGATCGCGGTCATCTCGGTGCGGGCCCTGCCCGCGCTGAGGCGGGCCTTGGACGAGCCGGTTCCCGTCCCCGTCGAAGAACGCCCGGGTTCAGCCGCCCAGGGGTAGGTGAGCGGCGCAGGTGGCGGTCACCGGGTTGGAGGCCAGCAGGTCGGCGCTGATCCGTTCACCGCAGACCGCACACGAGCCGTAGGTGCCGTCGTCGAGCCGGCCCAGGGCCGCCGACACCGCGTCGAGGTCGGACTCCAACCCCTCGACGAGATCGGCGTCGATCCCCTCGTCAACATCGGTCTCAGCAACCTCGGTCTCGTTCACCTCGGTTTCGTCCAGCGCGGTTTCGTCAACCTCACCGTCGCCAACCTCGCCGCGACCGATTGCTGAGTCGTCAACCTCGGCGTCACCCATCTCGACGCCGGAATCCTCGGCGGCGTCGGCGGGCGGCTCCGGGTCGGGACCCTCCAAGTCGACCAACTCCACGCCGTCGGGAAGGAAGGCGCCCAGGTCGATCTCGACCTCTGTTGCCTCACCTTCCCAACCCGCAGTGTCCACCGGCGCAGCGGGCTCGGGACCGCTGGTCGATCCGACGGCTACTTGTTCGCCCTCATCGGCGGCCGCCGGTCGCTGCCCGGGCTCGGGGCGGTCACCATCGGTGACGGCCGCCTCGACCGCGGCATCTGAGCTGTCAGGCTGGTCAACCACGGTCCGGCACCCTAGTGGGGCTCAACCGTCTCGCTCGTGGGCCAGGATGGCTCCGAGTCGATCGGGGTCAGCACTGGCCCACCGTGGACCAACCGTGGCCGGCGCGATTGGCGGCAGGTGCCTCAGTTGGCGCACACCGGATCGGATGATGCCGGGCGCATGTCGGAGTACAACAGCAGCTCCCGGGCGAGGAATGTGGTCCACTGCTCGTCGGTGGCGGCCCGGTGAGCGGCGTACAGGTTGGCGGCGTGCAGCGACTCGTTGCAGTACGAGGTCAGCTCGGCCACCAGGCCGACACCTCGAGCGGTGACGGTGGTCAGCGATGTCGACGGGTACGCCGCGGCCTGGTCGAAGCGCGACGCGATCATCGACGTCGGGGCATCACCGGCTTGCACCGTGGCGGGGGCCGTGCCGTCCATCGTCGGGAGGAACCCCGAAGCTCCGATGGCAGCCTGGGGCCGAGATCCGAGCGGGTCCAGTGAGTCACCGGCGAAGTAGGAGACCGTTCCGACCTGGTCCCACTGGTAGGCCGCGGCGTAGGAGATGACCGCCCCGGCCGAGAAACCACCGATGGCGACCCGGTTGGGATCGATGCCGAGTTCGTCGGCGTTCGCCCTCACCCATCGGATAGCGGCGAGGGCGTCGTACTGGGCGGCGTAGATGTTGCGGGCGCACTGGTTTCGACGCTCGATGTAGGTCGGGTCGGTCGGCGAACCGGTGTAGTCCTGCACCCATTGGCACAAGCTGGGGGGACGGGTCCCGGTGCCGACCAGGGTGGTGTCGATGCGGTACTCGACCGAGATGCTCACGTATCCCCGCTTGGCGTAGTCCTTGCCCACACCATTGGCCAGGCCGTACATCGAATCGATACCGACGGCGAAACCTCCACCGTGGAACCACAAGATCACCGGACGGTCGGTCCGCCCGTCCTGTGGATCCGCGACCCACATGCGGAGTGGCTGGTTCCCCTCGACCAGTGCGGGCCGGGGGTCTTGGGTCTCCAAGCCGGTTCCGGCGTAGAGGGTCCCGCCGTAGTTCTCGTCGATGTTGGGAGCTGAACCCCAGGTGATCGGGGCCGCCTTGGCCGTAACCGACGGGGTGATGTCAGCCTGCTGCCCGAGGTAGAGGCCTCCGGGCCCAGGGTTGGGAGGCAGGCAGGCGGTAGCCACCAGCCCCACCGCCGCCACCGCGGCCATCTTCGTCAGTCTCCCGAGAAGGTTCATGATGCCTCCCTGCCGTCTTTGCAAGCTCCGATGATCGCGAGCCGAACTGAACACAAGCCGGGAACAACCTGAGAGTTCGCTGGGAGCTAGTCCTCGGTCGTCGTCGGCTCGGCCTCTGGGGTGGCGACCTCGTCAGCCTCGTCAGCCTCGTCAGCCTCGCCAGCGACAGGCTCGGCGGCAATCGGGGCGAGGGGCTTGCGGCGGCCCCACCAGAAGGCGAAGGCGGCGCTCAACGCCACGATCGCACTCATCCAAGTGTTGACCCGCAGGCCGAGGATGAGCGAGGCATGGTCCGAACGCAGCGACTCGACCCAGAGGCGCCCGACGGCGTAGCCGAACACGTACACCAAGAACAGCTCACCTCGACGCAGGATCTTCCGACGGTCGAGCCAGATGATGAGCCCGGCCAGCGACAGGTTCCACATCGCCTCGTAGAGGAACGTGGGGTGGAAGGTCTCATAGGCCTCGAGACCGGCC
>JAGQSO010000182.1 GCA_020439505.1 Acidimicrobiales bacterium
CCACCGCCGCCCAGACGTTCATCGGGATGGTGGTGGGGTCGTTGTCGGGCTGGTTCAAGGGCTGGACCGACACCGTGTTGATGCGGATCGTCGACGTGATCCTCGGGATCCCTTACCTCGTGTTGGCCCTGGCCATGGTGGCAGTCATGGGGAAGGGGGTGCCGGCGGTGATCATCACCCTCGGCCTGACCGCCTGGTTGCAGACGGCTCGTACGGTCCGGGCCGGGTTCCTCCAGGTCCGAGAGTTGGAGTACGTGGAGGCGGCCAAGGCGGTCGGGGTGCCGACCCGCCGGATCATCGTGCGCCACGTCATGCCCAACGTCTTCCAGCCGGTGATCGTGCTCATGGCCATCGGCATCGGCATGGCCATCCTGTCCGAGGCCGCCCTCAGCTACCTGGGGGTGGGGGTGAAGGCGCCGGCGCCGTCGCTGGGATTGATGATCTCAGAGAGCCAGTCGAGCTTCACCAGCTCCCCTCACCTGTTGTTCTTCCCTGGGTTGGCCATCGTGGCGACGGTCCTCGGGTTCATGCTGATGGGCGACGGGCTGCGTGACGCCCTCGATGTGAAGGACGTCTGACGTGACCGATCCGCTGTTGGAGGTCGTGGACCTGGGGGTGAGCTTCCGCACCGACGACGGCCCGGTCCAGGCGGTCCGGGGGGTGAACCTGTCGGTGGAGGCCGGTCAGGTCCTGGCGGTGGTGGGCGAGTCCGGTTCGGGCAAGTCGGTGACGGCGATGAGCCTCCTGCAACTGCTTCCGCCCACCGCTGAGATCACGGGCCGGGTCACCTGGCAGGGCGAGGATCTGCTCACGGTGCCGCCGTCGCGGATCCGTCAGGTTCGGGGGGGTGAGATCTCGATGATCTTCCAGGATCCTCTGACCGCTCTCAACCCCGTCTATCGGGTCGGTGACCAGATCGTCGAGATGATCCAGGCCCACGAGAAGGTGAGCCGGGCCGACGCCCGCCGCCGAGCGGTGGAGATGCTCGACATGGTCGGGATCCCCCAGCCCGACCGGCGGGTCGATCAGTACACCCACGAGTTCTCGGGTGGGATGCGCCAGCGGGCCATGATCGCCATGGCCTTGGCCTGCAACCCCAAGCTGGTCATCGCCGATGAGCCGACCACCGCGCTCGACGTCACCGTTCAGGCCCAGGTGTTGGAGGTGCTGACCGACCTCGCCCACCGGCTCGGCACCGCGGTGGTGTTGATCACCCACGATCTCGGGGTGGTGGCGGGGATGGCCGACCAGGTGTCGGTCATGTACGCCGGTCGCATCGTGGAGTCCGGTTCTGTCGACCACGTGTTCGACGCCACCGGACATCCCTACACCGCAGGGCTGTTGGCGTCGCTGCCCCGACTCGACGGGGACGTGGATCAGCCGTTGCTGCCGATCCCCGGCCAGCCGCCGTCGATGTTGTCGCCCCCGGCGGGGTGTTCGTTCCATCCACGGTGCCGTTGGGCGTCGGAGGCGGCGGGATGCTTCTCGGTGCTACCCCCGGTCAGCGACCGGAGCCCCGGTCACTCCTCGTCATGCCATCGGGCCCGGGAACTGGTCGAGGCCGGGCTGTTGGATCGGGACGGGGTGGGTGCCGCGTCGGCCCCCGGCCACGCGGAGGCCGGGTCGTGAGCGCCCTGCTGGAAGCCCGCAACGTGGTCAAGGAGTTCCGTGGACCCCGCCAAGGGTTCCTGGGGATGGGACATGCCACGGTGCACGCCGTCAACGACGTGTCGTTCACGCTGGAACGGGGTGAGACCCTCGGCGTGGTGGGGGAGTCCGGTTGCGGGAAATCCACCCTCGGCCGGGTCCTGATGCGACTGCTTCCGGCCACCGCTGGCGAGGTGCTTCTCGACGGTGCCGACACCGCCGATCTGGAGCGTGCCGATCCACGCGGCTTCCGTCGACGGGTGCAGATGGTGTTCCAGGATCCATACGCGTCGCTGAACCCGCGGATGACGGTCGGCGAGGTCCTGGCCGAGCCGTTCTTGGTGCACCACGGCCAGAACCGATCGGCCAGTGCCGGTGCGGTGGGGGAGTTGTTGTCGATCGTGGGTCTGTCGCCCGAGCACGCGTCGCGCTACCCCCACGAGTTCTCGGGCGGTCAGCGACAGCGAGTGGGCATCGCCCGAGCGCTGGCGGTGGACCCGGAGGTGATCGTGCTCGACGAGCCGGTATCGGCCCTCGACGTGTCGATCCAGGCTGGGGTGGTGAACCTGTTGCGCAAGCTCCAGGACGAGCGCGGGATGGCGTACTTCTTCATCGCGCATGACCTGTCGGTGGTGAGGCACATCTCGGACCGGGTGGCGGTGATGTACCTGGGGAGGATCGTCGAGGTCGGCACCAGAGAGCAGATCTACCGCGAGGCTCGTCACCCCTACACCCGGGCGCTGATGTCGGCGGTGCCGATCCCGGACCCGACGCTGGAGCGTCAGCGTCGGCGGATCATCCTCGAAGGTGACGTTCCGAGCCCGATCTCACCGCCCGCCGGGTGCCATTTCCACACCCGGTGTTGGAAGGCAACCGAGATCTGCCAGGTCGAGGTGCCGACCATGTCGGGCGACGCCGACCACTCCTTTGCCTGCCATCACCCGGTCGAGACCCCGGTTCAGATCGGCGACGCGCCCGTTCCCGTCTGAGGGCCCTCCTCGGGGTGGCGGTTCCGGTGTCCGCATAGGGTCGAAAGTCCCCACTCCCGCCTAGCCTGTTTGGTGCCGGACCGGGTCGCCTCAGGGGCGGCAGGTATTGTTCTAGTAAAATCTGGATATATTGCTCGCGTGAGACGACTCAGGAGTTCCCAGTGAAGGTCCCGATCGACCAGATGACCATGAGGTCGAGTGTCCGATGACCGACACCGCTCGCACCGATGTACCCGCCGTCGATTCGGCTGCCGCCGACGTGGTCGACGGGGGCGTGGTCTACGCCCCGGTGACCCCCGACGTTCCGGCGGTTTCGCCCGAGTCCTCCAACAACAGCGGAGACGAAGCCGAGCTGATCGCTGAGGTCGTCAACCGGGAGTATGCCTACGGGTTCCACACCGACCTCGACACCGACCTGGCCCCCAAGGGGCTGAACGAGGACGTGATCCGGTTCATCTCGGCCAAGAAGGACGAGCCGGAGTGGCTACTCGAGTGGCGCCTCACCGCCTTCCGGCACTTCCTCACCATGGAAGAGCCGCATTGGGCCTACGTGAACATGAACCCGATCGACTATCAGGACATGTACTACTGGGCCGCCCCCAAGGCCAAGGGTCCCGCCCCCGAGAGCCTCGACGAGATCGACCCCGAGGTGAAGGCGATGTTCGACAAGCTCGGCATCTCCCTGGCCGAGCAGGAACGACTCTCGGGCATCGCCGTCGATGCCATCGTCGACTCGGTGTCGGTGGCCACCACCTTCAAGGACAAGCTGGCTGCCGTCGGGGTCATCTTCTGCTCGTTCTCCGAGGCGGTGCGTGAGCATCCCGACCTGGTGCGCAAGTATCTGGGATCGGTGGTCCCGGTACGAGACAACTTCTTCGCCACCCTCAACTCGGCGGTGTTCTCCGATGGCTCGTTCGCCTTCGTGCCCAAGGGCGTGAAATGCCCGATGGAACTGTCCACCTACTTCCGCATCAACGCGGCGGAGACCGGCCAGTTCGAGCGGACGCTAATCATCGCCGAGGAGGGTGCTTCGGTCAGCTACCTGGAAGGTTGCACCGCGCCCATGCGGGACGAGAACCAGCTCCACGCGGCGGTGGTCGAGCTGGTGGCGCTGGATGACGCTTCGATCAAGTACTCCACCGTCCAGAACTGGTATCCCGGCGACGCCGACGGCAACGGCGGCATCTACAACCTGGTCACCAAGCGAGGTCTGTGCAAGGGACCCCGTTCCAAGATCTCTTGGACCCAGGTCGAGACCGGCTCGGCGGTCACCTGGAAGTACCCGAGCGTGGTGCTCCAAGGTGACGACTCGGTGGGCGAGTTCCACTCGGTCGCGGTGACCACCAACCATCAACAGGCCGACACCGGCACCAAGATGATCCACATCGGCCGCAACACCACCAGCACCATCCTGTCCAAGGGGATCTCGGCCGGTAAGGCCCAGAACACCTATCGGGGCCAGGTCAAGGTTCTGCGTTCGGCCACCGGGGCCCGCAACCACACCCAGTGCGATTCGCTGCTTATCGGTTCGGAGTGCGGTGCCCACACCTTCCCGTACGTGGAAGTCAAGAACGACAGCGCGCAGGTCGAGCACGAGGCGTCCACGTCCAAGATCGACGAGGACCAGCTCTTCTACTGCCGTCAACGGGGTCTCACCGAGGAGGACGCCACATCCATGATCGTCAACGGGTTCTGCCGTGAGGTGTTCGACGAGCTCCCCATGGAGTTCGCGGTGGAGGCCCAAGCCCTGATGCGGGTCAGCCTCGAGGGGAGCGTCGGCTGATGCTCGACATCTCAGGACTCAAGGCGTCGGTCGCGGACCGGCAGATCCTCAATGGGCTGGACCTGCACATCGGTGCCGGGGAGGTCCACGCGGTGATGGGACCCAACGGTGCGGGTAAGAGCACGTTGGCTCAGGTGCTGGCGGGACGTGACGGCTACGAGGTGAGTGGTTCGGCCACCTTGAACGGTACCGACCTGTTGTCGCTCAGCCCCGAGGAACGGGCCGCGGCCGGGGTGTTCCTGGCCTTCCAGTACCCCGTCGAGATCCCCGGCGTCGGCAACATGTACTTCCTGCGCACCGCGGTCAATGCCGTGCGAGAGGCCCGGGGCGAGGAGCTCTACGACGCCCGCAACTTCCTCGCTGCGGCCCGGGCCCTCATGGCCGAGCTCGACATGGACCCCGCATTCCTCAGCCGTTCGGTGAACCTCGGGTTCTCCGGGGGTGAGAAGAAGCGCAACGAGGTCCTCCAGATGTCGATGCTGGAGCCCCGGCTGGCGATCCTCGACGAGACCGACTCCGGTCTCGACATCGACGCCCTGCGCGTGGTGGCCGAAGGTGTGCAGCGGATGCGGTCCCCGGAGCGATCGATGCTGATCATCACCCACTACCCGCGGCTGTTGGAGTACGTGAAGCCCGACGTGGTCCACGTGCTCAGCGCGGGTCGGATCGTGCGCAGCGGCGGCCCCGAACTGGCCTACGAACTGGAAGACGAGGGCTACGCCGCCACGGTGGCCGACAGCTCCCGTGCGGCTGGTGTGTCGTGACCATCTGGGACGACGCCCCAGCCCTGCCGACCAAGCGGGACGAGCCCTGGCATTACGTGTCGGTACCGACCATCACCCGCGTGCCCTATGAGGTAGCCGGGGTGGGCGGTGCCACAAAAGCCCAGGAGGCGCTGGCCGCTGATCTGATCGGGCGGCTAGTCGCGGAGCTGGCCGGCCCGCTGGTGGTGACGGTCAACGGGGTCGTCTGCGATTCGCTGTCCCGGGCGACCGCGCAGCCGGGAGTGTCGTGGCGCAGCGAACCCGGACCTTCCTCCGGTGGCGACGCCGGGGATCCGGCCGACGGTTTCGAGGCCCTCAACCGGCTGCACGCTCCGTGCGTGGTACGCATCGAGATCGGCGCCGGCGTAGCCGCCGATCCCATCCAGGTCGTCCACGTCACGGTGGGGGATGCACCCGACGGTGCCCCCGGTGTGGCCAGTCCCCGCACCGAGGTTTCGGTGGGCGCGGGCGGCCAGGCCACCGTCATCGAGACCTACCTGAGCGCACCGGGCGAACTGCTGGTCAACGCGTCGACGACGGTCGGGGCGGGGGAGGGTGCCACCGTGCACCACCACCGCATCGAGTTGGACGACGCCGCCACCACGCACCTGGGCCGAACCGAGTTCGATCTGGCCGAGGGGTCCAACCTGCGTTCGACCAGCTTCACTGCCGGTGCGACGCTGGCGCGGGCCGCCACGCTGGTGAGGTTGGCGGGAGAGCACGCCACCGCCGAGATCGACGGCCTGTACCTGCCCACCGCGGGCCGTCACCACGATCACCTTGTGACGGTGGAGCATGCCGCGTCGCATTGCAACAGCTCGCAACGGTTCAAGGGCGTGGTCAGCGCCGGCGGACGCGGTTCGTTCACCGGTCACGTGATCGTGCGCCCCGGTACGGTCAAGACCGACGCCCAGCAGTCCAATCGCAGTCTCCTGCTCGACTCGTCGGCCCGGTCCGACACCCGGCCGTGGCTGGAGATCTTGGCCGACGACGTGCGGGCCAGCCACGGCGCCACCGTGGGCCGTCTCGACGACGACGCCCTCTTCTACCTCCGTAGCCGGGGCATCCCCGAGCCGACGGCACGGGAACTGTTGATCGATGCCTTCACTGGCGAGATCGTGGAGATGGTGGACCAGACCGAGGTACGCGAGCACCTTCGTCACGTTCTGCCCGAACTCGGATCCCACACTGGAGATTCAGAATGACCGCAGCCGCAACCGAACAGTCAGAGGGCAAGGGCCGGAGCAAGACCGTCGCCTTGCGGAGGGACTGCCTGGCCACCACCGTCCCCCAAGGTGAGCGGGTGTCTCTGTCGGCCGGCGGGGTGGTGACGCTCGTACAGTCGCTGGGTGGAAGCTTCACCGTGCGCACCGAGATGGGAACCCTGCTGCGCATCGACGGCTCCGACTGCGACGCTCTCGGGCTCGAGGCCCCTGAGCGCCGGGTACAGATCACCGCTGGCCAGTTCAGCATGGACCGGGTGACCGAGGCCCTCCACACCGTGTACGACCCGGAGATTCCGGTGAGCATCGTCGAACTCGGCCTCATCTACCGGTGCGACGAGATCATCGACGACAACGGCAAGCGACATATCCAGATCGACATGTCGATGACGGCACCGGGGTGCGGAATGGGAGATGTCCTGCGGGCCGATGCCGGCCGGGCGGTAGCTGCTCTGCCCGGTGTGGACGAGGTGGACGTGACCCTGGTGTGGGAGCCGCCGTGGACGGTGGCCCGCATGTCCGAAGAAGCTCGCCTCCAGCTCGGCCTGCTGTAGCTGCTTGCGGCCCACCGTTCCGGTTGTGGAGACCCGAGTGGGCGCCTTGGCGGCGGGTGATGATGTCGGCTCGGAGCGGTCAGCCCGCTATCGTGCTTCGGTCCCTGGAGACGGGGGCACCGTACTGAAAGGTCAACCGTGGTCCCCTTCCTGGTAGTCGTGCATGTGATCGTGTCTCTCGGTCTGCTGGTGCTGGTGCTGTTGCACAGCGGCAAGGGTGGCGGCCTGTCGGACATGTTCGGCGGTGGAATGGGTGCCGCGGCACAGGGCTCCACCGTGGTGGAGAAGAACCTCGACCGCATCACGGTCGCATTCGCCATTGCTTTCGGCTTCACCTCGCTGGGTCTTGGCCTGCTGATGAGCACGCCTACCTGACCGACCGTCGGTGACAACCTGGTTGTGACTGCGGGGATCTCTCTGTCCGCGCGCCTTGCGGATTGGTCCAGTCGTCGTCGCTGTGAGGATCATCAGAGCATGGCTGCGCCTCGGTTCTAACCATGCCGAGCTCATGGGTCGGCTCCACGCCGGCTCGCCCTCCCTATGCGCGCCTTGCCCGGGCGGGGACACCTCGGTTGCCTGCGGGAGCGTGCGGGTACGAGAGTTGCCATCGGCTGTTCTAAACCAATTGGTTGACAACTGAGAAGCGTGGGCCTACGGTCTAATCAACCAAACGGTTGATGAAGGTGTGCGTCGGAATGGAAGAAGCGCAGATCTCCAAGGTGTTCGCTGCCCTGGCCGACCCGACCCGTCGCGACATCGTGGCCCGCCTCGCAGTCGGTGATGCCACGGTCAGCGACCTGGCTGAGCCCTACGACATATCGGTACAGGCCGTGTCCAAGCACATCCGGGTGCTGGCTGACGCTGGCCTGGTCACCCAGCACCGCGAAGCCCAGCGCCGCCCGTGTCACCTCGAGGCGGAGGTGTTCGACCTCATGACCAGATGGATCGAACGGTACCGACGTCAGGCTCAGGCCCGCTACGAGCGACTCGACGCGGTCCTGGCCGACTTGCAGGCAGACGAAAACGCAGAAATGACCGTACCCAGTCAAGGAGAAGCATCATGACCGCCACCGCCCGCTACCAGGCCACGATCGAGGCCGACCCAACCGTTCCCGTCATCAGGATCACCCGTGACTTCGATGCCACGCCAGCGCAGTTGCTGAGGGCTCACACCGACCCTGTGTTGTTCGCCCGTTGGGTAGGCCCCGACGGCATGAACACCCGCATAATCGACTGGGATGCCACCGACGGCGGCCGCTGGCGCTACGTGGCCAGCCGAGATGGCGAGGACTACGGCTTCCGAGGCTGCTTCCACGAGGTGAGCGAGGCGCGGATCGTCCAGACCTTCACCTACGAGGGAATGCCAGAGGGCGTGTCGTTGGAGACCCTCACCTTCGAGGATCTGGGCGACGGCCGCACACGGTTGCACGCCCAGTCCCTGGTCGACAGCTTCGAGGGGCGCGACGCCTGGTTGGCCAGCGGCATGGAGACAGGAGTGAACGAGGGCTACGCCAAGCTCGACGCCCTGGTCGGTGAGCTGTGATCACCCCGCCTGCGGATACCCACCGGCGACTGGCCGCAGACTTCACAGCCACCGTTGAACAGGCCGATGCGCTCGACCGCGCCGAAGGCAAGGTCTGGGATCGCCCCGCTCCACCCGAAGGCTGGGACGCCCGCGACGTGGTCCGTCACCTCGTGGAATGGCTTCCCTCATTCCTGGAGGGCCAGACCGACATCAGGTTTCCGGCCGGGCCCTCGGTCGACGAGGATCCAGCCGGAGCCTGGCGGCATCACTGCGAGTCGGTTCAGAAACTCCTCGACGATCCGCTGGCCGCGGATCGGGTCCACAATTTCGGGCACCTTGGGTCGATGACACTGGCCCAGGCGATCGACATGATCTACACGCCCGACGTGTTCCTCCACCGCTGGGACCTGGCCCGGGCGACCGGCCAGGACGAGACGCTGGATCCAGTGCGGTGCGCACAGATGCTCGAGGGGATGTTGCCCATGGACGACTCCCTCCGCCAGAGCGGCCACTTCGGCCCGAAGGTCGACGTACCAGAAGGCGCCGACGCCCAGACGAGACTGCTCGCCTTCATCGGCCGCAAGCCTTGACCGAACGACGGAGTCCGTGACCGACCTCCGGCGCCTCTCATGGTCGTCGACCAAGCGCGCTGCCTCTGCTCGGCCGCTGACGATGAGAACTCGCTTGGAGCTTGGACCGAGAGAGACGGACCAACTGCCGCCAGGCACCCGGCCTGACGGGTTGCCTTTGCTGGGGACGTGGGGCAGCGCGCTACAGTGACGACCCTCACCGGGCGCACCCGGAGAGGCCACGTCGGAGTGGCGGAATTGGCAGACGCGCTAGCTTGAGGGGCTAGTGCCCTTAGGGGCGTGGGGGTTCAAGTCCCCCCTCCGACACCACCTGACCAGGGCAAACGCCCTGGTCAGCGCAG
>JAGQSO010000027.1 GCA_020439505.1 Acidimicrobiales bacterium
CCGCCACCGGCCAGGTCCAGCGGAGCACGTAGTTGATGAGACCACCGGTGGTGCGGGTCACCGTGAACACCGCCGCCGCGAACACCGCGCCGGTGAACAGGGCCAGGGGCCTACGGCCTGACGGTGATCCGACGATTCGGGCCACCAGCGGGGTCAATCCGACCACGAGGGCGAGCGGGACGATCGCCAACGTCCAGATCGGGGCGGGGGTGACGGGCCAGACTCCCTCGAACGCCCCGATCCAGGCGGGGACGAAGCCCAGCTCCCGGGCCGCAACCCCCAACGAGGATGACAGCGCTTCGGGTTTCTCGGGGCTGTCGGCGGCGAACTCGACGAGAGCCTTGAGGTTGCCGGGGTCGTTGGTGAGTTGGTCGATGATCGGCCCGGACCATAGGGCGAGGGCGAAAGCCACCAGGCCGACCGCCGCAAACACACGGCGGTAGCGGGAGAGGAAGGATGCCGTCCCCTGGTTGGGGCTGGCGTCGCCCGTGGTGCCGACTTCGGCTGCCGGGGCGGTGACGGTGGCGCTGCGCCGTGTCCACCCCCACAGGATGATCCCGGCCCCGGCGGTGGCGACCACGACTGGTGCGTTTCCGAGGTGGCTCTGGGCGGTGTAGGAGCCGGTGGCGACGGCGACCGCCGCAGCCCACGCCGATCTGGTCTGAGCGGCGGCCGGAACCATGAACAGGTAACACAGGAGCGGCAAAACCGTTACCCAGGGGTTCCAGGGGTCGGTGATGCGGATGACCCCGTGGGTGTTGATCAAGACCGCGGCGGCTGCGGTCACAACGATGGCGAACTCGTTGCCCCCGAGACGCCGTGCCGCCCACACCGTCCCCACCACGGCGGCGGAGCTGATCGCTCCCAACGCGGCCAGAACCCCCGGGGGGCCGGCGAGGGCCAAGGCGGGAGCCCCGACCCAGAACAGGAGCGGCCCGGGATGGTCCCAACCGAAACGGGACCACGGGCCGAGCAGCGGGGTGTGAGCGGTGCCGGAGTCGAACATTCTCAACACGATGAGGGACTGGTCGCCGGCCGGCTCCCAGTCGGTCATGGCGGCCCGGATGACCACCACCGCGGCAGGGAACAGGGCGACCAATAGGAGGCAGATCAGGAGCCAGGTCGCCGACGACATTCGGCCGGTGGAAAACCGGCGCGGCGGCTCGCGGCGCCTGGTGGTCGACCCGTCGGCCGACGCGGTGGTCATGACCTGGTGATGGTCCACGAAGCGGTGGCTCCGTCGAGCGGCGCCGAGGTCTCGCCGGGTGTTTCCGTGTAGGCCACCGTGGTGGCCAGCACGCTGGCGGCCAGATGGTCCTGGTGGGCTTCGACCATGGCCCGCTGGGTTTCGGGAAGCGAAAGGGTCAGTACGATTCGATCGGTCACGTCGAGGTCGGCGTCACGGCGTGCCTGTTGAACGAGGCGTACCAGGTCACGGGTGACTCCTTCGGCGTGAAGCTCCGGCGTCACCGTCAGGTCGAGGGCCACCACCAACCCGGTGTCGATCATCCGACCCTCGGGGTCCACGTAGCGGACCGCCTCGGCGGCGCGCCCAGAAGCAGCGCTCGAGTCGTCGGTCTGTAGGGCCAACTCGTACTCCCCCGGCTGAAGGGCGTGACCGCCGACCACGATCCCGCCCGAAGCGTCACGCTGCCAGTCGCCGTCGCGGGCGGCCTTGAGTACCGCCTGCACCTCGCGCCCCAAGCGGGGGCCGAGAACCCGAGGATCAGGCCGTACCACCTCGGTGCCGTACGCGGTCCGATCGCTGCTGATGGTGACCGACTTGACGTTGAGTTCGTCGGAGATGAGCCCGGTGAACGACGCCAACGCCTCGGCCCGTTCGCCGGCCACGGCAAGGTCGGTGAGCGGCAGGCGGTTTCGCAGCTTGTTGTCCTCGCGCAGGCCGAGGGCGGTCGAGCACACCGCCCGTACTTCGTCCATGGCCCGGACCAGTTCGGGATCGGCAGGTAGGGAACCGGCCTCGGGCCAGTCGACGAGGTGCACGGATCGCTCCCCGGTCAGGGCGGTGTGGATCTCCTCGGCCAGCATCGGCAGCAGGGGAGCCGCGACCCGGGTGACGGTGACCAACACCGTGAAGAGGGTGTCGAAGGCATCGGCCTTGTCAGCCGCGGTGCGGTCGCCGTCGGAGTCAACCGAACCCGGGGCCCAGAACCGTTCCCGGCTGCGGCGGATGTACCAGTTGTTGAGGGCGTCGAGGTACGCGCCGATCTGGTTGCAGGCACCGGCCAGGTCATAGGTGTCGAGAGCCTCGGTCACCGCCTCGACCAGGGTGCGGGTCTTGGCCAGTAGGTAGCGGTCGAGGTCGCCCTCGGCGTCGGTGCGGAACCGGGCCCGGTAGTCGTCAGCGTTGGCGTACAGGGTGAAGAAGTGGAAGGCATTCCAGATCGGGTTCAGGACGAGGCGGACCACGTCGGAGATGCCCGATCCGTCGGTGGCTATGCGCAGGTCTCCGCCTCGCAGGATCGGTGAGGACATCAGGTACCAGCGCAGGGCATCGGACCCGATGGTCTCCATCACCTCTTCGGGGTCGGGGTAGTTGCGCAGCTTCTTGGACAGCTTGCGACCCTCGGCATCGAGGACCACCCCATGGCAGATCACGTTGTCGAACGCCGGCCGGTCGAACAGGGCTACGGCCAGGACGTGCTGGGTGTAGAACCAGCCCCGCGTCTGGGCGATGTACTCCACGATGAAGTCGGCGGTGCAGTGCCGTTCGAACCAGTCCTGATTCTCGAAGGGGTAGTGCACCTGGGCGAAGGGCATGGAACCCGATTCGAACCAACAGTCGAGGACCTCGGTGACCCGTCGCATGGTGCTCTTGCCGGTGGGGTCGTCGGGGTTGGGCCGGGTGAGGTCGTCGACCATCGGCCGGTGCAGGTCGGTGGGGCGAACGCCGAAGTCCCGCTCGATCTCATCCAGGCTGCCGTACACGTCGACCCGGGGGTAGGTGGGGTCGTCGCTCTCCCACACCGGGATCGGTGCCCCCCAGAACCGGTTCCGGCTGATCGACCAGTCCCGCGCTCCCTCCAGCCATTTCCCGAAGGCGCCGTCGCGAACGTGGTCGGGGATCCAGTTGATCTGCTGGTTGGTTTCCAGCAGCCGGTCGGTGAGGTCGGTCACCCGCACGTACCAGGACTGCATGGCCCGGTAGATGATCGGGGTGTCGGTGCGCCAACAGTGGGGGTAGTTGTGGTCGTAGGTCTCGTGGCGCAGCACCCGACCCTCGGCCTTGAGGTGTCTGATGATGTCGGGGTTGGCCTCGAACACGTTGACGCCGGCCCACTCGACCACCTCGGTGGTGAACTGGCCCTTCTCGTCGACGGGGACGACGAGCGTTATTCCCTCGGCCTCGCACACCCGTTGGTCGTCCTCGCCGAACCCGGGAGCCAGGTGGACCACGCCGGTACCTTCGCCGGTGTCGATGAAGTCACCGGCCAGCACCCGGAAGCTGGCGGGGTTGTCGGCGAAGTACCCGAAGAGCGGGGTGTAGGTGCGACCCACCAGGTCGGATCCCTTGAGCGTGGCCACCGTGGCAGCGTCGCCGAGCTCGGGGGCGTAGGTCTCGAGAGCTTCGGCCCCCACCACGTAGTGGGTGCCGTTCAAATCGACGACGGCGTAGTCGAGGTCAGGTCCCACGGCCAGCGCAAGGTTCGAAGGCAGCGTCCAAGGGGTGGTGGTCCAGGCCAGGATCTTCAGCGGGGCCGGATCGCCGGGGGCGGGGTCCAGGTCGAAGGCCACGGTGATGGCCGGATCCTGGCGGGGTCGGGTGGCGTCGTCGAGGCGGATCTCGAAGTTGGACAGCGGGGTCTCGGCTCCCCACGAGTAGGGCATCACCCGGTACGCCTGGTAGATCAGGCCCTTGTCCCACAACTGTTTGAACGCCCACATGACGCTCTCCATGTAGGGGAGGTCCATGGTCTTGTAGTCGTCGGCGAAGTCGACCCACCGGGCCTGGCGGGTGACGTAGCGCTCCCACTCCGCGGTGTAGCGGAGCACCGAGGTACGGCAGTAGTCGTTGAACTCGGCGATTCCGAACTCCGAGATCGCCTTGTGGCCGGCGATTCCCAGTTCCTTCTCGGCCGCCATCTCGGCGGGGAGGCCGTGGCAGTCCCAACCGAAACGACGCTCGACCCGCCGGCCCCGCATGGTCTGGTAACGGGGCACGACGTCCTTCACGTATCCGGTCAGCAGGTGGCCGTAGTGGGGGAGTCCGTTGGCGAAGGGGGGACCGTCGTTGAACACGTACCGGTCGGACTCTGGGCGCTGCTCGACGGAGGCTTCGAAGGTCCCATCGGTGGCCCACCGCTCGAGGATCCGACGCTCGATGGCCGGGTAGTCGGCGCGGCTCGGAACCTTCGGGTAGGGGGTCTCGGCGTCGGTGCTCACGACCGACGAGCCTACCGACCGCCCCTGTCAGGTCCCGAGCCGGTTACCCCCGTCAGGGGATGGGGGTGAACCCGATCGGCCGCCCGGCTGGGGCATCCTTGATGGGTGTCGAAGGGGAGGGGCGTTCGTCGGTCGGGCCGGACATCC
>JAGQSO010000183.1 GCA_020439505.1 Acidimicrobiales bacterium
AGCGCATCGCTTTCGGGTTCAAATCCTTCCGGAACTACCGGATCCGCACCCTGCTCTACGCCGGCCAACCCAATTGGGACCTGCTAGCCCACATCACCCCGACTCCCCCGTGAAATCCGAAGCACCACCAATTGCCTTCCAGTGCGTGCGCACACGAGGTCAGCGGCGCTTCATATTTCAGATGTTCGCTGTGCCGGGATGCAGAGTCTCTAGTGCTTCGGCTGCGGCTGGGGCTCCTCCGGCGGTGGTGAAGGAGTCTCCTATTCGTTTTGCTGCGGCACGTAGGTCGGGGTCGGTCAGGGTCTGGTGGATCGCTTCTCGTAGGGCCTCGGCTCGGACCCGGGTGAACTTGACCCTCACCCCGGCGCCGGCTTTCACCACCTGGTCGGCTACCACCGGCTGGTCGTCTCGGATGGGGGCCACCACCAGCGGGACGCCTACGGCGAGGGTCTCACAGACGGTGTTGTGACCGGCGTGGGACACCACCGCGTCGACCTTGCCGAGCACTGCCAACTGGGGGATCCGGGCACGCACGATCACGTTGGGCGGAGGGTCGGGAACCAGTTCGGGTGGGGCTACGAACACGGCCTGCCACGGCTGATCACGCAGCGCCTCGGCCGCGGCGCCGAAGAACCTTGCGCCCACCTCGGCGTTGAGGGTCCCCAACGACACCAACACCGTCGGCCGGTCCGGGGCCAGAAGGTCCCAGTCGAAGTCGTCGGTTTCGGGGCGGCCGAGGGTGGATGGGCCTACGAAAGCGACCGGGACGTCCAGGTCCACCGGTCCGGTCAAGGCCTCGGTGGTGTAGGCCACCACCAGATGGGGTGACAGGCGGAGATCGCCGGCTTCGGCCTGATCGACGGGGATGCCGTGGGCCACCTGTAGGTCGACGCGGAGCTTGTGCATGGCCGCCGCCACCAGGGGCAAGCCGTCGAGCGGGTCGACCAGCTCACCTGACGTGGTGGCCGACGTGGCCCACACCAGCCCTCGGCGCCGGGCCACCACCGCCCCGGCCAGGGCCTGCTGGTCCACCACCAACACGTCAGGGCCGAACCGGTCGACGGCGGCGTCGACTCCGTCGACCATGGCTCCGGCCAGCGGCAACAGCACCTCCTCCTGGAGGAACTTGAAGGCGGCAGCGCCGCGCAGGTCGGGGCGACGCTCCCCCGCCGCGGCCACGTGGTCGGCCACCTCCTGAGACGTGGCGGGCAGAAACACCGCCCCTGGGGGGAGCAGGTGGTCGACCGTGCCCGGCAGCCCACACCAGGCCACCTCGTGACCCCGCTGGGCGAGAACCTTCGCCACCGGGACGGTCGGGTTCACATGGCCGGTGAACGGCGGCACCACAAACAAGAAGCGGGCCACCCCTCAGTCCTCGCCAGGGATGTCACCGGGCGAGCCACCAGCCCCGACACTGTCCCTGTCGCCGGTGGCGGTGAAGCGCCCGATCCAGTCCAGGGCCCGTTCCCTCACCAGGCTCGACTGCTCGGTGAGCAGGGAGTGGCTGCAACCTTCCACTATCTCGAGCTCACAACCGGGCACCTTGGCCTCCAGCTCTCGGGCCCGGTCCAAGATGTCTGACTCGCTGCCGTACATGGCATAGGTCGGGCAGTTGATCTGGGCCAACCATGCGATCGGCGCCTCGGCCTGGAGGTCGTCGATCAGCGACGTCTCCATCAGGAACCTCTCGGACCGCTTGGCCAGGCGCGACAGCTTGCGATCCGCGTTCTCGGCCAGCCAGTCCTGCACCGCGGATTCGTCCAGACCGAACGCGGCCAGCGCCAAGCTGCCGGCCATGTGCTCGCCCCAGCCTTCCACCGCGAAGTGGGCTTCGATGAGGAAGAGGCTGGCCACCCGGTCGGGATGACGGTGGGCGAAGGCCAACGACACCACACCGCCGAAACTGTTGCCGAACAGGTGGACCGGCCCGTCGATACCCCACTGCTCGAGCAGGGCTTCCAGATCGGCGACGTTGTCGGCCACGGTGTAGCCAGTGGCGGGCATGTCGCTGCGGCCGTGGCCCCGCAGGTCGACCAGGTAGACGTCGGCGTGGAGCGCCACCGCCGAGGCGATCGTGTAGTACCAACTCGACAGGTTGTCGATCACCAGCCCGTGCAGCATCACCACCTTGGGCCGGGTCGTCCCCGAGCCGGTGGCGGCGTCAGCGGGTTTGAGGACCTGGACGTGGAAACGCAGGCCGTTGGCCTCGACGTGGGGCACGGTCAGCCGCCGAGCGAAGAGACCACGAAGCCGACCACGTCACCAACGGTCAGGGCGATGATGTCGTCGAGTTCCATGCCCGCCAACCAGGTCACGAAGTCGACCTTCTCGCCGTAGGTGACCAGGAGCTGTTCGGACAACGCCACGAACTCGATGCTCTCCAGTTGAAGGTCGGCGTCGAAAGAGGTGTCGAGGGTGATCGGCCCGTCGAGCAGCAGGTCCTCCCCCACCACGTCGACCAAGATGCGTTCCATCTCGGCCAACACCGACTCGGTGGTGACCCCATCGGGGGCGGCGTCAGTCATCTCGGGGCTCGATGAGGGTCCAGGCAACGACGTGCTCCTGCGGTTGGGCGGTGCCGTCGGGCGCCGCGGGGTTGGTGAGGATCCGGGTGGCGATCAGTCGGTTCCCGATGCGCACCCGGTCACCGTGGTCTTGGGACACCTCGAAGTCTCGCGGCCGACCGTCCATGCCGGTGCCGTCGGCTTTGGCCGCCGCCTCCTTGGCCGCCCACCAGCGGGTGATGGTCCGGTCCCGTTCGCTGGGAGGACCGGCGGCCAGCAGGTCCCGCTCCGCGGGGGTGAGAGCCGTCGCCTCGAACGACGCGGGACGCGGTTCGACCAGCTCGATGTCTATGCCCACGTCGGCTCCGACGGCGGCGAGAGCCACGCCTATCCCGGCGGTGTGGGCGATCGACACCGCCACATCATCTGCTCCCGGTCCGGTCACGGTCGGTCGGCCGTCGGCGTCGTTGGCGACAGAGATCTCAACTGGGAACACCGGTCCCGCCCCGTTGGACCACAACAAGGTGCGAACCGCGTCCTTGGCCGCGATGCGGCCCAGCAGCCACGTCCGCTGCACGTTGGGGTTACGGCCCGCGTAGTCGGCCCGTTCGGCTTGGCCGAGGAAACGTCGCATCACCACGTCGCGCGAGGCCGAGTCGGGCCAGCCTTCGCGCACCATCACCCAACCCTCGGGCTGGGGTTCGGCCAGCGGGGTGACCTGGGGTTTGCGCAACACCATGAACAACCGGTCGTCGCTCTGAAACCGACGGTCCTCCCAACCCAGGATCCGACACCACACCTCGCCGTCGACGGTCAGCTCGAGGTCGGCGCGGACCGTCTGGTCGGTCAGCGAAGTGCAGTTGACCACGCACCCCACCCTCGAGCCCGGTTCGGGTAGCGGACCGTAGAACGCCATGGAGTCGATCGAGGTGGGCAGCACCAGACGGTCACGGTCCACGGCGGAGGCCATCCACAAGCCGAATACCTGGCCGGCGTTGTCGAGCAGGGCACCGGGCGCGGAACCAGCCACCAACACACCGGTGGCGCCGTCGGCCCCGAAGTTCAGCTCGGCCAGACCCTGGTATTCGGGGCCGTGGAACAGGTGGCGCTCGACGTAGATCCGCTCGGGAGCAACCGGGACCTCTACGTGGCCGGTGACCGGTCGTGCCTCCGGCGCGGGAGCGGCCGGCCACTCGGTGGCCAGGTGGATGACGGCCCGGGCATGGCCGTCGACCGAAGCCTTCACCACCGTGGTGCCGGGCGGGGCCACCGCGGTCGCCGCGGCGTCGACCACCACCTTCACCGACACCGACGCCGGGGGTTCGACCGCCAACCACCGGAACGCCCGGATCGACTCGACCCGCACCGCCACCGTGCCCGGCACCAGGGCCTGAGCTTCGGCCGCCAGCATCTCGATGATGCCGGTCATCGGCACCAGCGGGAACTCGTCCTCCAGGCAGTGCCAGTCGGCCGGCTGTTCGTAGAAGGAGTGATCGTGCCACCACGGTTGATCGGCGACCGACAGATCCCAGGTGACATCCCGCGACGCCACCCCGTCGGAACCTGGGGTGGCCGCGGCGATGGGTGACCCGCCCCCTCCGGTGGGAGCTGCGGTGTCGACCGGACCCGACCCACGTGTTGCAGCACCGTCAGCACCGTCAGCACCGTCAGCACCGCCGGTGGCGGCAGCGGTGGCCGACGACGCAGCCGGCGAACCCGTCGCACCATGGCGTCGGGCCCGACTGACCGATGCCGGGCGGCGGGGGGCGGGGTTCGCCACGGCGTCCAGGACCGCTCGGGCCGCGGCACCGGCCTCACCCAGCGCGGCCCGCATCTCGGCCAGCAACTCGGCCGAGCCCACCGCGGTGCCGGCCATGGGCGACCCCGCCGGATCGGCGGCCGGCCACCCCAGATCGTCGATACCCGTCCCCCCATCGCTGACAGTGCCAGCTCCGGCGCCAGCTCCGGACACGGTGACGTCGAGCGGGGTCAGGTCACGGATCAGCGTCGAACCCAACACCAAGGGAAGTCCGGCGGTGGGCGTCGGCCGGGACGAACCGCCCGCTGACGCCTCTGACGCCTCGGCCGGAGCGACGGAGGTGACCTGACCCGGACCGGTGGAGGACAACCGGTGGCCGAGGGGCGCAAAGTCGACCTCGGCCCCCACGCTCCACAGCGCGGCCGCCACCCGACGGAGCTGGCCGATGCCGGTCTGTTTGGCCACGTTGGCCGAGATGGTCAACACGTCGTGGTCGCGCAAGGTGTCGTCGAGGAAGCCGGTGAGGTTGCCCGTCCCCACCTGCACGAAGACCCGCACGCCGTCGTCCACCAGCGACTCGGCCAGTTCCCGGAACCGCACCGGCTCCACCAGGTGACGCCCGGCGAGGTTCCGGGCCTGGTCGGGGTCATCGGGGTAGGGCGCCACGCTGGTGGCCGACCACATCGGCACCGTGGCCGCGACCACCGGAATGGCCCCGAACTGGTCGGCCAGCGCGGCCACGTAGGGCGCGAACAGCGGGGAGTGGAACCCGGACCGGAACGGAAGCACCTGGGCCAGCACCTTGGCCGCCTTGGCCCGAGCCAGGATCTCGGCCACGGCGGGCTCGGGGGCGCACACCACCGACTGGTGCGGGCAGTTGTCGTGAGAGACGTGGGCGTCGCTCAGACCGGCGACCACCTCGGCGGCGACATCGGCCCCGGCGCCCAACGCCACGAACACCACGTCGGACACCTCGACCGAACCGGGCCGCAACGATCCAAGGAACTCCTCGACCGACTCGTCGGGGATCATCCCCGAAACGATCTGGCCGGTCCACTCCCCCAGGCTGTGCCCGGCCACGGCGTCGGGGCGGATCCCGATCCGGGCCAGCGCGTCGGCCAGGAGGCGCCCGACCGCCACGATGCCCCGGCCCTGGGAGTGGAGGCCGGTCAGGTCGGCGTCGAGCCCTTCCCAGGCGATGTCGAAGAGGTCGGCGACGTCGTCGACGCGGGGCTCGAACACCGGCTCGACCCCGGGGAACACGAAGGCCACCTTGCCGCCGGCGGTGACCAGACCATCGGGGTCGAACCACACGTCGTTGCGGCCCCGGAAGGCGGTGCCCCGCTCCAGCACCTTGCGGGCCAGGGTCAGTCGCCGTTCGTCGGGTGCCACCACGGCCAGGCGGGCCGGGCCGCCGACGGGGACGGTCAGCGTCGGTTGGCCCGGAACCCAGCCGTCGAGCTGGGCCAATAGGTCGGCGGCGTCGACACCCGCCAGCAACAACACGTCCTCCTGGGCTTCGCCCGCCGGGCCGGCTACCGCTCCAGCAGATCCCGGCCCAGCGGTCGCTGACGCGGCAGCGTTGGTGGGAGGGGCCTCGGTGTCGGCCAACCCTCTAACCCCCGTCGCCGACACCACACCGGGACGGTCTGAGCCCGGACCCTCCGAATCAGAAACGGCCGCACGAGCAACGGGGGCACCGACAAGAGCGGGCGCAGCCAGCGCCGCGGCTGCCCGCAGCCCGTGGGGCTCGGCCAGGACCACGTGGGCGTTGATACCGCCGAAGCCGAAGGCGTTGACCCCGGCCAGGCGGCGGTCGTCGCCGGCCCACGGTTCGGCCCGGGAGATGAGACGGAACCGGGTGTCGGCCACCGCGGCGGCCGGCTCCTCCACGTGGAGCGTCGGGGGCAGGACCCCGTGGTACACGGCGAGGGCCGCCTTGATCAGCCCGGCCGCGCCCGCCGCGGGCATGGCGTGGCCGATCATCGACTTCACCGATCCCAGACCGGCCTTGGGCGCCGACGACGACGGCGCTCCGAACACGGTACGGAGCGTTTCGAGCTCGGTGCGGTCGCCGACCGCGGTGGCGGTGCCGTGGGCCTCGATGAGCCCGACGCCGGCCGGGTCGAGGCCGCTGGCCCGCCAGGCCGAGTGCACCGCCATCACCTGACCTTCGGGGCGGGGGCTCATGAGGCTGGCGTCGCGGCCGTCGCTGGCCACACCGGTTCCAGCGATCACCGCGTACACCCGGTCCCCGTCGCGCTCGGCGTCGGCCACACGCTTGAGCACCACGATCCCGGTGCCCTCACCGACCAGGATCCCGTCGGCGGCCTCGCTGAACGGGCGGATCGCGCCGCTGGGCGAAAGGGCCCGAAGCTGGGAGAACACGCTCCACAGGGTCAGGTCGTGGCAGTGGTGGACGCCGCCCGCCACCACCACGTCGGCCCGGCCCGAGCGGAGCTGGTCGGCGGCCTGGTCCACGGCGATCAGCGAGGAGGCACAGGCGGCATCGACGGTGTAGGCGGGGCCCTGGAAGTCGAAGCGGTTGGCGATCCTCGACGCCGCCAGGTTGGGTACCAGCCCGATGGACCCTTCGGGGCGTTCGGGGCCGAGACGATCCTGGAACTCGGCCTTGACCGCCTGGATGCGGTCCTCGTCCAGCCCCGGCAGCAGGGACCGCAGCGTCTCCACCAGTTGCTGAGCGGTGCGCACCCGCTGGTCGAGGCGGGCCACGCCGTCTCCCAGGTAGCCGCCGCGGCCGAGGATCACCGCCACGCGGGCCGGGTCGACCCGATGGTGGACGTCACCGGAGTCGGCCAGGGCGGCAGCCGCCGCACCCAGGGCGATAAGCTGGTCGGGTTCGGCCGATTCCATCGCCACCGGCATGATGCCGAAGGCGAGGGGGTCGAAGGTGGCCAGGTGGTCCACGAACCCGCCGCGGTTGCAGTAGAAGCGGTCGGCACCCTTGGCGTCGGGGTCGAAGAACACCGGGTCCCAGCGCGAGGCGGGAACCTCGGTGATGGCGTCGACGCCGTCGACGATGTTGGCCCAGTAGGTGGCCAGGTCGGGCGCGCCGGGGTAGAGGCACGCCATGCCGACGATGGCGATGCCGTCGTCGGGACCGTCAGGCCAGTCGGGCCGATCAGGCACCGGGCTTGAACCCTCCGACCAGATCGTCGCTGGCCGATGTGTGGTCGACGGGTGGTCCGAAGGCCTCGGGGGTACCGCGCATGACCACGAGCTGGGACGGTCCGGTCGGGTCCGCCACCTCGTGCAGGAGAGCCATTACCCCATCGGCGGGATCGACCAGGCCGATGCCGCGGCGGGCGTACTCGCGCTCGAGTTCGGCCGACACCATGCCGCCTCCGCCCCACGGACCCCAGTCGATGCTGATGACCCGGCAGTCGTGCAGCCCGTCCCGGGTGCGGGCCAGGGTGTCGAGGGCGTCGTTGGCCGCGGCGTAGTCGGCCTGGCCCTTGTTGCCGAACACGCCGCTCACCGAACCGAACAGCACCACGAAGCGCATCCCGGCCTGGCGGTCCAAGATGGCTCTGGCGCCGTCCAGCTTGGTGCCGTAGACGCGGTCGAAACCGGTGAGGGTCTTGTCTCGTAGGAAGTGATCGTCGAGGACTCCGGCCCCGTGGATCACGCCGTCGATGCGGCCGTGACGGTCCCGGATCTCATCGAGGAGCTTGCCGAAGCCGGGGTCGCGGACGTCGAGGGACAGGTACTCGACCTCGGCCCCGAAGGAGCGGAGCGTGGCCAGCGTGGCCCGCATCTCGCGGTCGGCCTCGATGCGGTTGCAGGCCGCTTCGATCTCGGCCGGAGCGTGGAGCTCACCGATCTCGAGCAGGGCCCGGCGCAGCGCCTGCCGGTCGGCGGCCCCGGCGGTACGGGGATCCTCAGCCCGTTCGGGCAGGCCGGATCGACCCACCAACACCAGACGGCAGGGGTTGGCCCGGGCCAGTCCCTCGGCCACCCGGGCGGTGATGCCCCGGGCCCCACCCGTGATCACGATCACCGCGTCGGAGCCGAGGCCCAACTCGCCGGGCACGGCAAGGTCGACGGCCTCGCCCACCGTTCGGGTGCTGCGTTGACCCCCGACTCGGCTCACCGCGGCGGGGGCGTCGAGGTCGAGGAGCTCGTCCACCAGGGTCTCGGCCAGTTCGGCCAGATCGCCTTCGAGGTCGGCGGGTTCGACCTCGACCGAGCGGACCAGAGCGTCGTGGCGTTCGCGGGCCAGGGCCCGCATCAGCCCGGGGATTCCGGTCGGGGTGCCGTCGGGGTGGACGGCGACGGTTACGGCCAGGGCGCGCCGCGTCGCCCCGAGCAGGGCGGGTTGGAGATCGCCGAACACGGTGCGGGCATCGACGGCGGCGTCACCGGTGGTGGCGCTCAGGTCGACCACCACGTCGGCCTCGGCGAGCTGTTGGGAGCGGGCCGAGTCGGGTTCGCCCCGTTCCAGGACGGTGGCGGTCGCGCCCCGCTCGCCCAGAGCGGCGACCAGCGCCGCGGTCAAGGCATCGTGGCCGTCGATGACCACCGCCGAAGCGCCCTTGAGGTCTCCCACGGCCACCGCTGGGTTCAACGGGGTGACGTGAACCTCGAAGCGCTGGGCCATCCGTGGCAGCGGGCCGTGGTGGTGTTCCTCGTGGGCGTTGTGAGCGGCGACCACCGACTCGACCGTGACGGGAGACGCCTCTCCGGTGGTGAGCGCCTCGATCCATTCGACGATGGCCCTCAACGACTTGTGCTGGGCCAGTTCCTCCACCATCTCCTCGTCGACTGCGCTCTCGTCGAGGCCGGCCAGGCCGATGCGCTCGGCCAGTTCGCCCACGATCTCGATCCGTTTGATGGAGTCGATGCTCAGGTCGGCTTCCAGGTCGAGGTCGGGGTCGAGCATCTCGACGGGGTAGCCGGTTCGTTCGCTGACGATGGCCTGGACCTCGTGCATGAGCTGTTCGCCGGTGAGTACCGGCATCGCCGCCGCTGGCGCGCTGGCGGGGGCAGAGGCCAGGGTCTCGGGGCCAGCGGTAGTGGCCGGCGTGGCCGAGGCCGGGACCGTGGCGGGCGCCAAAGCCGGTTGGGCGGCACCGGCGATCACCTCGGTGTAGTCGGCAAACGCGGCGGTGGCCGGCACCGCGGCACCCAGGTAGCGCAGCATCACGTCACGTTCGGCGGCCACGATCTGGCGGACGCTGCGCAGGTATTCCAGTACGACGCCGCTGGGATCGTCGGCGGTGTGGGTCATGGCGATGGCTCCGAAGTCCAAGACGGGCAGACGGTCTGCGGGTTGAAGGCTGTTGGGTAGGGGCACGCCGGCGGCGTTGGTGACGAGGGCCCCGTCGATTCCCCAGTTGGGGGCCGGGACGGGAAGGGCGTGCAGGTCGACGGGGGTGGACCGACCTTCGAACAAGGCGGAGGGGTTCACCGCCACCCCGAGGGTGGCGAGCTGGGCCACGGCGGTGAGGAAGCGGCGCACGCCTTCTTCGCCGGCCACGTCGCAGGCCACCATGGCGTGGGGACGGTCGCCCAGGATCTTGGGGACCTGTTGGGTGAGAACCCGTCCCGGTCCGGCTTCCACGAAGACTCGGACCCCGGCCGCGTACATCGATTCGATCTGGTCGACGAATCGCACGCCGGCGGTCACCTGTTCGGTGAGCAGCCGGGACACGGCGTCGACGTCACCTTCGGGGTAGGGCTCGGCGGTCACGTTGGACCACACCGGGAACGCCGGCGCGGCGACGGTCACCTCGGCCAGGCGGGCCGCCAGCAGCTCACCGGCCTCGGCGATTAGCGGGCTGTGGAAGGCGCACGCCACCGGCAGCACCTTGGCGGTCACTCCGTCGGCCTTGAGGGCGGCCACCGCTTCGTGCACCGTGTCGGTCGGTCCCGACAGCACGGCCTGGCGAGG
>JAGQSO010000184.1 GCA_020439505.1 Acidimicrobiales bacterium
CGTTGGAAGCTCACCTTCGATCCGGGCTCGACCTTCATGTACCACCCCACCGCTGGTCACTGGATCCTGGCCGAGATCATCGCCTCGGTGACCGGGTCGGCCTACGCGGATGCCATCGAAGAGCTGGTCACCGGACCCCTCGGCCTGGATCGGCTCCTCGGGATCGGAGCCGAGGACCAGGCCGGGATAGTCGACGCCGTGGCGGTGGGCGAACGGCCGACACCGGCGGAGATGGAGGAGACGTTCGGGATCGCGGTGGACCTCGATGCCCTCCTGCCCGCTGATGTCGCGGTCAATGCACTGCTCCACCTCAACGACCCCGCAGCTCGAGCGATCGGGGTCCCCGGTGGAGGCGGGGTGATGCGGGCGGCCGATCTGGCCTTGGTGTACCAGGGGTTCCTCCACAACCCCGGCGCCATGTGGTCCGAGCAGGTCCTCGCCGCCGGAACAGCGGAGGCCCGGGTGACGCTCCCGGACTGGTCGGGGGTTCCGTCGAACCGGACCCTGGGCCTGATCCTGGCCAGCGACGACGGGTTCGCCGACCGTCGCAGCTTCGGCCGGACGGCATCGGGCCGGGCCTTCGGCCACCCGGGGGCCGGAGGCCAACTGGCCTTCGCCGACCCGGTCAGCGGTTTGAGCATCGGCTACGCCACCGCCGGCCTGGACCAGAACCTGATCCGTGAGGCCCGCCGCACCGTGGCCGTGGCCAGCCTGGCCGCCGATCTGCTCGAGGACTGAGCCGGAGGGCGCAGGTCCACCCGGTCAGCGCCGTGACCGGCCAGCTATGACCGGGCACTAGCTGGTTCGGACGACCCCGGCGGGGCCGTCCGAAGATGACAGGAGGCCGGCCCCGAAGGGCCGGCCTCCTGAGATTTCAGGAACCTGTGGTTCAGCCGGTGTAGGCGGCGCGGGCGGCTACGGGGCGGGCAGCGTTGGCGTTGCCGACGGCCGGGGCCGTGGTGGTCGGGGCGGCGGTGGTGGTGGGACGAGCGGTGGTGGTGGGACGCTCCCCTTCAGTGGTGGTGGGCCGCTCGCCCTCGGTGGTGGTGGTCTCGCGCGGCACCGTGGTCTGGCCGACGGTGGTGGTGGGCCGGTCGATCGTCGTCGGGTAGTAGCACGGATCGATGATCTTCTTGTTGGGGTAGCAGTCGTCGGGACGCTGAGCGCTGGCGGGCCCCCCGATGATGCCGATCCCGATGACGGCGGTGCTGAGGGCGCCGGCGGCGATTGCGGCTCGGACGCTACGGCTGGACTTCTTCATGGATCCCGCTCCTTGAGTCGGTTGTCATTCCGGCCCTCGGTCGAAGGCTCGAGGTGAAGTTAGCGCGCCTCGCGGGGCGCGTAAACAAATTCGAACCAGGTCTGAAAAGCCGGTGAGGCCGGCCCTCTCGGGCCGGCCTCACCTAAACCTGGAACCGCTGCTGGCAGGTCAGCCGGTGTAGGCGGCCTGGGCAGCGACGGGGCGGGCGGCGTTGGCGTTGCCGACGGCCGGCGCGGTGGTGGTGGGCGCCAGGGTGGTGCTGGGGCGCGTGGTCGTGGGTCGAGCGGTGGTCGTGGGCTGCTCGCCCTCGGTGGTGGTGGTGGTCTCCTGCGGCACCGTGGTCTGGCCGACGGTGGTGGTCGGCCGGCCCATCGTGGTGGTCGTCCGGATGATGATCGTGGTGGACGGCTCGCAAGGATCGATGATCTTCGCGTTTGCGCCAAAATCATCACAGATGATGCTGCCGGCGTCGGCGGTCCCGCCGAGGAGGCTCGAGGTGAGCAGGGCGGTTCCGACGGCTCCGGCTGCCACGACGGCTCGGACACTTCGCTTGATGGTCATGATTTCTCCCGTTTGAGTTTCCCGCCTCGTTGGCCGGGGTGAACCTACTCAGCGTAGCGAAGGTCACACCCACCAACAACGAGAGCGCGTCCTGAGGCGGTGGCCATGGCAGAATCTGTCCTCCCATGGTCGTAGTCGGATGAGCAGCAACCCGTGACTCGGAGCATCCGACTCCGTCCCTGGCAGAAGGCTGCGCTGGAGAAGTTCGAGGCGTCGGGAGCGTCGGACTTCCTCACCGTTGCCACGCCCGGAGCGGGCAAGACCACCTTCGCGCTGACCGCGGCGCGCCAGGTCTTGGCCGTTCATCCCCGTCGGCGACTGGTGATCGTGGCCCCCACCGCTCACCTCAAGACCCAGTGGGCGCGGGCCGCGGCTCGCTTCGCCCTCCACCTCGATCCCGAATGGTCGGCATCGGCCGGTCGGTTGCCCGCCGACATGCACGGCATCGTCACCACCTACCAGCAGGTGGCCAGCAGTTCGTCGGTGTTGGCGGAGCTGGCCGCCGATGCCTTTGTCATCTTCGATGAGATCCACCACGCCGGTGACGATCGGGCCTGGGGCCAGTCGGTGCTCGAAGCGTTCGGGCGGTCGCCGGGTCGCCTGGCCCTGTCCGGCACCCCGTTCCGTAGCGACACCCGGGCCATCCCCTTCGTTCGCTACGTGCTCGACGAGGCCAGCCCTGACTTCGAGTACGGCTACGGAGAAGCCCTGGCCGATCGTCGGGTGGTGAGGCCGGTCTACTTCCCCCGCACCAACGGTCACATGGAGTGGACGGCCCCCGACGGGTCCCTGCATTCGGCTTCCTTCGACGACGCCTTGGATCAGGCCCGGTCGAGTCAACGTCTGCGCACCGCTCTCTCCTTGGAAGGCGAGTGGCTGCCGTCGGTTCTGCGGGCCGCGGTCGCGCAGCTCGACGGGGTGAGGCTCGACCAGCCCGATGCCGGGGGGCTAGTGATCGCCATCGACCAGGAACACGCCCGGGGGATCGCGGCGTTGCTGAGGGATCGCTTCGGGCAGAACGCCACCGTGGTCACATCCGACGACCCCTCCGCGTCGGACCGCATCGCCCGCTTCTCCTCGGGTACCGAGCCGTGGCTGGTGTCGGTACGGATGGTGTCGGAGGGGGTGGACATCCCCCGCCTCCGGGTCGGGGTGTACGCCACCACCACGACGACCGAGTTGTTCTTCCGCCAGGCCGTCGGCCGGTTCGTGCGCTGGACCCCGGGGGTCAAGGACCAGAAGGCCTATGTGTTCATCCCCGACGACCCGAAGCTGCGCAGCCGGGCCTTCCAGATCGCCGACCAGCGGCGCCACAGCCTCCGTCGCCGCGAGCAGGAGCGCTACGAACGGGACCCCGCCGCTCTCGACGCCGGGGAGGAGGAGCAACTATCGCTGTTCGAGGCGCTCTCTGCCGTCGCCACCGATCACCAGACCCACACTCCGTTCTCCAGTACCGACCACATCGACGACGATCTCGATCCTGGCATGGACGACGACCCCACCCTGATCGTGGATCTGGCCCCTCCGCCGCCGCTGGCGGGCGATCGGCGCAGCCTCGGTGAGCTGGGGATCGAGTTCGGGGGAGATGCTGCCCGCCTCCGCCGAGAGGAGAAGCGACGCCTGCGCGAGCAGAACTCCGAGATCGTGTCGACCATCGCCCGGCGGACCGGCCAGACCCATGCTCAGGTCAATTCGGAGTTGAACCGGCTGTCAGGGGTGGGCCGGATCACCGAAGCCACGGTCGCCCAGCTCAGAACCCGACTCGAGGTGGCCGAGCGCCTGGCCCGACGGTAGCGCCGCGACCGGCAGGTTTTCACGGCTTGGGTGTCTTGGCGCGGGTAGCCAGGGATGGGTCAGGCGCGACTGGAACGTTGCTGCTCGGCGTGCCAGGCGTGGCGCAGGTCATCCTGGGCGTTGCCGGCGGACTGGCTGAAGATCCCGGCGATGACCAACAAGGCGTATCCGGCGTACCACCACCAGTCGTCGTGGATCCGCTCGGTGACGTAGGCCCGGGTCAGGTCCGCGGTATCCAACGCCCCGGTGAGGAGCATGCCCCCGGCAACCATGGCGGTGGCGCCCGCGGTGGCGCTCACGATCACCAGCACGATTCGGGGGAAGTTGGTGGTGATGGCGAACACCGCGAACACCAGACTCACCACCATTGCCACCGCCACGATGAGCCAGTTCCAGCTGATACCCAATGCCGTCATCAGGGCGGATCCGACCATGAAGCCGAGCGATCCCATGGCCAGGACCACCGCGACCTCGTAGTAGAGGTAGGCGAGCAGCGAGAAGCCGATGGCCAGGAACAGCCCCAGCAACCAGCCGACAGGCTTGGCGAGGAGAGCGTCGCCGGTGAGGGCTGAGATCAACCCGGCCCCCACCGCGAAACCGGTGAACGCCCCCCAGATCGGGATGATCAGTCGGAACGCCCGGTAGCCGCTGAAACAGAACACGGATCCCGCGAACAGGGCGACCAGGCCGATGACGATGCTTTCCACGGCAGCCACCATAGGGGTACCACCGGCCCGTGCCGGATCGGGTCCGGGCCGGGTCGGGTCGGATCAGGTGACCGCGGTGCCGAGTGGCTGGCTAGAACGCCCAGGCCACGGCGAAGGTCACGCTGTTGGTCGCCAGGTGAACCAGGACCGGTGCCAGGAGGCTGCCCGAACGCACCCGAAGCCAGATGAAACCGGCACCGGCCACGGTTGTCGCGGCCGTGGTGGCGAGCGCGGTGGCCAGGCTGGACACCTCGACCACGTCGGAGTCGATCCCGCCGCCGCGCAGCGCCGGCACCGTGTGCCAGAGCCCGAACAGGATCGAACCCCCGATCCATTGCAACGCAGTCGCCCCTCGGAGCAATCGCGGGCCATCCAGAGTCGGGCCTCGACCGAAGCGGCCGAGCAGGGCGTGAAGTGAACCTCGGAACGCCATTTCCTCGACCAGCACCGTGCCGAGGGGTATCAGCACCAGGGTTCTGGTCGCCATGGAGGCAGCAGACACCTCGGTGCGCTCGTCGGTGAGCAGCCCCGCTGCCCCGAGGGCAACCACGCCAACTGCGATCGCTCCGGCGACCCGTCCGCCGAGTGAAAGGCCTCGTCTCAAACGATCGCGGGCCAGGCCCAGCTCGTCTCTGGTGACCCGGGCCCCTATCGCCACCCCGGCGGAGAAGGCCCCGATGCCGAGGTTGAACCAGAAGTGCCACGGCCCGGGCACCCACATGGTCCGGGCGATGTTGGCTCCGGTCAGCCCTCCGATCAGGATGGCCAGCGCCGCCCGTGATCGGGGTGGGTCGGCCGTGCCGTGGGGAGCCCAGCCCGACGGGCCGGGGAGGGACCCGGTCATCGGTTGGGGAACAGGTGGTTCTCCAGGCGGTCGGTGTCGGCGTCGGTCCAACCGTCGGGAGCGGCGATCCGGGCCCAGCCGTCCACGTAGTCGAGCCGGTAGTCGTGGCCGAACCCGGGAGGAGCGGCGAACCCGGCCATCAGGTCGAAGATCCCCTGGGTCCAGGTCACGATCGGGAACCAACGGCCGTCATCGGTCACGTCGTAACCCCGGGGGTTGTCCATCCACCCCGGCTTGGACCACAACCAACTCGGGCTCCAATGGGTCACCGGGTCGGTGGGGTGCTGGATGTAGAGGACCCGAGGGTTGTTCCAGGGTCCGGGAGGCTCGACCTGGTCCGGGTCTCGGGTCACGAAGCGAACCACCTCGCCGCCGTTGATCACCGGGGCCCATTCGGGCGATTCGGGGTCGCGGCCGTCGGTGAGCTGGCGCAGGATCGGGTTGGCGTGAGGGGCGCCGACGAATAGGGCCCCGTCGGAACGGGTGGTGATGTTGGCGAGGGAAGTGGGCCCGTCCACTCCCGCAAATGCCGACTCGGCACCGAACGAACCCAGGCTCAGGCCGAACACCAACAACTTGGGACGGTCATCGGTGGGCAGCTTCACCCAGCGCTGGTAGACCTCGTCGTAGAGCTCGGCGCCGGCCTCCGACGCCAGGTCGAGGTCGGTAATGAAGCTGATCCATGACGGCAGGTAGGAGTACTGCATGGAGACGATGGCGGTGTCGCCTCGGTAGATCTGCTCCAAGGCCTCGGCGGCGTCGGGATCGATCCATCCGGTACCGGTGGCGGTGGCCACCACCAGAACCTCACGGTCGAAGCCGCCCGCCCGCTCCAAGTCGTCGACGGCCAGGACAGCCCGGGCGCGGGCATCGCCGGCCGAGCGCAGTCCCGCATAGGCCCGCACCGGACTGGCAACCTCGGCGTCAGCACCCCAGTATTCGCGCAACTCGGCCTCGGTGGTCGCGCCTCCGGCAAAGGTGCGACCCTGTAGGCCGAGATCGTCCCAGGCCACCAGCGAATCGGGTCCACCCGAGATGAGGTTGCTGGTCGGTCGGGCCACACCATCGGCGGTCCCGCCGTCGACCACCGAGAACGTGGTCGAGGCCCAGTTGGTGAACCGGACGAAGGCCACGTCTCGCAAGGCCACGACGGCTACCAGGAGGACCAGGGCAACGGTGAGCGGCTGGGCCAGCGACCGGGGCAGGTGGCGCTGGTTCCAGCGGTCGAGTCTCCGGACCGCGGCGCCCACCACGCGACCCAGGGCCATGAGGATCGCCGCCAAGATGACCGTGACCGCCAGCATCGGGGCGATGACCACGGCCCCAAGGTGATCCATGTTCACCAGGTCCCGCTGGGAGTTCTGCCATGACAGCCACAGCACCGGTCCGGCGGCCATGACCGCGGCCCCAGCGACGACGACCGCCAGCCGAGCCTTGCGCCAAGCAGCGCTGGATATGGCCAGGCGTCGGCGGCGCATGACCGCCCGCACCACTCGTCCGGCCAGGGTGCCCAGGGCGTAACCGACGGTGGCGCAGACGGCACTGACCGCGGCCTGGATCACCCATGAACGGGGCAGCAGCGTGGGTGAGAACGACTGGAACCAGAAGATCACCGCGAACACCACCCCGCCGAAGGTGGGTCGACGGGTCATCGAGGTGACGACGCGACGCCATCGGGTCGGGGTGGTGTTAACGGTGGTCAACTTGGTACTACCTGGTGCCTCATTCGGCGAGGGTGGATTCCTCGTCGGAGACACCGGTGGTGACCGAGGAGAGGGCCTCGTTGAGGCGGGCGGACGCCTCATCGGACAGGTTGCAGGTGATGACCGAGGCGAGGCCGGCGTAGCGCTTCATCTCCTCGAGGGCCTTGTCGGCGTTGGCGTGGCTGAACAGCACCGCCAGGTACACCTTGCCCGGCTCGATCGACGAACGCAGATCCTTGACGAACTTGTCGCTGATCCCGGTGTCGACCATGCGGGCCATGAGCGCCGCGCTGCCGGCGCCGATGGCCATGCCCAGGACCGGAACGGCCAGGAGAACACCGAACAGGAGGCCCCACCAGGCCCCGCCCACCGCGGCCTGGCCGCCGGAGGGGTCGGTGGTCTGGACGACGCGAACCTTGCCGTTGTCGGCCTTGGTCACGAACACCGCGTCCTGAAGCAGCAGCGTGCCTTCGGTGGACAGGCGGGTGAGGCTGGTCAGCATCTCCTGGGCGGCGAGCTGGTTGTCGAAACCGAGGACGACGAGGGAACGGGGATCGGACATTTGACCTCCAAGGTCAGGTTTATTGGTTGTTGGATTGGTGGTTGTTGGCTTGGTGGAGGGTACGCGGCGGGGCGGGTCGGTTTGACGTCACCAGACGCTCTTGTGGGCGTGCCCTCAGTTGCGGACTTCGGCCAGCACCTTCTTGAACACCACCAGCGGGAGAAGCAGGCCAGCGGCCAGGGCCGCTGCCCACACCACGACGGTGGCGAGAATCCAGGTGGTCAGGCCCCTGATCTCCAGGCCACTGGTGAGGATGGTGGTGAGCACCAGGCTGGCCAGGGTGGCCACCAGGGCGCTGCTGCCCAGGATCGCCGGCATGTTCTTGACGGCGATCTGGCGGATCAACGGTTCGATGACCACCGAGACCACGGTGAAGATGACGACCGCGGTGACGAAGCCGGCCACGTTGAGATTCAGGTCCTCCAAGAGGAGGTTGGCGACGATGAGCCCCACCGCGTTGGCCAACAGGTTGATTGCGGCGCGGGCGGCAAGTCTGATCATCGGGATCCTCCCTGGTCTCGTCGTCGGATGGAATGTTCACCCGGTTCGGGTCGAGACGTCGAAACCGCGGAGCACCCTACCCGGGCCGGGCTGTGGCCGATCGATCCTCAGCCTTCGAGCGCTTCTGTCTTGCTCTGTTCGCCGATGGTCAACGGTCGGCGTCGCCGGTCGTCGAAGTACCCCGCCTCGTTCAGGGCGGCGAAGGCGGCGACCGTTGCTGCCGCTACGGGAATGGCCACGAACACGCCGAACAGTCCGGCCAGCGCCCCACCGGCGACCGATGCCAGGGCGACGACCAAGGGGTGCAGGGACGTGGACTTGCCCATGATCACCGGCTGGAGGAGGTTGGTCTCGAGCTGTTGAACCACCAGCACGACTGCGATCATGGCCAGCCCGTTGCCGAGCCCCCCCGAGGCCACCGCCAGCACGGCGGCGAAGGCTCCGGCGGCGAAGGCCCCCACATAGGGGATGAACCCCATGATGAAGGTGAGTACGAAGATCGCCATCGGGAACGGCACCCCCAGGGCCCACGCGCCGAGTGCGATGCAAGACGCATCGACGAACGACACCAGCGCCGCTCCCCGCACATACCCCGCGAGGGCGTTGAAGCTGCGGCGGCCGGTGGTGTCGAGCAGGGTCGAACCCCCGCCGAAGCGGTCCACCATCCAGCGCCACATCATCCCGCCGTCTTTGAGCAGGAAGAACGTGATGAACAGGCTCAACAACAACGTGGTGGCGAGGTCGATGGTGGCCGAGATCAGTATCCGGGCACCGGTCAGGGCATAACGGCCGACGGCTCCGGCGGCCCGACTGGCCACGTCCTCATCGGCATCGGCGGTACCGGTGGGGACGAGGTCGGCGTCGGCGGCAGCCTCAGAAACCCGCGCCCAGCCCCGATCGAGGGCGTTGCCGATGGTGGCCGACTCGTTGATCAGCGCTGACAACGTCACGGTGATCACCACCGCGAGCCCGGTGAGCAGCAAGAGCAGGCACGTTGCGGCGGACAATCCCGGTCGGCCGAGCAGGCGACGGAGTCGGCGGTCGAGTGGCAAGAAGGCGCTGGCGAACAACAGCGCCAGGAACATGGGCAGCAACAACACGTCGAGGATCGCGAGCACCCAGATGATCGCCATGGCGGATGCGGCTACCACCAGGAAGCGCCACGACAGCCCGGCCAGGTTGTCGAACCACGCGGGGATGGGTGCGTCGCTCGGCTGGACCGCATCGGGTTCAGCAGGTGCGGCGGTGCGGTCCGTGCTCATGGTTGGGACCTGTCTCGTGCCATGGCCTGGAGCCTATGGGGGTGCTCCCGTCGGACTGGGACCACTGCTGTTCGGCGGAACCTGAGCCAGGCGGTGGGGCGACCGGTCGAGTGTTGCAACTCGAGAACTGGACGGCGTGCAGCGCAGATGAATCCCAAGCCCCGCAAGCGTTGCCGGTCACGGCACCAGTTGTGGTTTCATTCGCCGGTGACCGACCCCGGCAGCGAGATCCAACCCGATGCCTCGCTCGCACCCGAATCTGCCAATGCTGGCGTTGCTACCGGCCGTGCCGCCCAACTGAAGCTCAAGGTCCACGAAGCTCGCCGCCGTCACCTGTGGTTGGACCTGGCGGTGCAGTTCTCCGACCGGTTCAAGGTGGCCGACGGTACGGTGCTCTCCGGCTACCTCGCCTACCGCCTGTTCTTGTTGTTGATCCCGCTGGCGGCGGTGGTGATAGCTCTCGCAGGGTTTGCCGGTTAGGACACCGCTGGCGCGGCCAACAGCATGAACCTCGGCTCGGCGGTGGCTGAGGGCCTGACCCAGGCAGGGGAGGACGTCAACGCCAGCCGGGTGCCGCTTCTCCTGACCGGGTTGTTCGGGTTCCTCGTCGCCTCGTGGGGCCTGTTGGGTGGGGTCCAGGTGACGGCGGCGCGGGCGTGGATGATCCCGACGTCGCTGGTGCCTTCCAAGGGAAAGGCCTTCTTCCGGCTGTGCGGGAGCTTGCTGTTGTTCGGGTTGGTCTTCTACATCTCGGCCTTGGTCCGTCGCCTGGGAATGGTCGCGGGGGTGGCGGGCTCGATGGCGTCGCTGGTCAGCTTTGCTGTCGCCTTCTTCGGGCTGGGGTGGATCCTGCCCCGTCGATGCCGGGAGTGGTACTGGCTGATACCCGGCACCGCCGTGGCCGCGGTGGGCAACGCCGGGCTCCAAGCCTTGGCCACCTTCTACCTGCCCAACCGCCTCGCCGAAGCGTCGGCTACCTACGGTGCCTTCGGGATCACCCTCACGGTGTTGACGTACCTGTTCTTCCTGGGGACGATCTTCGTGGTGGCGATGGTCGTGAACGCCGTGGTGTTCGAGCGGTACCGTCACGACCCTCCGGGGATCGTCCGCCGTCTGGCCGACATGATCCCGCGCCTCGAGTTGGCCACCGGCTCGGGCTACGTCCCCGAAGGAGAGTCGGCCGAGGTGGTTCGTCGGGGTCCCGACATCGGTCTGGGTGGGTGACCGGACAGCACGGTCGCGGGTGGGTACCGTCGTTACCAACGTCTAGTTCGGGAGGGTATTCAGATGTCGGTTTCGGATCGATCTGTTGTGGAGTACCGGAGGCATCGCGCCCGGGCCATGTCGATGGTCGGCGCGGCGGCGCTGGTCGCCGGCCTGGGGCTGGTGGGATGCGGGTCGGACTCGGGCGACGACGTGTCGGCGAAGGGGACCGGCACCACCGTGGCCGGAGATTCCCCAACCACATCCGAACCGGCGACCGCCGGAGACGAGCTGAGCGTGGATGCCCTCGACGGCCGAACCTTCGTCTCGACCAAGGCTGAAGGAGCGAAGCTCGCGCCCGACGGTGAGCTACGGCTCAACTTCGAGAACGAGATCATGGCGGCCAAGGGAGGCTGCAACGTCATCACCGGCTTCTACGAAGTCACCGGCGCCAAGCTGGCATGGACCGAGACCCCGGCCGCCACCATGATGGCCTGCGAGGACCCCCTCATGGCCCAGGACACCTGGGTCACCGAGACCCTCACCACCGGGCTGGATGCGACCTTGGAGGGACAGACCCTCACGTTGTCGGGTGACGGTGTCTCCATCACCTTGGAGGAGGAGATCGACACCTCGCTGACCGGCGTCAAATGGACGCTGAACTCTCTGATCTCCGGCGACGCGGCTTCCAGCCTTCCCGCCGGCGTCGATGCCCCGACGCTGGAGATCGCCGAAGATGGCACGGTCACCCTGTTCGCCGGCTGCAACAACGGGGGCGGCTCCGCGGTGATCAAGGACTTCGAGAACCTCGGAGTTATCGAGTTCCAGCCGATGCGCCTGACGATGATGGCGTGTGAAGGTGAGGCGTCGACGGTGGAGACCGCGGTGACGACGGTCCTCGACGGATCGGTGGAGGCCAACATCGCCGGCAAGTCTTTGACCATCACCAAGGGCACCGAAGGACTGGTTTTCCAAGCGCCCTGAGACCTCCGGCCGGCGCTAATGCGCCCCCTTGCCGGTGCGGATCGGCGTCTCGAACCCGGGCCGAAGCCGCGGTCTGGTTACCTTTGCCGCGTCGACGACCGGACCTGTCCGCCAATGGCGCGCAAAGGTTCAGTTGAGCGTTGCCAACAGGCCCGCGGCGAGACACAGGCTGGTGGCGATCACCGCCACCAGCCCCACGTAGCGGACCACCCCCGGGTGCACGACCCCGTGGCCGTGGTGCACGAGGTCGAGGCGGTCCTCGTAGTGGACCCCGGCCCACACCAGTAGGCCGGAAGCAGCCACCACCACGACCAGGGCGGCACCGCTCAGCAGTTCGAGCCCTTCCAGAGCCGAGAACCGGGCCAGCACCAGTCCGGTTCCCATCATCGAGAACGCGGTGCGCTCCCACGCCAGCGCGTTTCGTTCCTGTTGGAGCCCGCCAGAACGTCGCCGGTACCGGTGGTGCAGGTGGGGGAGATGGGCCCGGGGACGAGCCGCGGGCCTCGGCTCATCGGTCCGGCTCGTCGGTGCGGCTCGTCCGTCGCGGTTGGTTGGTCGCGGTTCGTCGGTCACGGTTCGTCGGTCACGGGTTGGCGATCACCAGCATCAGGGCTCCGCTGATGGCGAACACCGCGGTACCGATGGCGATCAGCATCGGAAGCCGTGACGCGTAGAGCGGGGTGCCGAGCCGCATGGCCGCCTCGTTGTGGACCCAGCGCCGGTACGAACTGGCCGCCATCACGAAGCTCATGGTCAACAGACCCAACCCCAACGGCTCGGAACCGGTCATCTCGGGTAGTAGGGCGATCGCACCCAACCCGCCAGCCGCCAGGGCCAGCGCGGTCCGGATCCAGGCCAGAAAGGTCCGTTCGTTGGCCAGGGTGAACCGGTAGTCAGGTTCCTCGCCCGCCCCCCGGGGGTCGGGAGGCACCAGGCTTCGGAGCCACACCCGTGACCCCCCAGACCCCGGCGCCCCGGATGCACCGCCGCTGCCCTCCGCGTCGGCCACGCCGCCAGATCCCGCGTCGCGGTCCACATCCATCCCCCAACTCTCGCGCGTCGCCCCCAACCCCAGCCGAGAGCGGTCGCCGAGCCACCGATCGTGGTGGGTTGACCGGGTCGATGCTCAGGAGCGGACGCGGTACGCCAGGAGTACGGCACCCTGATCGAATCGACGCTGCTCGATCAGTTCGAGGTCGAGGCGGAGATCGGTTGGCAAAGCTGGCTTCCCCGCTCCGACCGCGACCGGGGCCAGCACCAACTGGATCACGTCGACCAGACCCGCCCGAAGGGCCTCCGCCGCGAGGGTCGGTCCGCTGACGAGCAGGTCAGCCGGTGATGCCTCCTTGAGCACGCGCACCGCCTCGGGGTCGAACTCCGAAACGATGGAGGTCCGTTTGGTCGATGGGGACGTGAGCGTCCGTGAATAGACGATCTTTTCGGAGTTCTGCCATGCGTCTGCGAAGTCCGTCAGTACCGGCGATTCTTCGAAGAAGTTGGGATCCGTTTCCCAGACTTGCATCGTCTCGTACATGCGGCGGCCGAGTAGCTGGGTGCCGATCCCGCGCATCATCTCGTTGAAGTGTTCATGGAGTGCCTCGTCAGGCACCGACCAATCGAAGGAGCCCGAGGAATCCTCCGTGAACCCGTCCAGGGATGTATTGGTCGCGTAGATCAGCGTTCCCATTCGTTTACCCAGGCCTTTCGATGATTCGCCATGGTCCGAGGCTGATCTGGTTGGTGCCCCCGACAGGAATCGAACCTGTGGCCTTCCGCTTAGGAGGCGGACGCTCTATCCGACTGAGCTACGAGGGCTGGTGACCGCTGCGGCCGGTCATCCTAGAGGCGGGTCCAGGGGTACCCGCCATGTGAGGTGGGAGCCGTCCTCGCTCGGGGCGAAAGTTGAAGAACCGCCCCGGGCCGCGGCCCGTCGGGCCAGGTTCTCGAGCCCGTGCCCCCCGTTGCGCCGGTGGGTCTCATGCTCGTCGGGTGGTCGGAGACCGCTGTCGCGGACCGAGAGCTCCAGCCAACCCCCAGTCACCGTCAGATCAATCTCGACCGTGCCCGGTCGGGCGTGGCGGGCCACGTTGGACAGAGCTTCACGCACCACCACCAGCACCTCGGCTGCCAGCGGGTCGCCGGAGGTGGCCTCATCGTGGGCGGTGACCAGGCTGTCGACAGGACCGTGGAACCGGAAACGGGGTTCGGCACCGAGGGCCTCGGTCAGTTCGGAGCCCAGGCGGAGCAGGTCACGGCGGAGACTGGACCCGGCGATGCGGCGGTCGGCATGCAGACCGAAGATCACGCCTCGGATCTCGCGCACAGTGGCATCGAGGTCATCGACGGCCAGCTGGATTCGGTCGTGAAGGGCCGGATCGGTGGCTAGGCGGGCCGAGGCCTGCAACGACAGGCCGGTGGCGAACAGGCGCTGGATTACCGTGTCGTGCAGGTCGCGGGCGATGCGCTCACGATCCTCCAACAGGTCCAGATCCCGCAGCCGGAGGTGTAGCCGGGCGTTGTCGACGGCCACGCCCGCCGCGGTGGCCAGGCCGACGGCCAGCTCTTCGTCGGTGGCGCTGAACTCGGACCCGGACTGCTTGTCGGTCAGGTACAGGTTCCCGAACACCTGCCCCTGAACGCAGATCGGCACCCCCAGGAACGACGTCATCGGAGGGTGCCCGGGGGGGAAGCCGAAGCTGTCGGGGTGGCGGGTCAGATCGGGCAGGCGGATCGGCTCGGGGTCGGTGATCAACAGCCCGAGGATCCCCTGTCCCCGGGGGTGGTCACCGATCTCGCGGATCTCTCCGTCGGACAGGCCGACGGTTATGAACTGGCTCAGAGAGGTGCCGGTGGGATCGAGCACTCCTAGAGCGCCGTAGCGGGCGTCGACCAGTTCGGTGGCGGTGCGCACGATCCGACGCAGGACGGTGGGAAGGTCGAGGTGGCTGCCGACGTCGACCATGGCCTGAATGAGGCGGTGCAGGCGATCGGTACCCAACTCGGCATCGGTGCTGCCGTGCACGGCGACGGGCATCTCGTCATCGTGGTTCGAGGTGCCCATACAGGGACGCTAGGCCAATGGCCATGGAGGCGAGCCAATAGGCGAGCCGACCCATGAGCACGGCATGGTTATACCGAGGCGAAGCCTCGGTCTGATCACCTCGCAGTGACGAGGATTGGACCTAACCGTTAGGAGCCTGAGCCGAGGAGAACTGGCGAGCGGTGGTCTCAGATGGGCTGAGCAGTCACTGCACGAGGCGTCGGCCCGAGACCATTTCCATGTCGAGGCCCACCACGTGGGGTAGGGGCATGGGTCGCCACGACGGCAACGGCACCCGCGAGGTCAGATCGTCGGCATCGGCCTGGGACAGTTCATTGAGGTGGCCGGTGATGAGGACGCTCCACCCGGTGTGGGAGAGGCTGTCGTGGTCGTCGACCTCGAGGCACACGACATCGGAGTTGATGGCGGCGGCCAGGATCGATGACGAGTCGGTCGTGAACACCACACGATCCCCATCGATCACGTAGTTCACCGGCAGGATCACCGGCAGTGTCCGGTGGGTGAAACCGAGGCGGCCGAGGTGGGCTTGGCTCAGCAGGTGGAGACATTCCCCCTCCTCCATCACCACCAGCGCGCTCATCGGCGCGACCG
Organism: Acidimicrobiales bacterium; assembly: GCA_020439505.1. Taxonomy (GTDB): domain Bacteria; phylum Actinomycetota; class Acidimicrobiia; order Acidimicrobiales; family Iamiaceae; genus Aquihabitans. The sequence continues at coordinate 15,035 of JAGQSO010000184.1, forward strand.
CAGGCCACAATGGCGGTCATGACCATCAGAGTGTTCCTGGCCGACGACCACGAAGTGGTGCGTCGGGGTGTCCGCGACCTGATCGATCACGAGGACGACATGTCGGTGGTCGGCGAGGCGTCGTCGGGTGAGGAGGCCCTGACCCGGATCGCACTGTGCAAACCCGACGTGGCGGTGCTCGACGTCCGCCTGGGAGAGGACTCGGGTATAGAGGTGGCCCGCGACATCCGCTCCGCCCACCCCGACGTGCGCTGCTTGATGCTGACGTCTTTCGCCGACGATGAGGCCCTGGTCGACAGCATCGTGGCCGGTGCCGCTGGCTACGTGCTCAAGCAGGTCAGGGGTAACGAGCTGCTCGACGGCATCCGCCGGGTGGCGGCGGGGGAGTCGTTGTTGGACCCTGCCGTCACCACCCGGGTTCTGGACCGGCTGCGTCACGCCGATGAGGATGACCGGACCGGTGCCCTCACCGGCCAGGAGCTCAAGATCCTCGACCTTCTCGCCGAGGGGCTGACCAACCGGCAGATCGCCGATCGGATGCACCTCGCCGAGAAGACGGTCAAGAACTACGTCTCGAACCTGCTGGCCAAGCTGGGGATGAGCCGCCGGACCGAGGCCGCGGTGTACGCGGCCCGGATGGCGGACCGTCGCGAGCGCTGAGGCGAGCACGGTCCGGTCCTCAGCTCACTCGACGATGAGCACCGTGACCATGCCGAACAGGCCCTGGTCATTTTCGGCGTGGCTGACGATGTGGCAGTGGAACGCCCACTTGCCGGGGTCCTCGGCCTTGACCAGCGCGGTGTAGCGCTCACCCGGTGACACCCACAGGGTGTCCATCCGGTAGGGGGCGTCGAGGGCGAAGCCGTCCTTGGCCACCACGATCTGGGGCTGGCGGTGCAGGTGCATCGGGTGGCCCTGGAGACCCTCGTTGAAGAAGTGGATCAGGAACCACTCGTCCTTCTTGGCCGCGATGGGCTGGGTGGCGGGGAAGGACTTGCCGTTGAGGCTGAGCCCGATCACGCCGGCGTCGTTGAGCACCATGGGGATCTGCTGGAGGGTGGCGGGGTTGAGGTCCTCGGGGATGGCCACGTTGCCGATGGTGCGACCGGTGGGCAGCGGGGCATCGCCGACCTGGAAGATGGCGAACAGGCCGTTGACGATGGCGGTCTGGCCGTGCATGTGGGCGTGGTACATGCCCAGCCCGGGGTTGGACTGCACGGTGAACTCGTAGGTGTAGGTTTCCAGGGGACGGATGTAGTCCTGGGTGATGGGGGCGACGCCGTCCTGCTCGAAGGGGACGTCGATACCGTGCCAGTGGATGTCGGTGGAGATGGGCAGCTTGTTGGTGAGGTTGACCTTGATCTTGTCGCCGGGGTCCACCTTGATCCAGGGGCCGGGGACCCGCCCGTTGTAGGTCCAGGCCTTGACGGTCTTACCGGGGGAGACCTCCCAGTCGGTGATCTCGGCCGTCAGGTTGAACACCTTGGTGCCGTCGGCCTCGATCTCGGGCTCGATGGGCTGGTTGCCGGTCTCGATCTCGCCGTTGGCGTACTTCTCGGCGTACTCCAAGAAGGTCTTGACGCCGGCGTTCATGTCGTCTTCGAACTGCTTGTTGATGCGCTGGGCCTGGGCGTCGGAGGGGTCCAGGGTCGAGATGTCCTCGTGGTGGGAGGTCTCGGCGCCGGCAGCCTCCTCGGCGGCGCCGGCGCTGCCGTCGGTGATGATCAGCACCGCGGTCATGCCGGCTTCCTTGTGCCCCGAAACCGCGCAGTAGAGCTCGTAGGTGCCGGGGTCCAGTTCGGACAGATCCAGCGTGTCGGTCTCGCCGCCGTTGAGGTCACGGGTCTTGAGGGCGGTGTCGGTAACGCCGACGTTGTGGGCGACCGAACCGTTGTTGGTGACGGCGATCGAGCCGCCCTTGGGGACGGTCACCGTGGCGGGCGAGATGGCGAACTCGCTGAGGGCGACGGCAACCGGGGCGCCCGGTCCGCTGGTGCCGCTACCTCCCTCGGGGCGGGTGGCGGCCACCACACCGACCATCACGAGGGCGAAGATCGAGGTGACGACAGCGAAGCGGGACAGCATCGTCTGGCTGGCGGGAGACACCGGTGGGCTCCTTGGAAGGGGAAGGGGGTACGACACGGCGCGCGACACCCGGGGGCACCGATGGCACCGGAACAGCCTGCCGATGACATCGAGTCACCGGTAGGGCCGAACGTCCCTGACCGTACCGACCCTGTCCCCTTCCGACCTAACTGTGGGGACGGTCGAATGGCACTGACCCATCTGTGGCGGTGCTGACCTCAACTTGGGATCAGGCGCTCATATGCTTCCTCGGACCACACCGTCACTTTCCCTCGGCTGTCGGACGGCGACTTGACCACCCAGAACATGACGCTCCTCTTCGCCGTGCTGGCCTTGGTGGCCCAGGCGATAGCCGTGACCGTTGTGGTGGCGGCGCTGTCGGGACGCCGTGACGTCCTTCGTCGTGCGGTGGGCACCTACACCCTCGCCGCCGCCACCGCGGTGGCGTTCACCGCCATGCTCGGCAGCCTGTACCTGTCCGAGGTCGCCAACTTCCCGCCCTGCCGTCTGTGTTGGTTCCAGCGGATTGCTATGTACCCGCTGGTGCCGCTGCTGGGTCTCGCCGCCGTGCGCAGGGATCAGGAGATCCGCCTGTACGGCATCTTGCTGGCTGCTATCGGGGTGCCGATCTCGATCTGGCATCTCCTGGTCGAGCGCTTCCCGACCCTGGAGGGAACGTCGTGCGACCCGGCCAACCCGTGCTCGATCATCTGGGTCGAGCGTTTCGGTTTCCTGACCATTCCCGCCATGGCCCTGTCGGGGTTCGTGGCGATCATCGCCCTGTTGTCCATCTCCCCACCCTCGGAGTCATCGTGAACATCCCCCGTCCCCTGTCCAAGCGCCGTGTCGGCGCGGTGTTGGCCGTCGTCACCGTGATGGCCCTCGCCCTCATCGGCTGTGGTTCCGAGAAGAAGTCGGACCCGCTCGTGAAATCCGAGACGCCGGGCGAGTGCCCGGTGGCCGCAGGTGAGGCGCTGCCCATGCTGGGCGCCGACGGCAGCGACTCTGCTCGAGGTTGCACCATCCCCGAGGTCGAAGGGGTGGATCTGGCCGGCAAGCCGATGGCCATCACCGGTGATGCCCCGGCCAAGGTCATCGTGTTCGCCGCCCACTGGTGCCCCCATTGCCAAAAGGAGATTCCCCTCATCGTCGAGCACCTGGCCGGCAAGCCGATGCCCGATGACGTGGAACTGATCGGGGTGTCGACCGCGGCGAACCCCGACGCCCCCAACTACCCGGCGGTCGACTGGTTGGAGCGGGAGAAGTGGACGGCCCCGACCCTCGACGACGTCGACAACTCGGTGGCGCAGAAGTTCGGGGTGAGCGGGTTCCCGTTCTTCGTCGCCGTCGATGCCAAGGGCAAGGTGATCGCCCGGGGCAGCGGCGAGCTCACCATGGAACAGTTCGACACGTTGGTCGCCGCAGCCGGCAAGGGCTCGCTCTAGAGGCTCCGCCCTCATCGTCGGCCACCTAGGCGCGGGCCGGCTAGTCGACCGTCAGTACCGTCAGGGCCGGTAGATCCGGGCGGCCCAGCGCGTCGGCAGTGAGCGCTCGGTCAGGCGCAGGGCGGCTTCGATCAACCAGTCCAGTCCGTCGACGGCCGCGGCGAGGGGTGCGTTCACCACCAGCCCGCGCCGGGGGTGATCGGCAATCTTGAGCCAGCCGGGGGGCAGGGCCAGGCCGTCGGCGGCGAGGCGGTCCAGCGCCTTCTGCCCGCCGGGGTGTTGCAGGCCGAGGCTCACAGTTCCGGCGTCGTTGCCGGCCCGGCTGATCGTTATCAACGGGAGTTCTGGTCCCCGGGACGAGAAGATGGCCACGAACAGGTTGCGGGGTGGTGGCTCCTCGCCGGGGTCGAGCAACGGCAGGACATTCACCCAGGCGCCGACGGTTTCCATGGCCTCGCTGAGCGCCTGCCGAGCGGGCTCGGGATCGTCCAGGTGGAAGACGACCTCGGAATCTGGGACCACAGCCATGGGTCGAAGCTAACGGTCCGGGTGGATGGTCCCGGTTGCACCAGTCCGATCCGGTGGGCTCAGGGTCACCGCCACCCATCCCTCGGACTCGTCCACCGCGATGACGTCGAGACCCGACGATGACAGGCCCCCGGTGGCCTGTTCCCACCGATCGGCGAGCAGGCCCGAGACGACGAGGTGTCCGGCGGGGTCGGTGACGGCGACCAGGTTGTCGGTCAGGTCGCGGATCACCGGAGCGAGGAGGTTGGCGGCGACGACGGCGTAGCGGGGTGCGCCCCGACGGCAGTCGTCGGCTAGCGCGCCAATGCCGCGAGGGTCGAAGCGGACCCGGTCCGAGACGTCGTTCAGTCCGGCGTTGGCGTTGATAGCGGGACCCGATGCCGGGTCGATGTCGACCCCGACCGCTTCGGCCCCCAACTTGGCGGCGGCCACCGCCAGCACTCCGCTGCCGCAGCCCACGTCGAGAACACGGTCGCCGGGCCTGACGAGTCCCGCCAGGGCGGAGAGGACCAGTCGGGTGGTGGGGTGGCTGCCGGACCCGAAGCTGGTACCGGGGTCGACCAACAGGGCGATGTGGTCGGAGGGAGGTCCCGCGTCGATCCAGGGTGGGATCACGGCGAAGGGAGGCGCCAGGGCCACGGTGGCGTGGGCACGCCACGAGTCGAGCCCGTCATCTGTCACCGCTGTCACCTGCACCTCGACCGCCACCCCTGACCCGCCTGGCGCTTCCCCGTCGGCCGAGCCCGGACCCGCCGAGCCGACATGGAGTCGATTGACCGCCTGGGCCGCCGTATCGGCCGTGGTGCGGTCCGGGTAGCCGGTGGACACGACCGTTGCGGAGCCCTCGGAGCGTTCCTCGACCGCCACCGCTCCGAACGACCACAAGGTGTCGGCGACCAGTTCCGCGATCTCGGGTCTCGGCCCTGCGACCCGGACGGTGACGGAGTGCCAGGTCACTACGAGCCTCGCCCATCGTGGTGGGGTGGGGTCGTGTCACCGGGGAAGCAACGCTGCGCCATCGGAGCGAAGGCTAGGGCGCTGTCCCGGTTCGTTTGCGCGGTTGCAAGCTTGCGAGCCACCGAGCGAACGCCGTCGAGCCGCCGCAACGAAGTGAGGACCGGGCTTGACGGAACCAGGAATCGTCCGCCGAAGGCGGCCCACGAGAACCGGAGAGCGTCCAGGGTCGGTGAGTCCCAATCCCTGCCAAGGTTGCCGGACACGGCACCGGAGCCCGCCCCGGGGAGTGCGAGGCCGGGTTACCGTTTCGGGCCGTGGCCAAGGCCGAACCGAAATGGGCAGTCGACGTCGGATGGACCGCGGTGGTCGACGGGGAGCGCGGGCGATGACGGCGCGCAACGTGTTGCTGGTGACCGTGGACCAGTGGCGGGGGGACTGCCTCTCCGCCGCCGGTCATCCGGTGGTCCGAACGCCGAACCTGGACCGCCTGGCGGCACGGGGGGTGCGCTTCGCCAACCACTGGTCGGTGACGGCACCGTGCGGACCGGCCCGGGCGTCGCTGCACACCGGGCTGTACCTGATGCACCACCGCTCGGTGGGCAACGGCACCCCCCTGAGCGACCGGTTCACCAACATCGCCCGGGAGGCCCGCAAGGCGGGATATGACCCGACCCTGTTCGGCTACACCGACACCACCGTCGATCCGGCGTTGGTCTCGGATCCCGGTGATCCTCGCCTGCGTGACTACGAAGGAGTGCTCCCGGGGTTCACGCCAGCGGTGGTTCTGACCGAGGCCGACAAGTCACGCTGGGCGCAGTGGCTGGCGGCTCGTGGCGTCGACGTGCCCGCCGACATCGAGGACCTCTACCTACCGGTCGACGGCTACCCCGGTGCTGGAGACCACGCCCCCAGTTGGGCCCCGTCTCGGGTCGGCGCCGACCACACCGAGACCGCCTTCGTCACCGAGGAGTTCCTGGGTTGGCTGGACCGAAACCCTCGGGCGGGACGCGATCAGCCCTGGTTCGCCCACGTCAGCTACATCCGCCCCCACCCGCCCTACCGGGCACCCGAGGGGTACCACGACCTCTACGACCCCGACCAAGGGCCGGCGTTCCGGCGGTTGACGGACCGGCGGGCCGAGGTGTCCCGGCACATGATCCACCGCTCGGCCGCCCATGTCGTGGGCTGTCCGCTCGACGAGGCCGAGACCCGCCAACTGCGGGCCACCTACTGGGGGAACATGGCCGAGGTCGACTTCCAGTTCGGGCGGGTGCTCGACCACCTGGAGCACACCGGGCTGGCCGAGGAGACCCTCGTGGTGGTGACCGCCGATCACGGCGAACAGATGGGCGACCACTGGCTCATCCAGAAGCTCGGATGGTGGGACGAGAGCTACCACGTGCCTCTGATCGTCGCCGATCCTCGCCTTGCCGCCGACCAATCGAGGGGGTCGGTGGTCGACGCCTTCACAGAGTCGGTGGACGTGATGCCGACGTTGTGCGAATGGATCGGCGTCGAGGTCCCGGTGGCCGTGGACGGCCGTCCCCTGCAGCCGTTCCTCCACGGCGCGGGGTCGCCGGAGGACTGCCCCGAGGACTGGAGGACCGAGGCGCACTGGCAATGGGATTGGCGTGACCCGGTGGACCATGTTCCCGAGGACCTGTTCGGCCTCACCATGGAGCAGTGCACCCTCGACGTGATCCGCGCCGCCGACCACAAGTACGTGCAGATCGCGGACGGTTCCTGGCTGTACTTCGACCTGGAAGCCGACCCCGACCAGGTGGCTGACCCGCAGGAGGCGGCGGTAGCTGCCGGGGCCGATGCTCGGATAGCGGAAGCCCGGGTGAACCTGTTGACCTGGCGGATGCGCCACGACGACCGGACTTTGACCGGCCATCGGGTGACGTCGGAGGGACTGGTGGTGCGCCGCGATCCCCGGCTCTAGGGGTCGGCCCGGTCGTGTCGGTCGCCTGACGGGGCGGCCGCCGACTCGTGGGCGGCCCACGAGTACACGCCTCGGGCCATCAGCGATCGTTCGGCCTGGACCCGGGCCTGATAGATCTCGACTCGGGCGGCGCGGGCTTCACGGTCGTCGGGGTCGGACTGGACGGCCCACTCCACCAGTTGGCAGGCCAACCGGAAGTCCCCGGCCTCGGCCACCTCGTGGGCTCGGGCGGCCAGCGCCCGCGCCCCGCCCGCCAACGAGCTGACCTCGGCGGCCAGAGCCGAGTCGGCCGGGGGCTTGAGCCGGGCCGGGTTGCCGTCGTACCAGCCGCCGTAGAGGCGCCACACGTTGCGCACCACGAACTCGGGTTCGTCGTAGATGGGCTGGAGGTAGGGCTTGTCGGCCAGACGGGACGGCACCACCAGGGAGTGGACGATGGCGTCGAGGGTGGCGCCCTCGTTCATGAGGTCCAGGGTGTGGTGGAAGATGTGATCCAAGAGGTCGGCGGTATCGGTGAGGACGGCCCGCACGTTGTCGGCTCCCCGCACCGGAAGGCCGTGCCCGGGCAGGAGTACCTCGGCGTCGCACCCGGCCATGGCTCTCAGAGCCACGGCCCAGTCCCGGGCGAAGCGCTGGACCTTCTGGGGGTTGCCGGCGTTGGGTGAGCACCAGATGATCAGGTCGCCCGGGCAGATCACCTTCTGCTCGGGCGCCCACACCCAGGTGGCGTCGTCGGTCTCGCCTCGGGCGTGGCGGAGTTCGAAGCGGGTGTCCCCGACATCCCAGGCCAGTTCGTCGGAGTAGGTGACGTCGGCCCGGCGGTAGTCGACCGGCCACTTGAGTCCCGGGACCCGGAACTGACGTTGATTGATCACCGCGTTGTACCCGGCGGTCATCACGTAGCGGTCGAAGCGCTCGTGGACCAGTTCGTGGGCCACCACTCGGGCGGGTTCCCAGCCGTTGGTCGCCGATTCCTCCTCGAACGCCGCGGTGCCGAAGACGTGGTCGACGTGTCCGTGGGTGTACACGGCGGAGGCCAGCCGGTCGGGTGACCAGGAGCGCACCGCGGCGTGGATGGCCGGCGCGGCGAACAAGGATCCGGTATCGACCAGGCACAGCCCGTCGGTGGTGGAGAAGGCGGCGACGTTGGCGAAGGACTCGACGAAGGCCACCCCGTCGCCCGCCTCCACCAGTTGGTTGGAAGGCGAGAACGGGTGGTGCTGGTCGATTTCGGCCCTACCGGCCAGGATCTCGTCGGACAGCGCGAACAGATCGGTGCTCACTCCCGGTCCCCCTTGTCGGATTGGGTGTGGACGACGGCAACCTACCGGTTCTGACCGGAGTGATGGCTCGGATCCCGGTACGGTGGCCTGCCCATGGGGACCACCATTGGAACTGACAGCCCGAACCACCGCCCGAGCGGGCCGGTGACCCTGGCCAGGAAGCTCGCCGTCGGGGCACTTGCCCTGGGTCTGCTAGTCGGCGTTGCGGGATGCGGGGGCGACTCGGGTGACGAAGGGTCGGCGAAGTCGACGACCACCGCGCCGGGAGGGTCCACGACCCTGGGGTCAGGCGGAGACGGCACCGAGGCCACGGGTGAGGGGGGTGAGTTCCTGGCCCTGTCCTACAACGTGGCGGGGCTACCGGCGGAGATCTCAAAGGAACACCCCGACGTCAACCTGCCCAAGATCTCTCCGCTGCTGGAGGAGTTCGACCTGGTGCTGACTCAGGAGGACTTCGACTGGTGGGGTGAGTTGGCCGGGGGCTTCGACTTCGTGAACTACCACGACCGTCTCCGAGCCGACGTCACCCACGAGTACCGGTCCACCAAACACCCCGGACCCGACGCCGTGGGCCTCGACACGTCGCTGCGTCCCGCCCCCGAGGTCGGTGACGGCCTGGGCACCCTGTCGCGCTTCCCGATCGAGGAGGTGGCCCGCGTTCCGTGGACCAACTGCTTCGGCGGGATGGACACCAGCGACGGCGGGGCGGCGGACTGCCTGTCGATGAAGGGCTTCAGCCACACCCACCTCACCCTGGCCGACGGTGTGGTGGTCGACGTCTACAACCTCCACGGTGAAGCGGGTGGCTCACCCCGAGATCAGGAGCTCCAGGCCGACGACTACGAGCAGCTCGCCGCCTACATCGCCGAGCACAGCAAGGGTGCCGCGGTGATCGTGGCCGGGGATACCAACCTCCACACCGACAACGAACACCCCGATGGCTCCCAAGGTGCCGACATCGAGATCTGGGACAAGTTCCTCGAGGCAACCGGCCTGACCGACTCCTGCACGGCCACCGAGTGCGACGACCCCGGCCGCATCGACAAGTTCGCCTACCGCTCCGGCAAGGGTGTCGACCTCGAGATCCTCACCCGCCGCTTCCGAACCGATTTCGTGGACGCCGCCGGCGACGACCTCAGCGACCATCAAGCCCTAGAGGTCCGCTTCCGCTGGACCCCAGCCTGACCCATCAGTCGACCGCCGAAGGCGGCCGACCAGACCCAGACCGCCTGCACCGGCGGTGACTCCCACGTCGTGCAGCGGGTACCAGTCACGGCACCAATCGGCGACAGGCAACGTTTGCGCTGTTGCGAGCTTGCGAGTAACTGGGCAAACGCCGGCGAAGCGCCGCAACGAAGTGAGGACCGGGTTCGACGGAACCAGGAATCGTCCGCCGAAGGCGGTCGACGAGACCCGGCCCGCGTGCAATGCAGGTGACTCCAAGAGCCATGCCAAAGGTGCCGGTCACCGGCGCCAGAACCGGGTTCGACGGAACCAGGAATCGTCCGCCGAAGGCGGTCCACGAGACCCAGCCCGCGTTCAGTGTCGATGACGCGCAAGAGGCATGCCAGGGGTGCCGGTCACGGCACCAGGATGCCGGTCACGGCACCAAGATGCCGGAACGGCATCAGTCTGCGTTGAGGCGGGCGTGGATTGCCTTGTTGGCCTTGTAGATGTTGAGGAACTCTTTGTAGAGCCCGGCGTAGACGACGCGTGCGGTGGGGTCGGGCTGGAACTCGCGTTCGATGGTTACGGACCGGTTGAGCTCGTCGAGCGACTGGCGACCGAGCGCCAGCCAGGCCACGAACGCCGCGCCCCGGGTGTTGGCGTGTTGGGGTTCGGCCACCCGGCGGATCACCCGGTTGCACACATCGGCGTGCATCTGGCCCCACAGGTCCGACTGGGCACCCCCGCCGATGAAGTTCAGTCCGTCGAGGGGTTTCTTGATGAACTTCTCCACCACGTCGAGCAGCCAGCGGCTGTTGTAGGCGACACCCTCGAACACCGAGCGGACCAGGTCGGCCCGGTTGTTGGTGATCGAGACGTTGTTCCACCCGCCTCGGATGGTGTGGTCGTCGACGGGGGTCCGCTCGCCGTTCAGCCATGGGGTGAAGATCACCCGGTTGCTGCCGGTCGGTGATGCGGCGGCCAGATCGTTGGCCTCGTCGTAGTTGCCCACCATCTGGGCCTGGTCGCGCAGCCACAGCAGGGCGCCGCCGCCGACCTCGTGCTCGTTGGCGAGGAAGTAGCGACCGGGGACGGCGGAGGGGAGGGCGGCCTGGTTGTTGAGGAGGTCGGTCTTCTTGGTGGGGATGTGGCAGGACAGCCAGCTCGAGGTCCCCATGTACAGGTGGCCCTCGTAGTCGCCGAGGGCACCGGAGCCGACCACCGCGGAGTGGACGTCACCGGTGGCGGTGACCACCTTGGTACCGGGAGCGAGGCCCCAGTCGTCGGCCACCTGGGAGAGGATCTCGCCCACCACGGTGGCCGATGGCACCAGGGGTGGGAGCTGGGATTCCTTCAGGTCGCACAGGGCGAGCAGTTCGGCGTCGTAGCGGACCTTGGTGAGGTCTCGGTTGTCGGTGAGCCAGTGGGCCACGATCGAGTCGTAGGAGGCACAGATGCGCCCGGTGAGGCGGGCGTTGAGGTAGTCGCAGGGCTCGAGGAAGTACTTGGCGGCCTTGTAGACGTCGGGACGCTCGTGGCGCAGCCACAGGATGTGGCCGATGGGGTCCTTGCCCGAGTGGCTGGGGATGCCGCCGGTTTTTTGGATCCAGGCCTTGAGTCGGAGCGGGTGGTAGCCGGCCACGTTGATCTTGGCGCTGACCAGATCATGGATGTAGGGGGCACCCCGGGAGTCCATCCAGATGACGGCGGGGTAGAGGTGGCGGCCGCTCTCGTCGACGGCGACGGTGCCCGACCACTGCGAGGTGACCGACACGGCCACGATGTCGGCGGGGGAAACTCCGCCGTTCTCGACCACCCGGCGGACGGCCCGGGTGATGGCGTCCCACCAACCGTCGGGGTCCTGTTCGGCGGCTCCGTCGCCTTCGATGTCGAGGGTCGTGGCCTCGAACTGGTGGGCGGTTATCCGCCCGGTGCGGTCGACCAGCGCGGCCTTGGGGCCGCCGGTGCCCAGGTCGATGGCCAGGACGTGTTCGTTGCTCATTGTGGCTCTGGTCCCCCTCGGATCAGTTCAGTCGCCTGTGTAATACCAGCCATCGGGCAGCTCCACCACGCCGACGCAGTCTCCGGCCACTCGCCACAGGGCGCGGTGCACGGGGGTGGGGTCGTGGCGGTACCAGTCGGGGAAGGCCGCGGCGATGGCGTCGGTGGCTTCACGGGCCCGGTAGTGGGGGATCCGGTGGTCGATGTGGTGGGCGACGTGGGTGCTGCCGATCCCGTGGTGGAGGAAGTCGATCACTGCTCCGTAGGGGCGGTCGACGGTCTGGAACGCGCCCTTGAGCCAGGTCCAGTCCTCATCGGAGTAGTGGGGGATGTCGAGGTCGGTGTGCTGGAGCCAGGTGTAGCCCACCAACCATGCGTTGGCCACCAAGAGCGGGCCGACGTAGAAGGCGAGGACGGGAGCGATCGACCCGGCGGCCACCGCCCAACAGATCAGCAGGCCGTGCATGGCGATCACCCCGGCGGCCGAGAACCACACCCGCCGATGCCAGCGAGCGGGGAACAGGTCCGAGGAGAACCGGCCATGGGGGAAGAAGTGGTTGGTGAATCCCCGCTCGGGTCCGCCGGTGGCTCCGAAGAACAGGTAGGCGGGCCAGCCGAGGAGCAACATCTTGAACAGGGAGACCACGGCGTAACGGCTACGGCCGATGCGGGAGCGGAGGCCGGGCCGGCCGGTGAGGGGGCGGGGGACGTGGGTTTCGCCCTCGGTGAGGTGGTTGGTCTTGGCGTGGTGCACGGCGTGGCTGCGTTGCCAGGAGAAATAAGGGACCAGCAGCGAGGTGTGGAGGATGTAGCCGACGGTGTCCTGGAGGGCCTTGTGGCGTGAGAACGCACCGTGGCCGCATTCGTGGGCCAGCACCCACAGCCCGATGGCGGCGGTACCGGTGACGAGGGCGTAGAGCACCCACACCGGGGCCCAGACCCAGGTGAGGGGTAGGAACGCCCAGGCCAGGGCGACCGGGATCGCGGTCAGGAGTAGCGACAGCACCAGGTGTCCGAGCGAGCGGGGGGTGGAGATCTCGAAGCAGCGGTCGGGTATGGCGGCCCGGACGTCGGCGCGCGTCGGAAGGGGTGAAAATGCTACGGACACGAGGCGCGATTCTGGTCGCTGGAGAGGCTGGGCGAAGAGTCGGCGGTAACACTCTCCGTGGTGGAACCTCCACGAAGGGCGGGGAGTCGACCGCTGCTGTTGGAGAGCCACCACCACCGGTCCCGATCTCTGCTTGACGAATCGGCGAGGGCCGGTGCCTACGATGGTTCCCCAGCCCCCGCCTCCGTGGGGCCCATGCCAGGAGGATCACGTGGACGTTCGCATCGGTGTCACCCACAGCCCCAAGGAGATCGGGCTGGAGATGCCTGACGGCACCGATCCCGATGCCCTCAAGACCACCGTGGACGAGGTGCTGGCCGCGGGCGGAACGCTGTGGCTGACCGACCGCAAGGGTCGTCAGGTCGGAGTCCCCGCCGAAAAGGTCGCCTACGTCGAGGTCGGTCGTCCCGACGATCGACGCATCGGTTTCGGCGGCTGAACGACAGCCGCTCGACGACGCTCGAAGCCGACCGCGAACGACCGCCGATGGTCCCGCTCTTGGAGCGCAAGCTCCTTTTCGTCACCGGTAAGGGCGGCGTCGGCAAGTCGACCATCGCGGCGTCGATCGGCCTGCTCGCCGCCGAGCAGGGCAAGCGGACCCTGGTGTGCGAGGTGGACGCTAAGGGGAACCTGGCCGACTTCTACGAGGCGGGTGAGACGGCGTTCGAGGCTCGGGAGCTCCAGCCCAACCTGTGGGCGATGTCCATGGACACCGAGGCCTCGCTCAAGGAGTACCTGAGCCTCCAACTCAAGATCCCGCTGTTGGGTCGGATCGGCCCGGTGGCCCGCACCTTCGACTTCATCGCCACCGCGGCACCGGGGGTGAAGGAGATCCTCACCATCGGCAAGCTGGCGTGGGAGGTGCGCGAACGCCATTACGACCTGGTGGTGGTCGACTCGGTGGCCAGCGGCCACATCGTCGGTCAGCTCACCGCCCCCCAAGGGATCAACGAGCTGGTGTCGGTGGGCATGGTTCGCCATCAGACCCAATGGATGCTCGACATCCTCACCGACCCGGCCCAGACCGGGGTGGTCATCGTGGCGGCACCCGAGGAGATGCCGGTGACCGAGACCCTAGAGCTCGCCGACCGCCTGAAGGCCGAGACCAAGGTCGACTTGGCGGCGGTGGTGGTGAACCGGGTACTTCCGGAGCTGTTCACCGACCGGGAGGAGGAGCTGTTCGAGCGGCTGCGGACCGCCGAGAAGGTCGCTGCTCTCAATACGGCTCTCGACGGTGACGTGGGACCGATCCTCGATGCCGCCGAGTTGGCGGTGACCCTGCGCAGGAGCCGCGCCGGTCACCTCACCCGCCTGCGGGCCGGGCTCGACCCGAGTCTCCCCCTGCTGTTCGTGCCCTACCTGTTCAGCCGCACCCACGGTGCCCGCGCCACCCGTCAGGTGGCCGAGATGTTGGCCGACGAGCTGTGATGGCCGCCGATCTGCCGCCGGGGGATCAGCCGGGAGACAAGGTCCGCACCCTCGAGCAGCTTCTGGCCACGCGCGAGATCGTCATCTCATGTGGATCGGGGGGAGTGGGCAAGACCACCACCGCGGCGGCGGTGGCGGCGATGGCGGCCACCCACCTCGGGGGCAAGGTCCTGGTCCTGACCGTCGATCCCGCCCGACGGCTGGCGACCGCGCTGGGCCTCGAGCAGTTCGGCAACGTCGAGACCCGGGTCCCCGACTCCGCTTTCGCCGAAGCCGGCGTCACCCCCAGGGGCGAACTGTGGGCGGCGATGCTCGACACCAAGCAGAGCTGGGACGACCTGGTGGTCCGCCACGCCCCCGACGACAAGACCCGCCAGGCCATCCTGGCCAACTCGATCTACCAGAACATCTCGGCCCGCTTCGTCCAGAGCCACGACTACATCGCCATGGAGCGGCTGTACGAGATCCACTCGTCGGGTGCGTATGACCTGATCGTGGTGGATACCCCGCCGACCCGTAACGCCATCGACTTCCTCGACGCTCCGGAGCGGATGGCCGACTTCTTCTCGTCGAAGCTGCTTCGCTGGCTGACCGCCCCCGCCAAGTCGAGGGTGGTGAGCATGGCCTCCAAACCGTTCTACGTCGTGGCGGACCGAATCTTGGGTTCGCAGTTCCTGGAGGACATCGCCGAGTTCTTCGGATTGTTCCAGACGATGGCTCCCGGTTTCGTGGCCCGGGCCGAGGCGGTGTCCCGGGTGCTGGCCGACCGACGGACCAGCTTCATGGTGGTGTCGACGCTGGAGGCCGCGCCCCTTCACGAGGCCGAGTTCTTCATCGAGACCTTGGAGGCCCGGCGGTATCACCTAGGCGCGCTGGTGCTCAACAAGGTGCTGCCCGCCTACCTGCGACGGACCGCCACCACCGGGGTGGCCCGTCGGATGGTGACCGAGGCCGAGGCTGTCGCCGCCGGCCTGGCCGAGTCGGGCGACGTCGGCGACCCAGGCGATGTGGCCCGGGTGCTCTCAACGGTGGGGGAGAGCTTCCTCAACTACCAGGTGGTGGCCAAACGTGAGGCCGAACAGCGCGCCAGCCTCGCCCACAGCCCCGACGTGACCGCCGCCGTCCCCTACTTCGAGTCAGACATAGCCGATCTCACCGGCCTCCTAGCCCTAGGCGACCAGATCTGGCGCTAACCCGCCCAGCCGCCGCGCCGTAGGCGCACAACGAGTCGCAAGCACCGACCCGA
>JAGQSO010000185.1 GCA_020439505.1 Acidimicrobiales bacterium
CGGGCCGTCCAGCGCATCAGCGCTCGACGAGCCTTCGGAGAGCGGGCCAACGTGGCCCACTCCTCGTTCAGAGCATGCACGATCGTTGTCATCGGGAGGACCTCCTGGTGCTGGTTGGACACCAGGAGGCTCCGCGCGGCCCATCCCGTTGGCTCTCCCGTTACCTATCCGGTTGGCGAGAAATCCTCGAGATTCTTCAACCGGATACCCAACGGGATAGACAGCGCGATGTCACGCCTTGTGGGCCTCGTTTCGTCCAGGAATCACCAGTTCTGGCCAGTGGCCGAGGTCGCGGCGGAGCTGGCGGTCATGGGTCACGACGACCACCGCTGCGGCCGTGGCGTCGAGGGCCTCGGTGAGCTCGTCGACGAGCGCGATCGACAGGTGGTTGGTGGGTTCGTCGAGGAGCAGGGCGTGGGGTCGGCCGGCGAGGGCGAGGGCGAGGTCGAGACGGCGTTGCTGGCCCATGGAGAGCTCGGCAAGGGGTCGAGCGGTGTCGGCAGCCGAGAGCAGCCCGAGGGACCGCAACGGCACGGTCGCATCGAGTCCCAGGTGACGGAGTTGATGCATACGGGCTTCGTAGATGTCATGGACTCGGCGTCGGTCAGCTGACGGGGTCTCCTGGGCGACGAAGCCGATGCGAGCGTTCGCCGCGACCCTCACCGAGCCCTGGTCCGCTTCGAGCTGTCCGGCAAGCACCGCGAGCAGGGTGGACTTGCCGGCCCCGTTCGGACCGGTGATCAGGAGACGGTCGCCGGATTCGAGCGCGACGGTGACCGGGCCCGTGAGCCGGCCGTCGACCGCGACCTCCTCGGCTCGCACGAGCGTCACGCCGGACAGCGTTGCCAGTTCGGGCATGTGGAACCGCAGCGGCGCCATCGGTCTCGATACGGCGTGGTCGGCGAGGTCGTCGATCCGTCGGTTCACCGCCCGAACCAGAGACGGTGCCCGAGTGGCGCGCTGGTGCTTGCCGGTGCCCTTCGGTGGACGCCAACTCGAACGAAGCCGGTTCTGCGCCGCCGAAAGGTCGTCGGCGAGGCGGGCCTCCTCGGCCAGGTGCTGGTCGTAGTCCTGCTCCCAGCGGGCCATCGCCGCCGAACGACCGGCCCGGTAGCCCTCATAGCCGTCGCCGTAGACGCGGGGCCGCCCATCGATGCTGGGATCCAGGTCGAGGATCTTGGTCGCGACGTCGGCGAGCAACACCCGGTCGTGGCTGACCAGAACCACCCCGCCGGGATGGTCGCGCAGCGCGGCGGTCAAGAAGTCGAGGCCGTGCTCGTCGAGGTGGTTGGTGGGCTCGTCGAGGAGCAAGAAGTCGTGCTGAGCACCGAGCAGGCACGCCAGGCGCACCCGGTAGCGCTCCCCGACCGACATCTGCGCGAGTGCGCGGCTGCGGTCGCGCACCGCGCCGAGCGCGTCGAGCGCCAAGTCAACGCGTCGGTCCGCATCCCACGCGTCGAGCGCCGTCGCAGCATCGAGCGCCGCCGCGTACTCGTCGTCAGCACCCTCGACCTCCGCGGCCATGGCCGCGGCAGCCTCGTCGAGAGCCTGCAACGCGGCGCGAGCATCGGCCAGCTCCACGTCGATCAGCTCACCGACGGTTCGCGCGTCTCCAGCAGCCAGTTCCTGCTCAGCGACGCCGATGCTGCCGATCCGGCTGACCGTCCCCGAGTCAGGGCGCAGCGTCCCCGCGAGGACGTGCAGCAGCGTCGACTTGCCGCGACCGTTCTCACCCACCACGCCCAGACGGGTGCCCGCCGAGACCGACACCGACACGTCGACCAGGACCGGCCGACCCCCTCGTTCCACGTGCACCGACGCGGCGACGAGTTGGGCGCGCGACCGCGCCCGAACCTCTGTGTTGCGAACCAAGACCAGTTCCTTCCCAGTGGGTGACCATCACCGCCAACCGGCGCGGCCACACGCGATCCACGAACGAGCGACCCCTCCGTCGGGGTTCGCCGATCAACCCGGACGCGACAACGCGTCCCCGGGCTGGTGGATCAAAGGAAGATCGACTGCAACATGACAGCCAGGCTACCAACGAATCTGGCTCCTACCGGGCAGGTTCGCGGGCGCTATCCAGCTTGAGCGCGGGATTCGGTCCGATTCGCGGCTTACCTGGGCATGGAACACGATCGAGTCCTCACGTTCACGCCCGTCAACCACCCGAACCGCCAGGTTCGACAGATCGGCTTCGATCTGTCGGACACCTACGTCGAGCAGTGCTGGTCTGCTGTCGTCGGGCCGAGCGCGGTGGTGCTGTTGCGCCGGATGCCCGAGCTGTGGCGCCACGAGGTCCCGGCCAAGATGCCCGCGGACGAGCTGAGCCGCTCGATCGGGCTCGGGGGCGGGACCGGGCCGAACAGCCGGCTCATGGCGATCACCGATCGGATGGTCAAGTTCGGGCTCGTCCGCCGGGGTGGCGGACCGGACCGCTTCGACGTGTTCCTCGAGGTCGCACCATTGCAGGCCCGACAGCTCGAGCGGGTGCCCGAGTGGACCCAGGCCACCCATGAGCGGTTGTTCTCAGCGCACCTCGAGGGCTTCGACGGTGTCGCCGAGCACCGAGCGAAGGTCACCAACGCGGCGGTCGATCTGAATCGGTTTCGTGACCGAGCCACCCACTCCGACCGCACCCCACCAGCAGCGCGTCAGGCCC
>JAGQSO010000186.1 GCA_020439505.1 Acidimicrobiales bacterium
ATGGCGGTGCTGTTCCTCTCTCGAGCCACGACGCGGCGAAGCCCCGACCAGGCCGCACTTCGTGTAGAAGCCAGACCCACGAACAAGCCGGCAGGCACTAGAGGAGCCACCCGGCCAGGACCTCTCACACGCTAGGGAAACACCCCCAACGCAATAATCAGATTCTCAAGCAGGCACTAGTTTCAGCGTCCATGACCCGTCTGCGTGTCGCCAGTTGCCAGATCAACACCAGGGTCGGTGACCTCGACTACAACGTCGCCCGGATTCTCGGGGCGTTGGACGAGGCCGAGGCGGCGGGCTGTGACCTGGCGGTGTTCCCCGAACTGGCGATCACCGGTTACCCGCCCGAGGATCTGCTCCTCAAGCCGGGCTTCATCGCCGACAACCGGGCCGCACTGGAGCGGGTGGCGGCCCGGACTGCGAACTGCGTGGCGGTGGTCGGGTTCGTGGACGTCCACCGGGACCTGTGGAACGCGGCGGCGGTGTGCGCCCATGGTGAGGTGCGCGGGGTGTACCACAAGCGCAATCTGCCCAACTACGCGGTGTTCGACGAGCAGCGCTACTTCGCCCACGGGTGGGAACCCAACGGGTTGTGGGCGATCGGTGGGGTCCGGGTCGGGGTCAGCATCTGCGAGGACGCTTGGAACCCGGCCGGTCCCATCCTCGATCAGGCCGACAGCGGTGCCGAGCTGATCGTGAACCTGAACGCCTCCCCCTACGCTGAGGGCAAGGCGGCGTTCCGGGAGCGGCTGATGGCCACCCGGGCTGCCGACGCGTCGTGCGCCCTGATCTATGTGAACCAGGTCGGTGGACAAGACGAGCTGGTGTTCGACGGGGGGTCGATGATCGTGGACCCCCACGGTGAACTGCTGGCCCGGTCCCCTCAGTTCGAGGAGGACGTGATGGTCGTCGACCTCGACATCGACCCGGTGTACCGCAAGCGGCTCTTGGACCCGAGGGGTCGGCCCACCGACGAGTTGTTGCCGGTGGAGGTGATCCCTACCCTGCCCGTCGACGGATCCGATGCTCCCGTGGGTGGTGACGGACGCCCGGCGGCCCATTGCGATCCGCCCCTGGGTCGCCTCGACGCGGCGGACGACGTCGGTTCGGCCCGCCCGGTGCTCGGGCGTCCGAAGTTGACCGCGCCCCTCGACCCCGATGAGGAGGTCTACCGGGCGATCGTCACCGGAACCCGCGACTACTTGGTCAAGAACGGCTTCACCGATGTTGTCATCGGACTGTCCGGTGGCATCGACTCGACGTTGGTCGCGGTGGTGGCGGTGGACGCCATCGGCGCCGACCACGTCCACGGGGTGTCCATGCCGTCGCGCTTCTCAAGTGACCACTCCCGCTCCGACGCCGAACAACTGGCGGCCAACCTCGGTATCGACCTGCGGACCATCCCGATCGAACCGGCTCACGCCGCCCTGTTGGAGATGCTGGCGCCCAGCTTCGGAGATCGGCCCGCCGACCTCACCGAGGAGAACCTCCAGAGCCGGATCCGAGGTCTCACCCTCATGGCCCTGTCCAACAAGTTGGGGTGGATCGTGCTGTCCACCGGCAACAAGTCCGAGGTCGCGGTCGGCTACGCCACCCTGTACGGCGACACGGTGGGCGGCTACTCGGTCCTCAAGGACGTGTACAAGACCCGGGTGTACGACCTGTGCCGGTGGCGCAACACCCAGGGCGATTCGCCGGTGATCCCCGAGGGGGTGATCACCAAACCGCCGTCGGCCGAGTTGCGCCCCGACCAGCGTGATGACCAGAGCCTGCCCCCCTACGAGATCCTCGATCCCATCTTGAAGGGCTACATCGAGGACGACCGGACCGTCGCCGAGCTGATCGCGGCGGGCCATGATCCCGACACCGTGGCACGGGTGGCGCGTCTCGTCGACGGCGCGGAGTACAAGCGGCGCCAGAGCCCGGTGGGGGTGAGGGTCTCGGCCAAGGCCTTCGGCAAGGACCGCCGCCTTCCGATCACCAACGGTTACCGGTGACGGTGGCCTCGGCGTCGGGTGGTGGCCCCGACGCCATGAGGCGCAGCACCGGAGTGGCGGCCCTGGCGACGGCGGGGTTCCTGTTCGGGTCCACGTTCCTCGTGGTGCAGGACGCGGTCGGACAGGTCTCGGTGTGGGCGTTCCTGGCGGCGCGGTTCTTGTTGGCGGCGGCGGTGCTGTGGCCGTTCGCCCGTCGTCGGGGAGCCAGCGAGGGCGAGATCCGCCATGGCGTCGTCGCCGGGTTGAGCCTGTTCGCCGGGTTCGCCCTTCAGACCCAGGGCCTGCGCTACACGTCGGCGGCAACGTCGGCCTTCATCACCTACCTCCTGGTGGTGCTGGTGCCGCTGCTCCACGCCGTGCGGACCCGACGGATGCCATCCGCGGTGGTGATGGCGGGCGTCGGCCTGGCGGTCGCCGGTCTGTTCGCCTTGTCGGGAGGCGTCGAGGGGTTCGGCCGGGGGGAGGCGTTGACCCTGTTGTGCGCGGTCGCCTTCGCCGTGCACCTGCTGATCGTGGCCGAGGTGACCCACCGCCACGATCCGGTCCGGCTCACCTTCTGGCAGGTGGCGACGGTAGGGGCGGTCTGCGTGGTGCCGGGGATGCTGGGCGGCGGGAACGGTTTCGACGGGGGAGTGTGGGCCGCGGTGGTGTTCACCGCGGTGGGGGCCACCGCCATGGCCTTCGGTCTGATGACCTGGGGTCAACGCGTGGTGCCCGAGAGCCAGGCGGCGTTGATCCTGCTCGTCGAACCGGTGTCGGCGGGATTGCTGGGCGAGCTGGTGGGGGAGCACCTGGGGACGAGAGGCATCGTCGGCGCCGTCCTGATCCTGGCCG
>JAGQSO010000187.1 GCA_020439505.1 Acidimicrobiales bacterium
CGGAACTTGTCCTGCATTCCGTTGAGCAGGAAGTACAGCGACCGCAGACCCAAGATGGCGAAGGCGTTGGAGCTGAACACGATGAACTGCTCGTGGGACACGGCCAGGATGGCGGGGATCGAGTCGACGGCGAAGATGACGTCGGTGGTCTCGACCATGATCAGCACCGCGAGCAGCGGCGTCGCAAGGCGCTTGCCGTTCTTGATGGTGAACAGCTTCTGGTCGTCGTATTCGGGTGTGGACGGTATGAGCCGGTTGACCAGCTTGAGGATCGGGTTGTTCTCGGGATGGACCTCGGCGTCATCGTGCTGGGCGATCTTCCAGGCCGAATAGAGCAGGATCAGACCGAAGATGGCCAGGGTCCACTCGAAGGACTCGATGAGCGCGACGCCGGCGAAGATGAAGATGGCCCGCAGGACCAAGGCTCCGAAGATGCCCCAGAACAGGGTGCGGAACTGGTACTTCTTGGGGACCCCGAAGTAGCTGAAGATCACGGCCCACACGAACACGTTGTCGATGGAGAGCGACTTCTCGATCAGATAGCCCGAGATGTACTCCCCGGCGGCCTGGCCCCCGTGCCACCAGAACATGACCCCGGTGAAGGCCAGGCCGATGGCGATCCAGATGGCCGACTCGATGGCCGCTTCCCGGAACGTGATCTCATGGGCGGTGCGGTGCACCAGCAACAGGTCGGCGGTGATCAGCACCGCCAGGAACCCCACGAACACCGCCCACTGCCATGGATGGACGTCGAAGCTGGCGAAGTTCGCCGCCCGGGACGATCCCGATGCCAGGACCGACGTCAGCGTCGGCGAGGCGAGGGTGGTCAGGGAAGCAAGCATGAAGGTGGGGTCTCCGGCTGATCAGCGGTTTGGGACGTGTCAGCCGAGAGTCTCTCCGCCCCACCAAGTGGTGGGACCAACCGCCCCGGGAGCTGAGCTCCGTGTTGACGTTGCGGCTACGAGGGATACTCCCTCCCGGTCCGGGCCATTGTAGGGCCATCGGCCGCCTAACCGACGATCCCCCGCCCCGACCTACGCTGGCGGGGCATGACCTCCGAGCACACCTCCGCCCCGTCACCCTTCGCCCCACCGGTCCAGGCCGCGGTCATCGGGCACATGAACGGCGACCACCCCGAGGACAACCTGCTGATCGTCCGAGCCCTCGGCGGCATTCCCGAGGCGAGCGGGGCCTCCATGACCGGGTACGACGAGACGGGCGCCCACTTCGAGGTGACCGCTCCGGCGGGGACATCGTCGGTGACGGTGCCGTGGTCAGAGCCGATCTTGGAGCGGGGCACGATCCGCCGGGAGGTCGTCCGCATGTACAACGAGGCGTGCTCGATCCTCGGCGTCACGGCCCGAGGCGAGGGAGATCATTGAGTAGAGGTCCACACCCGTGCCCCGAGTGATCGGCGGAAGCCTCGACGCCCACCGCGAACACACCCGGGGACTGCTGTTCGACTCCTTCGGGCGGCTGCTGTACCAGCGCGGCTACGACGACCTGACCCTGGCCGAGGTGGCGCGCGAGGCGGGACTGGCCCGGACGGCGATCTACAACTACTTCCCCGACAAGGAGTCGTTGCTGGTGGCCTACGCCACCGCGGAGACCGCAGGGTTCGTGGACCGCCTCGACGAGGTGCTGCGCACCGTCGACAACCCGGTGGATCAGCTTCGAACCTACGTGCGGCTTCACCTCGAGTATTTCTCGGCCAATCACCTGCCCCCTGGCCCCACCCTTCGGGTGTTGTTGCCGGAGGCCGCGGCGGAACGGCTGATGGAACATGTCGGCATCCTGGAAAGTCGCCTCTATGACATCGTGCGACGGGGCCGGGAGCGCCGCTACCTGCGCGCCGAGGACATCGATGCCACGGTCGCCATGATCGCCGCCTGCATCGGGCGGGCAGGTAGCGACGCCACCTCGGCGGGATCGATACGCGAGGCGGTGGACGCGGCGGAGGCGTTCGTTCTACGGGCGGTGGACGCCCGAGTGTCGGCCGACGGTACGCCCCGGCGGATTCCTCGGCGTTGACCACGGGTCATCCGCAGGCGGGAGATTCACCATCCCTGCCCCACCCCGGATGACCGACGCGCCCCTTCCTTCCATATCTTCGTGACCCTGACGCGCTGATGGCCCGCCCCTTCTGAGGGCGGGCCATCAGCAATATCTACACCTTGCCTCTGTCCAAGGCTGCTGGATCAGGCCAAGCGGCGGCGGTTGGCGGCCAGCGCACCGAATCCGGCGATGAGGGCCAGGACCCCGACCGCCACCGGGACGGACGGGTCCGAACCGGTACGGGGCAGCGGGTTGGTCGAGCTCGCCGACTGCGACCCCGAGGCCCCAGTCGAACCGAAGCTCACCGGAGAGGTGACCTGCACCGCAGTGTCGTCACCCGACACCGCCCAGGTGGCGACGGCACAACGGGCAGCCGCTGACTGGCAGTTGGTGTTGGCGAAGGCCGAGCGGACCACCAGCGAGACGCTGAACGATCCTGGGCCACCGGCGCGGGCCGTACCCGCCGAGGCGGTGGCTTCGACGACGTTGGCGAAGTCACAGGCCGCGAAGTTGGCCACCGCGGTGTCGCACAGCCCGACGAAGACAGCACGGCCGGGCTTGAAGCCCTCACCGTCGACCGTGACCCGCTGACCCGACACCAGGTTCGACGAAGGCGTCACCGACAGACGGGCCGAGGCCGCCGGAGGAGCGACCGTGCCCGACCCGAAGGTGATCGGCGTGAAGACATCCTGGGAGAAGTCGGTGGCACCGCCACGGTGGTCGCGTCGAACCGACACGCCACAGGCCTGGGTACGGCAGTCGACGTCACCGAAGCGGGCCGCCACCGTGAGGACCGTGGTCCAGGTTCCGTCGGCTCCCACTGGGTTGATCCATACGGTGTGGGTCCCGTCCTGTTCGGGGTAGCAGTTGTCGGCCCGCCCGGCCTCGGTGCCCGAAGCACCTTCGGGTTTGGCGCAGGTCTGGACGTACAGACCCTGGTCGGGAGCGAAGCCGGTACCGGAGACGGTGATCGACTCACGGTCGGCCAGATCGGTCGAGTCACTCAAGGCGACGGTGGGGCGGTCCCCCGACGGCACCGTCGTCCCGGTGGGTTCGGTGGTGGTCGAAGCCGGAGCAGTGGTCGTGGTCTCCGGCGCGGTGGTGGTCTCGGGCGCGGTCGTGGTCGTGGGTTCATCACCGGCGAAGGTCACCGGGGTGAACGTGTCCTGGTCGAAGAGATGACCGTCGAGGTGGTCGTTGCGGGTCACGACCCCGCAGACGGTGGTTCCGTCGGTGCAGTCAACCCCCGTCCAGGTACCGACTACGTCGATGGTGGCGGTGAACGTCCCGTCGCCGCTCCAGGCCACGGGAGCCCCCATCGCCGTGTTGCCGATCCAGTTCTGGGCACCCGAGCACTGAGTCCCGCTCGGCCGACCCGATGTCTGCTGGCAGAACATCACGTAGATGCCACGAGTTCCCGACGAGTCGAAACCCGACCCCTGAACGGTGAGGGTCTCCCCGGCGGGGTCGATGCCTGATGACTTGCTGAGGGTCACGGTTCCCGCAGCCGAGGCTGGAGCGGCGGTGACGTTCAGGACCGCCGCGATGGCGGCCAACACGACCGCGGCAACACCCAGAACGGAACGGCCCGACGGTCGCTGGCGCGTTGGGTTCGACCGGCTCGACGGTGAAACGGGACTGGACATGTGACCTCCTGGTCAGGGTTGGGATGGATCGCTTAGAGATCGAAGGCGTTGGGATTGGAACCGCGGATCGTGGTTCACGAACCGTTTCGGCGGCGGCGGACGGCGACCACACCGGCAGCACCAGCTGCGGCGACAGCAACGCCCGCACCGGCGACGACCACGGCACCCGATCCCCCGGTTCCGTCGTCTTGAGTCTCTGGGTCTCCGGTCGGAGCCACGGCCCGGGACCGGGTGGGTGATCGGGTGGTTGCACCGTCGTCACCCGCAGGAGGCTCGGGGTCTGTCGCGGTCGTGGTGGTGGCCGTGGTCGCTTCGGGGACGACGGGCGCAATCGGTCCGACCGGCGGCGGGGTGGTGGAGCCCGGTGTCGTAGGCGGAGCAGTGTCGGGGCTGGGAGCGATGGTCTCGGGCGGCGGGGCGACGGTGGTCTGAGGAGCCGCGGCGAAATAGATCGGGGTGGAGCGGTCCTGGGAGCGGTCATCGCTGTGGCCCGAGACCGCGCTCGTCATCACCGCGCACTGCTCGACCGTGCAGTCGGTGGCGCCGAAGCGGGACACGAGGCGCATGGCGTCGGCGGTGAACGACCCCGACGCGTCGGTGGTGACCTTGCGCAGTCCGACCGAGTTGCAGGAGTGGTCGTCGGTGGAGTTTCCCCGACACTGCATGACGAACAACTGGGTGTTGGGCAGGTAGCCGGTACCCGACACCACGACGAAGGCGGCAGCGGGATCGAGTCCGCTCGCGGGCGAGACCACCAGGACCGGCTCTGCTTCTGCCGGGGCCTCCCCCAACACCACCGTCAGCAGAACCACGGCGAAGATGACCCGCGATGCCCACCCTGGAACCCCGCGGGGCCGGATTCGACCGCGACGCGACATATGGCCCCGCTGATCCCTGACAGTATGGAGGGTGGACATGGGTTGTTAAGCTAGCCTTTCCTCCCAAGAAGTTCCAGACTTTCACCCCATTTACGCGACCGAACGTCTCCCGATCACGACACCCCGTCGTATAATCGCCGAGGCCCGGTAATCACCGACCGTGACCCCTGCCTCTTTCACCAGCGAACCTGGAGCGTTCAATGACCGCCACATCGGCCACCGTCACCCCCTTCTCTGCCGTACTGGCCGCCGAGACGGCCGCCGACCACCGGGGCGCCGAGCACTCCACCTTCATGCACGCCCTGATGCGCAAGACCCTGCCACTGGCCGGGTACGTAGATCTTCTGGTGCAGTACCGACACGTCTACCTGGCCTTGGAAGATGGAGCCATCGCGCTGGCGTCAGATCCGACCGTCGCTCCGTTCCTCGACCGGAGGTTGGATCGGGTACCCGCGCTGGAAGCCGACATCGCCACCCTCACCGCCCGCCCCGAACTGACCGACGCGACCTTCTCGCCCACGGCGGCCACCGAGGCCTACGCAGCCCGCATCCGGACCGTCACCGAGACCGCCTCACCGGCCTACGTCGCCCACCACTACACGCGTTACCTGGGGGACCTCTCGGGCGGCTTCGCCATCGGCCGTGTCGTGTACGCCGCCTACGAACTGACCCCCACCGAGGGTGGGCGCTTCGCGGTTTTCGAGGACATCGCCGACCCGGCCGAGTTCAAGGCCGCGTACCGGTCCCACCTCGACTCGGTGGCGTGGTCCGACCAGGACCGGGCCGACCTGATCACCGAGGTGCACGCCGCGTACCGCTTCAACGTGGAACTGTTCCTCAGCCTGGATCACCACGGCGCCTGACCGGAGCCGGCCCCCGCTCTCCCGGCCCTGGGTCGGGAGCGGACACCGCCGCTGAACAGAACCCGGCGCAACGGCGACGGGCACGGTGATGAAGGGCTACACAAGACGCCGCATCGGGTCGTTCGCGGTGAGCCTGGTGGTCGGGCTCTCGGCCCTGTTCCTGTTGCTCCACGCCCTGCCGGGCGGCGAGACCGCCAGGCTGGCACCGTCGGTCGCGGCCGACCCACAGGCTCGAGCCGCGGTAGCGGCCGCCGAGGGCCGCGACCGACCCCTACCAACTCAGTACCGGGACCACATGGTCGGGCTGATCCAGGGTGATCTCGGCCGCTCCATCGCGGATGGATCACCGGTGGCCGACACCGTCGGGCCCGCGGCCGCCCTCTCGTTCCAACTCGGGATCCTGGCCGCCGTCATGGGGATGCCGACCGGGTTGGTGGCCGGCGCAATGGCAGCCCTGCGGCCCCGGCGCAAGGCCGACGGCGTGGTCCGCCTCACCGCCCTGGTCGCGGTCTCGGTGCCGTCCTACTGGTTGGCGGTACTGCTGTTGGTCTACGTGGGCGAGCGTTGGCCGGACTTGGTTCCCCGTCCCGCCGCGTTCGGCGCCGGGCCCGGGGGTGCTGGGATGGAACTGCGGGGACTGATCCTTCCCGCCCTGGTGCTGGCGGTCGGTGCCTTCGGCATGGTCGCCCGCACCATCCGGTCCGCCCTCATCGACGTGTTGGACGGTGACGACGTCCGATTCGCTCGGGCCATGGGCATGTCCGATGCTCAAGTGCTCCGCCGGATCGGGTTGAGGAACGCGGCACCGACCGCCGTCACCGTGGCCGGAATGGTCGCCGCCGGCCTCCTGGCCGGAACGGTGCTCGTCGAGAACGTGTTCGGGGTCCCCGGCCTGGGACAACTCCTCGTGACATCCTTCGGCCGCCATGACCACCCCGTCGCCATCGCCGCGGCGTCGGTGACCGCGGTCGCGTACCTGGGCATGAACCTGGTCGTCGACCTGGTCGTCCATGCCCTCGAGCCCTCTGCCGGGACCCCGGCCCGGGGCGGGCACGACTCCTGGAACCATCGGGATGGAGACTCTGCGCAGTTGCCACGATCGGCGGGGACCTCGTGAGGCGCTTCGG
This sequence comes from Acidimicrobiales bacterium, assembly GCA_020439505.1. Taxonomy (GTDB): domain Bacteria; phylum Actinomycetota; class Acidimicrobiia; order Acidimicrobiales; family Iamiaceae; genus Aquihabitans. The sequence goes on from JAGQSO010000187.1 coordinate 6,570, forward strand.
ATCCCGCCACAGCATCGGCGGGCTTACCCTCCTCGCCCTGTTCGCGGCGGTCTCGCTGGCCGGCCACCTCCACGGAGATCCCCTGACCCTTGCGGGTGAACCGCTGTCCCCTCCCAGTACCGCCCACCCATTCGGTACCGACTTCCTGGGCCGGGATCTGTTGGCTCGAACCGGTCACGGAGCCACCACCTCGGCCACCGTGGCGGGGGCATCGGTCGCGCTCGCCGCGCTGGTGGCGACGCCCCTCGGTGTGGCCACCGGCTGGTTCGCTCACCGTCGTGGCGCCAGGGCCCTTCGCTGGTCGATCGAGTTGTTGCAGGTCGTCCCGCCATTCGTGCTGGTGGTCGTCCTGCTCGGCCTCACTTCCGCACCCGATGCCACCGTGTTCGGGTTGGCACTGTCGCCGCGCTGGAGGTTGGTGGCGAGCCTGGCAATCGGTTTCGTGCCGTACCTCGTCCGGGTGGTCCACGCCGCCACCGTGACCGAGCGTCGACGCGACCACATCGAGGGCCTCCGATTGCTTGGCGTACCCCAACGCGAAGTTGTCGTCACCGAGGTACTTCCCAACCTGGCTCCCGCGGTGGCGGTGCAGATGCTCCTCGCCCTGAGCATCGCAGTGTTCGCCGAAGGAGGACTCAGCTACCTCGGTCTCGGTGTTCCCGCCCCAGAACCCACCCTGGGCAACCTGATCGCGGAGGCGGGTACCCAACTCCTGGGAGGGGCTTGGTGGTACGCGGTCATCCCCGGGCTGGTCCTGGTGTGCGGTATCGCCGGTATCAACCTGACCGCCGACGCCGGCACCGATCGCATGGTCGGTCTGCGTTCGGCGGCTCCGAGCGACGATCCGACAACGACCTCGACCCTCCCGTCCCTCTACGAACCATCGCCGATCGAGACCCCGACATGACCATCTCCCCTGACCCTGCCCGGACCACCCTCCACCAGTCGGCCGCCAACGACGGCTCCCGGGCCCGAGCGGTGGTCGACCGTCGACGCTTCCTGGGCATGAGCCTCGGGGCCGCGGTGGCCGGACCCGCTCTGCTCAGCGCCTGCGGGGGCTCACCCCCGGGGGACGGGGTTGACCAGCGCCACCGGGATGGGATCTTGAGGATCGGGGTCGCGGGGGCTCCCGGCAACATCAATCCGCTCGACTCCGGTTCGGAGCTGACCCAGTGGCCGGCCGAAGCGGTGATGGAGTCCCTCTACACCTACGACGAGAGCCTCGCGTCGGTTCCCCTCCTCGCCGCGGGCGAGCCCGTCATCAGCACCGACCGTCTCAACTGGACCATTGCGCTGCGCAACGACGTCACCTTCCACAACGGTGACCCCTTCACCGCCCACCATGTGGTGTCGACGCTCGACCATCTGCTCGACCTGAGCTCCGGGAGCGAATGGATCACCTACCTGCTCGACTACGTGCAATGGTTCGAAGCGGCCGACGACCACACCGTCACCATCGGCTTGGCCCAGCCTTATGGGCTCCTTCGCTCGCACCTGACCAACCTGCCCATGGGCCACACCGATTTCGTGGGCCGCCGTGACGCCATGATGGGTACCGGTCCCTACCAGCTCACCGACCACAAGCCCGGGCAGAGCTACACCCTCACCCGCTACGACCGCTACCACGGACCCAAGCCGAGCTTCGCCGGGATCGAGTACAGCGTCTTCGTGGATGGTGGTACCCGCCTGTTGACCCTGCAACAGGGTCGGGTGGATCTGATCACCTCCCTTCCCCACACCAACCTGAAGACGGTGGAGCAGGACCCCGATCTCGCCTTGATCCAAGCCGAGGCACCCTTGGACGTCCTGACCTACGTCAACTTGCGGGCCGAGCCGTTCTCCGACGAGAACTTCCGCCAGGCGGTGGCTGCCTCCATGGACCGCGCCGGGGTCAAGGACCGGGTTTTCGGTGGTCACGCCACCATCGGGCAGGGACCCATCGGCCCGGCCCAAAAAGGCTGGGATCCTGACCTCGACGTGTTCCCGGCCCGGCCGGATCTCGCCCGGGCCGAGCGCCTGTTGGCCCAGGCCGACACCGAGCGGAGGGACTTCACGATCACGGTGGGAACGACCCAGGTCAGTCGCGACATCGCCACCGTCCTCGCCGCGGGTTGGAAGGAGGTGGGGCTGGAGGTGACCATCGAGCAGTTGACCGGCGGCCCTTGGTCCTCACGTTGGTTGGCGAACGAATACGAGATGCTCATGAACACGTTCCAGAGCGGCTTCACCTCCGGCCCGGCGAACTACATGACCCTCACCCCGGCCGACTCCCGCAGTCTCTTGTCGTGCGGCTTCCACGACCCCGAAGTCGACGGGTGGATGGACGTCATCTGGCAGACCGAGGACGACGGTGAACGGAGCGAAGCTCTCACCCTCCTGAACCGACGGCTGGCCGAACAGGCCGTGATGTTCCCGCCCGTCTATCCCGACCTGTTGATGGCCCAACGCCGTGAGCTCTCACCCGTCGACCCCGATGGCCTGCGCATCAGCCGGCTCAGGCCTCAGAACCTCACCTTCGTGCCATGACCACCGAGGCGCCGCCACGGTTGACCGTTGCTGGGCTGACCGTCACCCACCCGAGCTGTGACGGCCGGCCGGCGAGCTCGACGGTGAACGGAGTCACCTTCACGCTCCAACGGGGCGAGGTCCTCGGGCTGGTAGGTGCCTCCGGCTGCGGCAAGTCGACGATCCTCCACGCCCTCGCCGGCCTGTCCGGCCCCGGGACCGCCGTCACCGCGGACCGCCTCGAGCTCGACGGAATCGACCTGAGGAGTCTGGACCGCGGCGGCTGGGTCAACGTTCGTCGCGCTCACCTCGGCCTGATCCCACAACAGCCCATGACCGCGCTGACGCCCGCGGTTGGGGTGGGTCGCCAGCTCGACTGGTATCTGGGTCCCGATGCCGTGATCCGTCACGCCGACCAACTGGGCCACATGGGACTGGATTGCGTGGTCGAACGCCCCCATGACCTGCCGGGTCGGTTCTCGGGTGGGCAGCTCCAACGTCTGCTGATTGCGCTGAACACCCTCGGCACCCCCCGGTCACTGCTGTTGGCCGATGAACCAACCAGCACACTGGACGTGACCGTGCAGTCCACGATCCTCGAGAGATTGCACGCTCTCCGCAACGAGAGCGACATCTCGATGGTGATCGTGTCGCACGACCTGGCCGTGGTGGCCCACACCGCTGACCGGGTAGGGGTCATCCACGAAGGCTCCCTCGTGGAACTGGCTCCGGTCGCCCAGTTGTTCGAGGATCCCGCCCACCCGACGACGCGGGCCTTGGTCGCCGCAGTCCCCCGCCGCCCAAAGCCCCAGTCCCCCCCAACCGCGTCCAGACCGACCGAGTCCAGGCCGACCACGGTGGAACGACCAACGACGACCGAACCCCACCGGGCACCCCACACCGCGTCACCGACGGGGGATGTGCCGGCGGCTACCGCACCGCTGCTAGTCCTCGACCGGATCTACCACTACTACGGGTCGCCGCCGACTCGACGCGGATCGATCCGGACCGGTCCTGCCACCGTGAGCAACGGCGTACGGCAGGTGGTGAGGGCCGTGGATGAGGTGAGCCTGACCGTCCACGACGGCGACGCTGTGGCCCTGGTGGGCGAATCGGGCTCAGGCAAGTCGACGCTGGCCCGAGTCGTGGTCGGAGCCCTGGTCCCGACCGCTGGCACGGTGTCGCTGGCGGGGACAGTCATGGCAACGAACCGGACCCTCGACCAATGCCGGGCGATCCAGTTGGTGCCCCAGAACGTCCGGGGTGCGCTCAACCCCAGGCGCCGGGTCGGCCACGCCCTACGGCAAGCTCAGCGCATCCACGCCGTCGGGTCGGACCGGGCCGACCGTGATCGGCGCAGCCGAGCGATCCTGGAGATGGTCCACGTCACACCCGAACGGCTGGAGCACCGCCCCTTCGAGTTGAGCGGCGGGGAGCTGGCTCGAATCGTCCTGGCCCGGGCGCTGCTGGTGGAACCCCAGGTACTGATCCTCGATGAACCCACCGCCAGCCTCGATTCCAACGTGAAGGCCTCGGTGCTCGAGATGCTCGATGAGGTGCGCAGGGATCTTGGCCTGGCGCTGGTGATCATCACCCACGAACTGGCCACCGCCCGGGCGCTCAGCCAGCGGGTCCTGGTCCTCCATGACGGACAGGTGGTGGAGACCGGGCCCACGTCCACGGTCCTGTCGACCCCCGGCCACGACCACACCCGGTCGCTCCTGGCCAGCGAGCTGACGACCTGAGCCTTAGAGACCCAGGCGGCTCAGTACGTGATCGACCACGTCGTCCAGGCTGACCCTGTCCTGTTCCATGGTGTCGCGGTCGCGCACCGTCACCGCACCGTCCTCGATCGAATCGAAGTCGTAGGTGATGCACAGCGGGGTGCCCAGCTCATCTTGGCGGCGGTAGCGCTTGCCGATGTTCTGGGTCTCGTCGTAGTCACACATGACGTGGGGCTGAAGACGGGCCAGCAACTCCTCGGCCGGACCGGTGAGCTCGGGCTTGCGGGACAACGGCAGCACCGCCACCTTGTAAGGAGCCAGGCGAGGGTGCAGGCGCAGCACGGTTCGGCC
>JAGQSO010000188.1 GCA_020439505.1 Acidimicrobiales bacterium
GGCGGGGCCCTGTCCCGGAGCGCCGCGCTGCGCTACTCGGGGGCCGAGTACCTCGGGGGGATCTTCCAGCAGGCCACGGTCAACCTGATGCCGATACTGGTGGCCGCCATGGTCGGTCTCGAGGCCAACGCCGCGTTCGCCACCGCCTGGATCGCCGCCAGCGCGTTCGACCTGGCCCTGGCCAGCGTGGGTTTGTCCTTCACGGTGGAGGGTGCCACCGACCAGGATGCCCTCGCCGAACTGTCACGTCGTGCCGTCAGGCTGACCGCAGCCATGACCGGGGTCGGGGTGATCGCGGTGCTGGTGCTGGCGCCATACGCGATGGCGTTGCTCGGGCCCGGCTACCAGGGCGGGGTTGCGGTGCTGCGGGTGCTGGCGCTGGCGATGCCGTTCAGGGCCGTGATCATCTTGCACCTGAGCTTCATGCGTCTCAGCCGCCGACTCGGACCGATCGTGGCGATCCAGGCGGCGTCGTGCGCCATCGCGGTGGCCGGCGCCGTGGTTGCGCTACCCCGAATCGGGATTGCGGGCGCAGCGCTGGGTTACGCGGTAGCTCAAGGGGTCGTGGCCGTCATGGTCCTGCCTGCCCTCACCCGTGAGCTCCGTCAGGACAGGACACCCAACAGCGGGCCCGTTACCGGCGGTGCACGGTGACAGATCTCTCGGTCTCGGGCGCGTCGGGCCGGGTTGGTACCTTGCTCCCCGCCCGGACCTCTTCGGTGGCCGCGGTGCTCACCGGTTCCGCCGTCGTGTCTTGGTTTGTCGGGGTGTCGTCGCTGCGTCCCGAGGCGATGGGGGACTCGGGACTCATCTCGGTGGTCGGCTGGCCGATCGTCACCGCCTTTGCCCTCCTGGCGGCGGCGTTCACCCTGTCGGTTGCCGAGCGGCACCACCGCTATCTGCTGGTCGCCCAGATCGTGGCCCTGGTGTTCATGGTTCAGGGCTTGACCGCCCTGACCGAGCCTCATCCCGCCTACTTCACCGCTTACCTCCACGTCGGTTTCGTCGACGAGATCCTGCGGAACGGGCACACCGTTCCTTCTCTCGATGCCCGGTTCAACTGGCCCGGAGCGTTTGGGCTCGGCGCGCTCATCTCCGCGGCCGGAGGGCTCGACTCCGCCCTCTACTGGCTGCGCTGGTCCCCGGTGGCCTTCAACCTCTCGTACCTGGCGCCCTTGTGGATGATCTTCCGATCCCTGACCGATGACGTTCGCGTGCGCTGGGTGGCGCTGTGGATCTTCGTGTCCGCCAACTGGGTGCACCAGGACTACTTCTCCCCCCAGGCCGTCGCCTATTTCCTCTACCTGGTCGTCCTGGCGTTCGCGCTGCGGTGGCTCAGCAGCGGACCCCAGTCGATCGACCCCATGGGATGGGGTTGGCTTCCGACCTTGGTCGCTCGTCCGCTCGACCGACTGCGAAGCCTCGACCGGGCCGACAGTGATCGCACCGCTCTCACCAAACCCAGCCCGACCCGTCACGCCGCCGTCCTGTGGACCCTGGTGGCGATCTCGGCTGCGGTGGTGGCCAGCCACCAACTGACCCCGTTCGCACTCATGATGGCGTTGTCGGCGCTGGCTCTGACCGGTCGGCTCAGAGCCGCCCACCTCCCCGTGGTCATCGGGGTTCTGTTCGTCGGATGGTTCACAGTGGGAGCCACAACCTGGTGGAGCAGCCACCTGGGAGAGCTCTTGGCGGGGTTCGGGCGCCTCGGGGACAACGCCGCCAGCGGCTCGTTGGCCCGGCTCGGGGGAACCGGTGGTCGGGTGGTGGTGCTCTTGCTTCGGGTGGCGTTCTCGGTTGGGTTGATGGGTGGCGCATTGGCCGTGGGCGTCCACCGTTGGCGACAGGGGCGGGCACCGACGGCAGCGCTGGCCATGCTCGTCCCGCCCTTCGCCTTGATCGGCGGCCAGAGCTATGGCGGCGAGATCCTCCTGCGCTCCTATCTGTTCGCGCTTCCGGCGGCGTGCCTACTGGTGGCCGACGGCGTGGCCTCGCTTGCCCGCTCATGGGGCCGATCCGGCGGTGCGGCTGGGGTGAGCCGGTGGATCGGAGCGTCAGCCTGTGTAGCGCTGCTAGCGGTGTCGGGCGTCGCGGTGCGGTTCGGCAACGAGCACTTCGAGATGGTGACCTCAGCCGACAGGGCTGCGGTCTCGTGGATCTACGACAACGTCGCTCCCGGATCGGTGCTGATCGCACCGACGCGCAACATCCCCTGGCGCTATCGGGATCTCACCACCTACCACTACCTCCCGTTGGACGAGGAGCCGGTCAGCACCCCACAGGAGGTGTTCGCCCTGGTGCCCGACGATGCGCCGGCCTACCTGATCTCATCACGGGCCCAACAGGACTTCGGTGAGCAGCTTGCCTTCCTCCCCGCCGGGTGGCTGGACGATCTGACCCGACTGCTCGTCGCCACCGGGCGGGCCGAGCTGGTGTTCGACCAGGGCACCACCAGCGTCTACCGAGTCATGCCCAAGGTGCAGCCATGACGACGGGCACGACGACGAGCATGACCACGGCCAGGGCCCGGGCGTGGCGGGCGGCTGCCCTGACGGTGCTGAGCGTGGCTCTGTTGGTCTCGATGGTGGCCCCGTGGGCGGGAGGACCGCTGTTGGCCTTGGCGTTCGTCGTGCTGGTGCCCGGGTCGGCGGTCGTCCCGCTCTGGCGGTTCGAGGATCCGTTCGACGAGATGGTCCTCAGCGCCGCGTTGTCGATCGCCATCGGGACGGCCGTCGCGTTGGTGATGCTCGCACTCGATCTCTGGTACCCGCAGGTCGCCACCGCGGGGATGGCGGTAGTCAGCATGCCCTCTCTCGCGCTCCAGGTGCTCCGACGCACCGAGGACGACCGAGCCGAGGCCGCCCGATGATGTCGCTCGACTGGATCACCGCGACGGTAGTCGCAACGCTCACCGTGTCGGCGGTGATCGCCCTCACCCGATGGGACCTCGACTCGTTCCGGGGCGTCGGCCGGTCAGCGGTGGCGATGGCCGCCTGGCCGCTGGTCATCGCCCTGTTGGCCGCGGCAGTGCTCCGTCTCGTCCTGATCTACTGAGGAAGGAAGCCTTCCGGCGAGCCGACCCATGAGCACGCCATGGCTAGACCGAGGCGAAGCCGGGGTCTGATCACCCTCGCAGCGACGACAACCGGATCTATCCGCAAGGACCACGAAGGGCCCCAGGCAGGCGGAGAAGGTCCCGGTCAGGCCGGTCGGTACAGGTGGCGGTGACGTCGGGCCACGAAACCCCAAGACGTCAGCCGTTCGACCACATCGGTGGCCGACTCGTCGATCGCCACCGCTACGGTCCGTACCCCTTCGGCCGCCAACAGGTCGGTGGCCGCCACGAATGCTGCCCACTCGTGGTCCTGGACCGCCTCGGCGGCCACCGAGGCGGCGGCACCGAACGAGACGATCTCCGCGGTGGGGGTCGCCTGGGGATGGCTGCGAACCAGCCTCACCCAGCAATAGGCGAGGAGGTTGCCACCGTCGTCGGCCACGACGGCGACCCGGTCGAGGAAACCGTCGGGGATCTCGCCCGATCGGCGGGAACTGAACGCCGAGCCGGCAGCGGCCTCGAAAGCCGACCATCCGCCAGCGTCGGCTGCGGCGTCGAGCGGGCGAGCCGACGGAACGCCAGAGGCCCCGGCGCGGTCACCGTCGGCCACGGGCACGCTCCGCCGCATCACGACTTGGAGACCATCGGCCACCAGACCGGCCGAGGCCGAGATGAGCACACCCTGTACGTCGTCCTCGCCGACCGCGGTGTCCACTCCGAGCTGCACGGTCACATCGTGAGCGGACAGCCCGCGGCGTACACCGATCAGCGTCTTGCCGACCGCTCCCATGTCACGGGCCTGGAACATCGGTTGGCCCGTCACCACCGCGTGGGACACGTAGGCCACGCCGTTGACGGTGTACCAGCCGAGGGAACCCTGGAAACCAGGGCCCTCGACCGTCGTGCTGCCCGCCAGGGGGAAGGCGGTGGCTCCTCCGGCGGTCATCGGCTACTTGAGGATCTTGGTGACCCGGCCGGCGCCCACGGTACGACCACCCTCACGGATAGCGAACCGCAGACCCTCATCCATGGCGATCGGAGCGATCAACTCCACCGTCATCTGAGTGTTGTCACC
>JAGQSO010000189.1 GCA_020439505.1 Acidimicrobiales bacterium
GATGGTGGTGAGGGCGCGGATCGCTGAAGGTTGACGGCGACGTCGGGCCCGGTTCCGGCCCCCGGGTGCTGGTCTGGCACGATGTCGGCGGGGCAGTAGCTCAATGGTTAGAGCAGGGGACTCATAATCCCTTGGTTGCGGGTTCGATCCCCGCCTGCCCCACCACTTTCGACCCTGCGCTGCGGCCGTCGCTCAGTAGTCGTCGCCCAGCCAACGTGGTGCCCGCTCCAACAGGTAGGCGCTCACGGCGTGGCAGCGGTCCAATACGTCGCACAGCAGGTCCTGTTGACCCACGTACACCTGCGACAGTGACACCTCGACCCGGCCGATGATGCTCACCGTCCGGTCCGCTCCGTCGGTGACCGACGCGTAGGAGTCGATGGCGGATACCTCGAGCGGCAGTTCGGGTCCTCCGACGCCGGCGAGGTCGGTGGCCAGGATCAGCAGATCCGGCCCCTGGGGGAGGGGCGGCATGCCCCAGGTGAAATGGAGGGGAAAGCGGTGCAGATCGGGTGGATCGTCCCCTTCGTCCAGTTCCAGGACGAGGTCCTCGAACGACAGCAGGACTCTCGGATCGATCTCGAGGGCGAGGTGGAGATCGAGCGGCCCACCGCAGGCGTCTTCGGGGTGGAGATCCACCTCCCATGCCTGTCGCAGCGAGTAGGTCTCCACGAAGTGCCGTTCGTCGTGAACGTGGAACCCGTGGTCAACCGCGTGATCCTTGAGGTCGGCTACGAAGCCGGCCACATCGATGACGGCCACGAAGTTCCTCCTTTGGAGCGGTTGGGGACACCAGCCTGCCACGCCCCCGATACCGTCGGGCAACGTGGGAGACCGACGAACGTCTGTGACGTGGCTGGCCGGCGTGTTGGACGAAGCGGCCGAGGCCGTTGGCCATGCCTTGGCGGCAGCGCCGGACTGGGGTGAGGCGGGCACCCGCCCCGGCCAGCACCACAGTGACCTGCTCGCCGACCGGGCCGGCGTCGAGGTGCTCTGCCGTGCCGGTCTCGGCGTGCTGAGCGAGGAGAGCGGCCATGCGGGGGCCGACTCCCCGGTGACGGTGGTGTTCGACCCTCTCGACGGATCCACCAACGCGTCGCGCCGGTTGTCGTGGTGGGCGGTGAGCCTGTGCGCAGTCGACGAGAACGGACCGGCGGTGGCCCTGGTCGTGGACCTGCGCCACGGCACGCGGTGGGATGCGGTCAGAGGGTCGGGGGCGCGGCGCGACGGTGAGGCGATCAGAGCCTCACGATGCCGAGAGCTGAGCCAGGCCATCGTCGGCCTGAACGGTGTTCCGGTCGGCCACGGCGGCTGGGCCCAGTACCGGGCGCTCGGGGCGGCGGCCCTCGACCTGTGTGCGGTCGCTGACGGGACGCTCGACGGCTACCTGGATTGCACCACCGACGAACTGGGGGTCTGGGACTACCTGGGCGCCGCGCTGGTGTGCCGTGAGGCCGGTGCCAGCATCACCGACGTGTTCGGGCGCGATCTGGTGGTGCTGGACCACGTCGCCCGAAGGACACCGGTCGCCGGCGCGACCGGTGAGCTGATGACGGCCCTGGCGGCGTTGCACCCCCGAGAGCAGA
>JAGQSO010000190.1 GCA_020439505.1 Acidimicrobiales bacterium
CCCCGTTGGAGATGGCCTCCACCCCCGACAGGACCACCGCTCCGGAGCTGAAGGCCCGCAGGATCACGAACAGGGTGGCGCTGGTCATCAACTCGTGGTTCTCGGAGAAGTGGTGGGCCAGCTCCTTGGATCCCTCGATCTCGTTCAGGTCACCGGTGAACAGCTTGTAGAAGCTGGCCAGCAAGAAGATGCTCAAAGAGACCACGTAGAAGTAGGTCGGAATGGCGAAGACCTTCCCCGACTCCTTGAGGCCGCGCAGGTTGCCGACGGCCATGACCATCACGAAGAACAGGGCGAGCCCCACCCGGATGGCGACCTTGTCGTTGAAGTCGAAGGCCGAGCCGATGGCCATGACGCCCGACGAGATCGAAACCGCCACCGTCAGCGTGTAGTCGACCAGCAGGGAGGCGCCGGCCACCAGCGATGCCGTCGGACTGATGTTCTCCCGGCTGACCACGTAGGCACCGCCGCCGTCGGGGTAGGCGTGGATGGTCTGGACGTAGCTGAAGCCGACCAGCACCAACAACACGATGGCGGCGATGGCGATGGGGACCAGGTAATGGTGGGAGTTGGGGAAGGTGACCGCCATCAACAGGACGAGGAGCATCTCCTCGCCGGCGTAGGCGGTGGACGACACGGCATCGGAGGCGAACACCGCCAGGGCGGTCGGTTTACCTAGCCGCTGGTGCTGTTCCTCGCTGCTGGCCAACGGCTTGCCCACCAGGAACCGTTTCAACGCTGATGCCATTCGGCGTACCCCGCGGAGCTGACAGGAGCCTCGGACTCCGACCGGCGCGGTCGGCTACCCGAGGTTCGGAACCGCTCCGGTCTAGTGCTCGGCACCCTGGTGATGCGAGCGGTGGCTAACGGTGGCCTCGGGTCGACCACTGGACGTAGGCTCCAGCGCCGTCCCGACCCGGGACAGCGAGACCTAGGTGGTGACGCGGTGCACGTAGTCGTAGTGGGTTGCGGACGAGTGGGGGCCGGCCTGGCCCGCAACCTCGAGGAGAGCGGTCACAGCGTGGCCGTCGTCGACCGCCGTCCCCGGGCGTTCGAACGGCTCCCCGAGAACTTCTCGGGGAGCACCGTCACCGGTGTCGGATTCGACCGGGACCGCCTGAAGGAGGCGGGCATCGAACAGGCGGCGGCCCTCGCCGCGGTTACCAACGGCGACAACTCCAACATCCTGGTGGCCCGGGTGGCCCGGGAGACGTTCGGGGTGGAGCGGGTGGTGGCCCGCATCTATGACCCCCGTCGGGCCAAGATCTTCGAACGACTTGGTATCCCCACCATCGCCACGGTCGAATGGGCGACCGAGCGGGTTCTCCAGCGGATCATGCCCGACCGTCCGACGACCGAGTGGATCGACCCCAGCGCCAACGTGTTGCTGATCGAACGGCTCATCCCCTCGAGTTGGGCGGGCCACAAGCTGTCGGACCTGGACCTGGCGGGCCACGCTCGGGTCTGCGCCATCACCCGACTGGGCCAGGGCAGCGTTGCCGGTCCCGACACGATCCTTCAAGACGGCGACGTCATCCACGCCATGGTCAGTGGATCCTCGATCGAAACGTTCGACACCCATTTGGGCTCCGGCCCGGTCAAGGGAGGCCACTGATGAAGGTCGTCATCGCCGGCGGCGGGAACGTAGGCGTGTTCATCGCCGAAGACCTGGCCAAGGCCGGACACGAGATCGTGATCGTCGAGGTCGACGCCGACCGGGTGGCCGAGGCCGCTCCGACGTGTTCGGCGGGGATCTCCTGGGTCACCGCGGATGCCTGCGAGGTGTCGGAGTTCTCCCGGGCCAACGTGGAGGCCGCCGACGTGGTGGCGGCGGTGACCGGTGACGACGAGGACAACCTCGTGATCTCGCTGCTGGCCAAGCAGGAGTTCGCCGTCCCCCGCGTCGTCGCCCGGGTCAACAACCCCAAGAACGAGTGGATGTTCAACGAGATGTGGGGCGTGGACGTGTCGGTGTCCACCCCGCACCTGCTCAGTGCCCTGGTCGAGGAGGCGGTGTCGGTCGGCACCTTGGTCCGACTGTTGTCCTTCGAGGGCGGTAAGGCGCGGCTGTGCGAGGCCACCCTGGCCGACGACTCACCGGCCAACGACAAGGAGATCGTCGACATGGGTCTGCCCCGCAGCGCCACCGTGGTGGCGGTGCTGCGCGACGGTCACGTGATCGTCCCCCGGGGTGACACGGTGCTGCGCGCCGGCGACGAGGTCCTGGTGCTCACCACCCCCGAAGCCGAGGACGAGGTCATCAGCGCCCTAGTCGGCTGACCTCCCGGCCCCTGCCGCCCCGGTCGTCAGGCTTTTCCGTCGTCAAGGCCTTCCACGAAGTCCTTGGCAGCGTCGGCGGCTTTGTCGATGTTGCCGGTGTGCTTGCCGCCGGTCCGGTCATCGGCGAGATCGGCGGCTTTGTCGATGGCGTCGTCCACCTTGTCGGCGTTGTCAGCGATCAGATCCTTGGCCTTGTCGAGAAAACCCATTTGCCCATCCCCGGTTGTCACGGCCCCGGCGGCGGTCACCACCGAGTCCCTCCAAGATAGGAGCCGGGGCGTTGGCCCGGCACCGGTGGACGCCACGACGGGACTGGTTCGCCGTGGCGTTACCGTCAGCCGTTGTAATGAGGTGGGCGGTCTGGAAAGGTGGAGAGCGTGCTCCGGAACCTGCGTCGCAAGATGGCCGAGTCGATCGACGAGATCGAGGAGAAGCGGCTGGCCGACCG
>JAGQSO010000191.1 GCA_020439505.1 Acidimicrobiales bacterium
CGGGCGGAGGAGGGATCACCTGGTAGCCGGTGGCCTCCACCTCCCGGGTCAGGTCCTCGAGGGAGATGGCCAAGGGTGCGGTGACCCGGGCCAGTTCGGTGGCGTAGTTCACCGAGGCGTCGACTCCGTCGATCTTGTTGAGGCGACGTTCCACCCGGGCGGCACACGAGGCGCAGGTCATGCCGCCGATCTGGAGGTCGGCTGACCAAACGGCGGGCGTCTCACCGTGTTCGTGGTTGGTGGCAGACCCCGACGTGCTCACGACCCCATCTCCCCGTGGCCTGCCTCGATGGGGTGTTCCACCCCGGCGGGGTGCTGGCCGGCGGGCGACGGGTCGGAACCGACCGGTCCCACCACCCTCCCCAGGCCGAATCCGGCGCCGAAGATCATCACCAGCACCAGGGAGAAAGCGGCGAGACGAAGCCCCGACGACATGGCGGTCACCCCTCCGACGCGGCCAGGTCGAACCCGGCCTCGTCCACCGCGGCACGCACCGCCTCCAGATCCAGGGGTGAGGCGCTGGTCACGGCCACCGACCCGGCGGCCAGGTCCACCGCGACACCGGTGACCCCGTCGAGCTTGGAGACCTCTCTGGTCACCGAGTCGACGCAGTGCTGGCAGTTCATCCCGGTGACGGCGTAGGTGGCGGTGGTGGACATGACTGACTCCTCGGGTAGCTGTTCAACTACCCGAACCCTATACCCCTATGGGGTATATGACAACCATGCCTCGGTGAGTGCCTCAGGGCAGGGCCAGGCGGACGATCTTGCGGACCACCGATCCGAACTGACGGACCAGGCCACCGGAGTTGTAGGTCAACCCGTAGCGCTCGCAGATCTCGCGCACCTCCACCGACATCTCGGCGTAGCGATGGGCCGGCAGGTCGGGGAACAGGTGGTGTTCGATCTGGTAGCTGAGGTTGCCGCTCATCACGTCGAAGATCTGGCTGCCCTCGATGTTGGCGGAACCCAGCATCTGGCGCAGGTACCACTGACCCCGGGTCTCACCCTCGGCTTCTTCCTCGTTGAAGGTGGCCACGCCGTCGGGGAAGTGACCGCAGAAGATGATGGTGAAGGCCCACACGTTGCGCACGAAGTTGGCGGTGAGGTTGGCCCCGAAGGTGAACGGTGCCGATGGGCCGGTGAGGAGCGGGAACAGGACGTAGTCCTTGAGCGACTGCCCCGAGAACTTGCGGCCCACCTCGCGAAGTTGGGAGATCAGGTCGGCCCGGTCCTTGTCTCCTCGGGTGATCTTCTCGACCTCGACGCCGTGGAGCATCACCCCGTACTGGAACAGGGTGGCCAGGGCGGCGGCGTACAGGGGGTTGGCCAGGTTGTGGGGCTTCCACGGCTGTTCGGGGGTGACCCGGATGATGGCGTAACCGACGTCGCGGTCCTTGCCCAAGATGTTGGTGAAGGTGTGGTGCTCGTAGTTGTGGGTGTGACGCCACTGCTCGGCCGGACACGCGGTGTCCCACTCGAACCGGTTGCCGACCAGTTCCGGGTCACCGAGGAAGTCGTACTGGCCGTGCATGACGTTGTGGCCCACCTCCATGTTGTCGAGGATCTTCGACAACGACAGGGCGACGGTTCCCGCCAGCCAGGCCGGCGGCAGGAAGCCGGCGAACAGGAGGGCCCGTCCGGCCAGCTCCAGCCGTCGCTGGGCACCGACCACCCCGTCGATGTAGTCACGGTCGCGCTGACCGAGGTCGGCCACGGTGCGCCGACGCAGGTCGTCGAGTTCGGCGCCGAGGGCCTCGACCTGTTCGGGTGTCAGGTGTTGGGCCGAACGCAGTGGCCGGGCCGACGACGGGCGCACCTGGTCGTCGGGGTGGGACTCGGTGGAGAAGACGGGTTCGGCGGGCGTTTCCACCGGGGCTGGTTCGAGGGCCATGGGGTTACTCCTGTTCTGAGCGGGCCGCGGTGGTCCCGCTTCGTCACGTGCGGTTGGGGGGGTCGACGCCCGGGGTCAGAGATCGAGAACGACCGGTCCTTCGGCCACCGACACGCACAGGCGCACCGGGGCCGGTCCCTCCACTAGTTCGCCGGTCCGGCCGTCACGGACCGTGCCGCTGACCAGGGCGGTGGTGCAGGTGGCGCACACGCCGCGGCGGCACCGGTTGGGAGGAGTGAGCCCGGCGCCTTCGGCCACCTCGAGCAGGGTCCCATCGCCCTCGGCGGTGACCCCCGACCGCACGAAGGTGGTCCCTTCCATCGGCAAGGTCTCTACACCGACGTCAACGGCTGGCTGCTGGCGCCGGGGGACCGCAGAGCCTGAATACACGGCGCGGGCCGACCGCGGCGGGAGCCACCGCAGGTAGGCGGCGGCTCCGTGGGGCGTGAAGAGTCGATCCACCAGTGAGGTCAAGGCATTTCTCCTTGTTCAGGGCCACCGTCGAGTCGGCCGGAACGTACCCGCCATCGTACACATTTCAGTATACACTCGTTTACTCAAATGTCCAGATGAGCTCAGTCGTAGACCGTGAGCCATGGAGGGCAGGAGCATCATCGGTGAACACTCGTGAACAGCATGTCCTCCCGTCTACGCTCGCTCCGATGCCACCTGCCGACAGAGACGATTCGGTCCCGTCCCGCCACCGAGGACGATCAGCCGGAGGCTCTAGCCACACCCGGTCGAGCGACAAGGCCCGTACCCGCCGCGCTCTACTCGACGCTGCCCTGGAGTTGCTGGCCGACCGCAGCCTCGACAACGTCGGCATCCGCGAGGTCACCCGGACCGCCGGAGTCACCCCTGCCGCCTTCTACCGTCACTTCGACCGGATGGACGACCTCGGGGTCGTCCTGGTCGACGAGGCGTTCGCCACCCTGCGCCAACTCATGCGCGACGCCCGCGACGACGTGGTCGCCGCCGACGACATCGCCCAACGCTCGGTCGGGGTGCTGGTCCGCCACATCCACGATCACCGACCCCACTACCGGTTCCTGGTCCGCGAGCAGTACAGCGCGCTGCCCGAGGTCCGGACCCGGATCCGCACCGAGATCAGGCTGTTCTCCACCGAACTGGCCACCGATCTGGCTCGCCTCCCCATCGTGAACGGATGGCCGGTGCGCGACCTGGTGATGCTGGCCGACCTCATCGTCGACCTGATGGTCCGTACCGCCCAGCGCATCCTCGAAGCGGTCGAGGAGACCCCCGAACGAGAACCAATCCTGATCGAGGACACGGTCCGCCAGCTCCGCTACCTGACCCTCGCCGCCACCGTCTGGCAACCCCGCCGCACCTGACTGGGCACAGCTTGGTCAAACCGGGTCGAGCTGGAAGACCCGGATGTTGCGGCCGCTCACCTCTACGTAGTCGTCGTAGGCCGGCCACACCGCCACCAGAGCAGGCCACACCGCGGCCTTCTCGTCATCGTCGAGGAGGCGGGCGGTGACCTCGGTGGTCTTGCGGCGCACCACCACGGACGCCTGGGGATTGGCGATCAGGTTGCCGGTCCAGGCCGGGTGCTTCTCGCGTCCGAAGTTGGAGCCGACCACGTACCAGCCCCCCTCGGGTCGGGGCACGCAGGCCAACGGCGATTCGCGGGGCAGACCCGACTTGGCGCCGGTGGTGGTCAGCACCAGGCTGGGCACGATCGATCCGCTGACCGACCAGCGGCCACCAGAAACCCGATGGACGAAGCGGTCCAGAGGCGGAACCACCTTGGGGCCCACCTTGCGGAAGGCGGAGCTGGTGGCGACCTTCTGAACCGCTCGGCTCATGGAACTTGACGGTGCGAAGGTGGGCATCGCAGCAGCGTACCGAGCCACTCCCGTTGGCCGGGCAGCCGGTTCAGGCCTCGCAGCCTCCGGGCCCGCAGCCTTGGGGGCCGGGGGCGATCCGCTCGTCCCACACCGCGTTCAGCACCCGCACCAGCCGATCGACGGGCTGAGCACCACCGAGACCCAGGTCCCCGTCGAACAGGAAGTACGGAACCCCGGTGATGCCCCGTCGACGCGCTTCGAGCCGGTCCTCCAACACGTCGTCCTGGTGGACGTCACCTTCGAGCACCTCGTCCACCTCGGCGGCGTCGAGGCCTGCCTCGAGGCCGACACGGCGAAGCAGGTCGTGGTCCCCCACCACCTCACCCTCGGTGAAGTAGGCCCGGAACAGCCGCTGCTTCAGATCCCGAGCCGAGCCGAACCGCTCGGCGCGGTGCAACAGGCGATGGGCATCCATGGTGTTGCCCCGGGCGGTGAGATCGAACCGGAAGTCGATGCCGACATCGACCCCCCGGGCGCGGATCTGTTCCTGACTCCTCGAGATCTGGTCCTCGGTGGTGCCGTACTTTCGGGCCAGTCGGGTCACCAGAGGGACGTCGTCGTGAACCGGTACGTCGGGATCGAGCTGGAACGACCGGAGAACCACGTCGACGCGATCGGCGTTGTCGAACTGCTCCAGCGCCTGCTCCAGGTAGGTGATCCCGAGATAGCACCACGGGCACACGACATCGGACCAGACGTCGATTCGAAGACGCGACGGATTGGTGGCGGTGTCGATGCTGGTCACGTCGGTCTACAACCGGCCCGAGGTCAGATCTTGTTCCCGTCCGATCACCCACCGACGCGGTCGTTGTACTCCTGGATCACGATGTCGGCCTCGGCCTTGGCCTGGCGGGCCGCCTCCTCGGGGTCCACTCCCTGCCGCAACGTGCGGATCAGTCCGTCGCGGACGGAGTTGCGCAGACCCTGGTACTCGCCCAGCAACGAACCCACGTTGGCGTCGCTCATCTCCCCCGCCATCAGTTGGTCGTAGCCGACCCGGAACATCGGCTGCGCTTTCCACTGGGCCTGAAGCTCGGGTACCTCCACGGCTGAGCGGACGGCCGGTACGTATCCGCCGGCCACCGCCATGGCCGCCTGCTGGGCCGGCGCGTTCAAGAAGGTGACGAACTTCCAGGCCGCGGCCCGCTTGGCCGGGTCCGAGGCCCGGGGGATCCACAGCGCTCCGTCACCGACCGGTACCCCACCGCCGCGGGTCAGGGCGGGCAGCGGCGCGGTGCCCGGCTCGACGTTGGGGAACGCACCCGAAGCCAAGATGGCAGCGACGGGGCCGATGGCCGATGAGGATTCGATGGTCATCGCCGCCCCTTCGGTCTCATTCGCCAAGGCCAGCAGGTGGTCGATGTTGGCGGGGTCCTCACCGGCGGTGTCGAGAGCCAGGCCGTCGGCCACCATGTCGTGCCACCACCGCCAGATGGCCAGGGCCTCGGGACTGTCGAGGTTGGCGTGTTCGGCCCGGGACCGTCGGCCGTTGCCGTGGTCGACGTACTCACCGCCGCTCTTGGCCAAGAGGAACTCGAAAATGTACGGGGCGGGCTTGAGGGCGATACCAAACTTGGCCGCGCCCGACTCCACGATCTTCTCTGACATCTCCCGGACCTCGGCCAGGGTCTCGGGGGTGTCATCGGGATCCAGTCCGGCCTTGCGGAAGGCGGCCCGGTTCACGAACAACACTGGGTTGGAGATCGCCCAGGGCATGGCCCGCTGGACCCCGCCCGACGCGTAGTAGGCGAGACCCCGGGGTAGATAGTCCGACACGTCGTAGTCGGTGGCCTCGATGCAGGCCTGAGCCGGGATCGTGGACCGACTGTCGATCATCTGCTGGACGACGGTCTCCTCCATCTGGACCAGGTCGGGCAGGTCGCCGCTGGCCAGTCCGGCCTTGTACTTGGTGAACAGATCCGTGTAGTTGGGCTGGCGCCGCAGGATCACCTCGATCTCGTCTTGGGATCGGTTGAACTCGGCGGTGGTGGCCTCGAGCCAGTCGAGGGTGGTCTCGGCCATGACGTGCCAGAACACGATCTTCACCGGTTTGTCGGCCGTCTTCAGCGCGGCCACCCCACACTCCGCGGGGGTCACCGTGGTGTCGAAGGTTCCACCCACCCGATCATCGGCGGTGCACCCGACCAGGAGCCCGGCCCCGGCCACCACCGCGACCAGCCCGCTCCGGATGCGCCGGGTCCGGCGACCCCGCTCCTTGGACGTCCAGCGATGCTGTCGGCTCATCCCTTGACCGCCCCGGCGGTGAGGCCTCGCACCAGCTGCTTCTGGAACAGGACCAGCAGCACGAACAAGGGCAGAGCGGCGAGGATGGTCCCGGCGAAGGTCACGTTGATCTGGTCTATCTGGGTGTTGCGCAGGTACTTGAGACCGATCTGCACGGTCCGCAATCGCTCGTCCTTGGTGACGATCAACGGCCACAGGTACTGGTTGAACGCCCCGAAGAAGCTGAACAGGGCCAAGGCCGCGATCCCGGGCCGGGCCAGAGGAACCGCCACCTTGGTCATGAACCGCCAGTGACCGGCACCGTCGAGCTCCGCTGCGTCACGCAGTTGGGGGGGTAGCGAGAGGAACGACTGGCGGACCAGGAAGGCACCGAACCCCGTGGCCAGGAACGGGACGGTGAGAGCGAGGTAGGTGTCGTACCAGCCGAGGTCGACGATGGTGGCCTGGTTGGTGAAGAAGGTGACCTCGAAGGGCACCATCATCGTGGCCAGGAAGAACACGAACAGGGCCCGCTTGGCCGGGAACTCCAAGAAGGCGAAGGCGTAGGCGGCCAGCACCGACGTCACCACCTGGCCGACGACGATCACCACCGTCACCAGGAAGCTGTTCATCAGGTAGCGGCCGAGGTGACCGTCGGTCCATGCCGTCGAGTACGTCGACCAGTCGGGATCGGTGGGGAACAGGGTGGGAGGGCGTTTGGCGATCTGCTCGGGCTGGAGCAGAGAGTTGACCACCGTTATGTAGATGGGGAACAAGATCACCACCGCCAGAGCGGTCAACACCAGGTAGCGCACGGCCGTCAGGGCAACCCGACGAGCCCGGCGCCGCTGGGAGCTCTTCGCGACGCGGACAGCCGCGGGGACAGTCGCGGGGACATCAGCGCTCATAGGACACCCTCCGCTCGATGAGGCGAATCTGCACCAACGTCAAGATGAGAGTCAGGGCAAACAGGGCCACCGACAGAACGGCCGCCTTGCCCTCGTTGTTCTGGCGGAACACGGCGTCGTACATGGCGTACACCAACACGTTGGTCTTCTTGAGGGGGCCGCCACCGGTGAGGATGTCGATCTGGCCGAAGGCTTGCAACGACAAGATCCCGCCCACCACGGCGGCGAAGAACAGCGTCGGCGACAACATGGGCAGGGTCACGTTGCGCATCCGCGACCACGCCCCCGCACCATCGATCTCGGCCGCCTCCAACAGCTCGTCGGGAACGGCCTGAAGCCCCGCCGACATCAAGATGAACGACAGCCCCAGGTTCTGCCACACCGTCACCGCCGCCACCGCCACCAGCGCCCACTTCGGATCGGCCAAGAGCGAGGGGCGTCCCTCGAGGCCCAGCCAGAAGGTGAGCAGGCCGACCTGGGGGTTCAACAGGGTGAAGAAGATGACCGATGCCACCGCGATGGAGGTGGCCACCGTCGAGGAGAAGATCGTGCGGTACACGGCCATGCCCCGCAGCTTCTGGTGAGCGGCCACCGCCAGCAACAGACCCAGGAACAGGCCCGTGGGCACGGTCATCACCAGGAACAACAAGGTGGTTCGGAGGCTGGCCACGAACTCGGGTGACGTGAGGATCTGCTGGTACTGCTCATAGGCGGCATACCGGCGGGGAAGCCCGGGGAACGGCGGAGTCCGGTAGAGGCCGAGCCAGATGTTGCGGGCGAAGGGGTAGACGACAAAGGCGCTGAACACCACCAACGAGGGCGACACCAACAGGTAGGCCAGCACCGTCTCCCGACGACGGCGAGACTGCACGGTCCGGCGGTTGGTCATGGGTCGAGCCGTTCCCCGCTGCCCTTGTCGAACAGGTGGACGTCCCCGGACTCCCAGGCCACCCGGATCGTCTCCCCGTCGGCGGGCGAAGGATCCTCGACGCCGACCCTCACGATCACCGACTGGCCGGCAGATGTCGCCGCCACCACGTGACGTTCGTGACCGAGGGATTCGACCACGGTGACCGTGGCGGCGAGCGGACCGGAGGGATCGATCCGCAAGTGCTCGGGTCGGATACCCACCACCAAGTCGCCGTTGCTCGTTCGAGCCGCCGCAGCGGCAAGTCGGGAGCCGACCTCGACGCGCTCGCCTTCGATCTCCACCGACGTTCCGCCCCCGTCGCCGGTACTCGCCACCCGGGCGTCGAGAAGGTTCATGGGCGGGTTGCCGATGAAGCCGGCCACGAAGACGTTGGCCGGTCGGTCGTACACGTCGCCCGGGGGACCGACCTGTTGGAGTACGCCGTCGACCATCACCGCGATGCGGTGCCCCATCGTCATGGCCTCGACCTGGTCGTGGGTGACGTAGACCACGGTCGTCTCCAACCGGCGTTGGAGGTCGATCAGCTCGGCCCGGGTCTGCACCCGCAGCTTGGCGTCGAGGTTGGACAGGGGCTCGTCCATGAGGAACACGGTTGGTCGACGGACGATGGCCCGGGCCAGGGCCACCCGCTGGCGCTGGCCTCCCGAGAGCTGCGCCGGTCGACGGTCCAACAGTTGATCGAGGGCGAGGATCCGGCTGGCCTCGGCCACCGCCTCGTCTCGTTCTGCTTTGGGGACCTTGCGGTTGCGGAGCGGGAACTCGATGTTCCGGCGTACCGTCATGTGGGGGTAGAGCGCGTAGCTCTGAAACACCATGGCCACGTCACGATCCCGGGCGACCACGTCGGTGACGTCCTCCCCGTCGATCTCTATCGTGCCCTCGTCGGGCAGATCGAGCCCGGCGATCATCCGCAAGGCGGTGGACTTGCCGCACCCCGACGGACCCAGCAACACCAGGAACTCACGCTCGGCCACATCGAGGTCTAGATCCCTAACGGCAACGACGTCGCCGAACCGCCGGGTCACCCCCCGCAGTTGGATCGCTCCGTTCCGGTCCGACGATCCCATCGTCACCCCTTGGTCAGTCACCCC
This sequence comes from Acidimicrobiales bacterium, assembly GCA_020439505.1. Taxonomy (GTDB): domain Bacteria; phylum Actinomycetota; class Acidimicrobiia; order Acidimicrobiales; family Iamiaceae; genus Aquihabitans. The sequence continues at coordinate 8,918 of JAGQSO010000191.1, forward strand.
GACAGTTCACCGGAGCCTTCCAGGCCGACAGTAGGGCCACAAGGCCCGCCGGGACGTCCAACCGTCAGGGGTTTGGCAACATGCTGGTCCGGGCGGTCGGCTCAAAGGGGTGCAGGCCGAGCACCTCGACCACGATCTCCGCCGACCGGCCTCCCTCGGCCTCGGCGATCGCCAGTGCCGTCGGAACGTCGAGGTCATCGGCCAGAGCGGTGATCACCCGGTCGGGACCATCGGCAGAACCGTCGGGCTGACGGGTCGAAGCCCGCAGCGCGGTAACCCGCTGCTCGGCCCGATCCAGCGCAGCAGGATCGAAGGTCCAGTCATCCCACCACCGGCGGTCGCAGATCATCAGTCGCAGGGCGGCGGCGGAGTGGTCGGCCAGCAGGTCTCTCACCATCACCAGGTTGCCGACCGACTTGGCCATCTTCTGTCCGTCGTGGTGTACGGCCCCGGCCCGCAGCCAGGCCCGGGCGAAGGGGGCCACCCCCAGGGCCGCCTCGGCATGAGCGGTCTCGAAGGCGTGGTGGGGAAAGGCGAGATCCTCGCCGCCGCAATGGAGGTCGAGCCCCGGGCCGAGGGTGGCCAACGCCATGGCTGAACATTCCACATGCCATCCGGGTCGGCCTCTGCCCCAGGGACTGTCCCATACGGGTTGGTTCCCGTCGTCATCCCCGCCGTCGTCGGCTGCCTGCCACAGCACCGTGTCGAGCGGGTGTTGTTTGGCCGCGTCGGTCGGGTCTTCGCCCCGTTGGGAGGCAAGGCTCAGGGCGTCCTGTTCGCTCAGCCCGGCCCCGATGGCAACGTCCCCGGCGCGGCCGTACACCGTGCCCGCCGCGAGGTAGGCGTGACCGAGGTCGATCAGGGCCTGGGTGAGTTCGATCACCTCGGCCACGTAGTTGTGAGCCTGAGGTTCGAAGGTGGGGGTCGACACGCCCAGCCGGGCCATGTCGTCTTCGAACTGGTAGGTCTGGCGGGTGGCGAGGGTCCGCCACGGTGTTCCGGTCTCGCGGGCCCGGGTGAGGAGGCTGTCGTCGACGTCGGTGATGTTGCGGGTGACCTGGACCTCGTGTCCGAGGTGGCGAAGGAACCGGACCGCTACGTCACTCCACACGAAGGTGGCGGCATGACCCAGATGGGTGGCGTCGTAGGGCGTGATGCCACAGATGTAGACGCGGGCACGGCCCACGATGGCGAGGTCCTGGCCACCAAGTCGGATCAGCATGGCCGCAGCCTACGGGAGCCCTCTCCGCCACCGTCACCGTCACCGAGCCCACCGGTTTGACGACGGCGGTATTTTCCAGGTGGGAACCGGTAACCGTGAGGTGGCCATGTACAGACGTGACTTCATCAAGCTGGTGGGGGCGCTCGGACTCGGCCTGCCGGTCTTGAACGCGTGCGAGGTGCTCACCCGGGTCGACTTCGGGCCTCTCGAACCTTCGGCCGTACCGAACCTGTACATCCCGGCAGGCTTCACCGCCCGCAGACTCGCGACCACCGGCAGCGAGGTCCTGCGCGGAGACGGCACCGGAACGGGCTACATCTGGCATGACGATCCCGACGGTGGCGGCGTGATCCCCCTGCTGGACGGGACGACTCTCACCGGCTGGGTATACGTGTCCAACAGCGAGGCCATCCCCGGGGGCGCGGCGGCTATCCGCTTCGACACGACGGGCGCCGTCGTCGATGCCTACCCGATCCTCAGCGGCACCCTGAACAACTGCGCCGGCGGCGTGGTGCCCACCACCGCTGGCCTCCGCTGGATCAGTTGCGAGGAGGTGGAGGGCGGTCAGGCGTGGGAGTGCGATCCCTCGGGGCCGGGCCAGGGTGTGGCCCGGCCCGCGATGGGACGGTTCCGACGGGAGGCCGTGGCCGCCGATGTCGCCGACCAACGCATCTACCAGACCGAGGATCAACCCGACGGCTGCCTGTACCGCTTCACGCCGACCACGTGGGGTGACCTGTCGTCGGGGCTGCTCGAGGTCATGACCGATCTGGGTGGGGGTGCCGTCGGGTGGTCGACCGTGCCAGATCCATCCGGAGACCCTGTCCCCACCCGCAATCAGGACGTGGGAACCCCGGTCAAACGGTTCACCGGCGGAGAAGGCATCCACGTCACCGACGGCAACGTCTACTTCACCACCAAGGGCGACTGGCGAGTCTGGCGATACACGCCCGCCACCGGCGTGTTGACCATCGTCTACGACGACGGGGGGCCGTTCCCCGCCCCCCGTCACCTGACCGGGGTCGACAACCTGATCGCCACCGCCACCAACCGGGTGTTCGTGGCCGAGGATGGTGGAAACATGGAGATCGTCGGCCTCGACGTCGCGACGGGAGCGACCTATCCGATCCTGCGCTACGACGTGACCGGGTCCGAACTCGCCGGTCCGGCGTTCACCCTCGACGGTACCCGGCTGTACTTCTCGAGCTACGACAACCCTGGCGAGACCTTCGAGGTGAGCGGCCCCTGGAACACCAACGCCCCCACGTGACCGGGGGCGACGGAGCCTTTGTTCCGCTCTATTAGATCGTAATACGATGTATCCATGGCCGTTCGCCTCCACTCTTCCACCGGAACACGCTGGAAGGCTTCCCGACTGGGGCAGCGTCTCGTCTCACCGGAACTGAGCGCCGGGCTCTCCCTGCCCGTCGTCGTGGTCGGCATCGGTGGAGGACTGATCGGAGCCGCCTACCTGGCCGCGCTGCACCTGGTGACCGAGCTGATCGGGCCGGGCAGCCGACCAGACGCCCACCAGGCGGTCATCATGGTGGCCGTCGGCACCGCGGTGGCGTTGTTGACCAGATTGCTGGGACCGAGCGGAAACGTGGAACTGCTCGTCGACAACATCCACGTCCTCGGAGGCACCGAGGACACCCGCATGGTCCGCTCGGTCATACCCACGTCGCTGCTGTGCGTGGGGGCCGGTGGGGCCATGGGCCCCGAGGCACCGCTGGTCCAGGCCAACGGCACCTTCGGATCCTGGGTAGCCGAGAAGTTCAACCTGGACCGCACCGACGTGCGGATCCTCACCATCACCGGCATGGCCGCTGGCTTCAGCGTCCTGTTCGGCGCCCCGCTCGGTGCCGCCTTGTTCGCCCTGGAGATCCTTCACCGACGCGGACTTCAGTACTACGAGGCACTGGTCCCCGCCGTGATCGGCGCCTTGGCCGGACACGCCGTCTACTTCGCGGCATCCGGCCTGGGCCTGCGACCGGTGTGGGAGCTGCCCCCAGTGGGTTCTCTGGGCGGGGCAGACCTCGCCTGGGGAGCTGCCTGCGGTGTCGTCGGAGGCGTCGGTGCCCTCCTGTTCGGATGGATGGTGGCCGTGTCCAAGCGCGCTACCGCCGGAATTCCCTCCCCCGCACTGCCGATCGTGGCGGGTGCCGCCCTGGGTGCCCTGGCCTGGTGGTCTCCGTTCGCCCTCACCAACGGTGAGTTCCAGGTCGAGGAGATCGTGGGAGGCGGGCTCACCGCGGCCGCTCTCGGGGTGGCGATCCTGGCCAAGCTGGCCGGCGTCCTGGTCACCCTCACCGGCCAGTGGAAGGGCGGCTTCATCATCCCGTTGTTCTTCATCGGGTTCGCCGGGGGCCAGCTCATCGGCGAGCTGGTGCCGTCGGTCAACGTCACCGTGGTCATGGTGGGCCTTGCCGTGGCCCTGTGCGTCGGCGTCACCAAGACCCCGTTGGGATCCACCCTCGTCGTCACCCAGATGGCGGGCATGGCTCTCGCCCCCACCGCACTGATCGCCGCCACCATCGCGCTGATCATCACCAACCGGGACGCGGTCATCGAGTCCCAACGGTCCCGGGTCGAACTGGGCGCGGCGTGACCTCCGCACCGACCGGCGACCTGAGCGACGGCGACTACGAACGGCTGGCAACCTTCCGACATGCTTTGAGGGTGTTCATCCGCTTCTCCGAGGAAGCGGCGAGGGCCGAGGGGGTGACCCCCGCCCAGCACCAGCTGATGCTTGCCGTCAGGGGCTGGCCCGGGCCCACTGACCCCACGCTCAGCGACGTGGCCGACTTCCTTCAGCTCCGACTGAACTCGGCAGGCGAACTGGCCCGGCGCGCCGAGGCGGCGGGCCTGGTCCGACTCGTGAACGACCGCGACGACCACCGCAAACAGCACGTGGTGCTGACCAAGGCCGGCGCCGAGAAGCTCCGGGACCTGACCGTGCTCCACCGCGACGAACTGAAGCGCTTCCGGTCCCACCTGTCCGATCTGCTCGACGTACTGGCCTGACCCACCGGTCGAGCCATTAGGTTCGGTGGTCCGGAACCCGTCGGTCCGTCAGCCACCGGCTGTCAGCCACGCACCCGGGGCTACTAGCTCAATTGGCAGAGCATCGGACTTTTAATCCGCTGGTTCAGGGTTCGAGTCCCTGGTGGCCCACCAACTCGTATGGCCTTCGTCAGGAGGGCCCAATGTCGCTACCGGTCGCCCGACCAGCAAGAGCCTGCTGCTCGACGCGAACCTCTAGCTCAGTGTTCTTCGTGTTGGGAGACCCAGGTGACGCCGCCGACCATGGTCCCGAAGCCCAAGCCGCCCCAGAACGCGATGAACAGACCCAGGCCCACCGCCGCTCCGGTCTCCGCACCCGCGCCGATCATCCCCACCGTGGTGGCGATGAAGGCCAACACGGCCCCGACCAGACCCCCCATGGCCACAGCGCGGCCCATCCCGGGGGTTTCCTTCCACTCGTCGCCGGTAGTGATCTCATCGGTCATACTTCTTGTATCTACCAGATATAACGGTGCAGAGCACCACCAGGCCTGCCGACACGGAGAACGATCCTTCGGACCCGGTGGCCACAGGACCTCGACCCATGACCGACACATCGCTCCAACTTCAGGCCCGGGCGCTCGGAGACCCCACGCGCCACTCCATCTTCCGGTACGTGGTCGACAGCGCCACCCTGGTCGACGTGGCCGAGCTGACCGAGCACATGGGTCTCAACCACAACGCCATCCGCCAGCACCTCTCGCGCCTGGTCGAAGCCGGACTCCTCCTGGAGCAGTCCGCACCGCCGTCGGGGCGCGGTCGCCCCCGGCTGCTCTACTCGATCAACCCCGCCACCGACAGCCGCTGGGGGGTGACCGGACCCTACGAACGGCTGGCACTGCTGCTCGCCGAGGTGGTCAAGACCGGCGACAGCCCCGAGGAGGTCGGCCGACGGTCGAGCCTGGCCACCTCCAACCCTTCGGACAGCCATGCCGACCCCATCGGAGCATTCAGCGAGGAGATGGCCCGTCAGGGCTTCCACCCCGAGGTCACCCGTGACGGAGACTCGGCCACCGTCACTCTCATGAACTGCCCGTTCCACTCGGCTGCCGCCGTCGACGCTCCGACCGTGTGCGGACTGCACCTGGGACTTGCCCGCGGCGTAGCGGAAGCGGTGGGAGGGCTGGAGGTCACATCCCTCGATGCCCACGACCCGCGCACGGCGGGCTGCCAGCTCACCTGTCGGGTGACTCCGGCCAACTGACGTCGCCGACAAGAACGGCCTGCGGGCGAAGGGTCCGCCGGTGTCAGTTCCCGGGCTGGATCTCCGCAGTTATGACGCCTGACCAGCAAGCCGGGTCGCCGGCCTCACCGTCGGGGGTCCACTCGAACGCCTCGCCGGTGAGGTGCATGCTGTGGACCCGAGCGACGTTGCGGGCGAGAGCCATCGCCTGCTCGGCGTAGGGCCCCTTCCAACCGCCGCCCACCGTGTCGTGGAAGAGGGTCAGCCACCGGTCGAAGTGGCTCGGCGTGAACGGCGCCTGCTCATGAGTCTCGACGTGGGCCCTCATCGGGTTGCCGGCAAAGCCGGGAATCCCGAGAAGTACCCGGTTCCAGAACGCGGTCAGCTTGGGAAGGTGCTCGTTCCAGTCAACCTGCGCCACGTCGTTGAAGATCGGGCCCAGCAGAGAATCCTGGGCGACGTCCTGGTAGAACCGGCGAACCATCTCCGCAATCTCGTCGGGATGGTCCAGGTCTCGTGTCGGCGGGGTTGGCGGGCGGCCCTGACTCATACCCCAATCATATCTAGCTCCCGGTAGAACAAATAAGTGGTCGCTCAGCCCAGACCCGCCCGCCCCCGGAGGTCCCCGTCCCGATCGGGCGAAATCCACCTACAGTGAGAGTCCACTTCAGCCGGGCAACGCCCACGCCGACGCCTACCGGACACGGACCGCCATGATTCCCTCGATCATCAACCTCGACATCGAGCTGACAAACCGCTGCAACGCCGACTGCTACTTCTGCCCCCGCGACCAGACCCCCCACCAGGGGATCATGACCCCGGAGACATTCGCCAAGTCCGTGGAGCGTGCGGTGGAGTTCCGGGACGGACCTGCCAACACCGCGGGGCGCGAGATGAGGATCAGCCTGTGCGGTCTCGGCGAACCTCTGCTCAACCCCCGAGCGGTCGATTGCGTCCAGATGGTGCGCGACGCCGGGTTCCGATGTGCCATGGCGAGCAACGGGTCGGTCATGACCGAGGCCAAGGCCATCGCCTTGTTGGATGCCGGACTCCAGGAGATCGAGTTCAACGTCGGAGAAGAAGGAAGCGAGTACGAGACGATCTACGGCCTTCCCTTCCAACGGACACTCGAGAACGTGGAACGGTTCGCTCGTTTGGCTGAAGGCCGGTGCAAGGTGAACATCGTCCTTGTCGACCACCGGGAGGACGAGGCGCACCGCGAACACATGAAGGCGTTCTGGAGCGCCCGAGGACTTTCCGAGTTCGTGGTCTTCCCGATCATGAACCGGGGCGGCGCACTACAGGTCGACCGGATGGACTACGCGCCAACGTCGAGCCACGTGATCCGGGCCCGCGAAATGCTGGCCGAGCGTGGCACCACCCCGATCTGCATGGCACCGTTCGTGTTCCTGTTCATCGGCTACGACGGCAAGTACTACCTGTGCTGTGCCGACTGGAAGAAGGAAGCCGCCTACGGCACCGTCCACGACAGCGCGCTGTCCGACGCGGTTGGCCCCAAGCTGCGGGCCACTCGTTCGCGCGAGCTCGTCTGCCACACCTGCAACATCGATCCCATCAACACCCTCGTCGACACGCTTCGGGCCCACGACCGAGGAGAAGCCACCGCTGCGACGGTCGCCGCCGCGGTCGAGGGGATAGTTGCCGACACCGACGAACTGGAACGCCTGGTCGAGTCGATCTCGCCCGGGTTGAGCACCGACCCCGCCTACCTCGGGCAGCGTCGGCGTCCGCTAATCCCGGTCTCAGATTCCTAGGCGCCCGGCCCGCCGGTCTAGGCCTGGCCCGGGGTTGCCGCCGCGACCGCGGTGAGCACGCCCTGGTAGCGCTCCACCACCGCGGCCATCGAGAACGCTGACGACGCGACCCTCGCAGCCTCGGACATGCGGGCAAGTCGACTCGGATCGTCGAGCAGTCCGGCGACGACCTCGGCCATGGCCGCGGGGTCATGGCCATCGAGGACCACGCCGCTCTCCCCGTGCACCACCAAGTCATGAATCCCGCCGACCGGGAACGACACCACCGGGCAACCGGCCATCTGAGCTTCGATGACCACCCCGGGCATTCCCTCGTCGTCACTGGTCAGGACCATGACGTCGATACCGGCGAGAACGTGCTCGACGTCATCCACGTGACCGAGAAGGTGGACTCGGTCCTCCAAACCGAGCTCGGCGACGAGCCGCTCCACACCTGAGGCCATCGGGCCCTTGCCGGCCATCACCAGGTGGACCGGGACACCCCGTGCTGATAGTTCCGACATCACCTCGACGGCAAGATCAGGGCGCTTCTGGCGGCCCAGGTGACCGACGAACCCGATGACATGCTGGCCGGGACCGATCCCGAGATCTCGACGAAGTCGGTCGGCCTCGGCCTGACGATCGAGTCCCTCGAAGCGAGCGGTCCTGCGAGCGTTGGGCACCAGCTCGACCGCGCCTCGAAAACCCAGATCCCTCACCTCGCGGGTGAGTGCATCGGTTAGAGACACCACGGCGTCGCACCGGCGCATCAGCCACCGCCACCACAGGTGCCAAACCGGTCCCCGTCGGTCGAGAGGCATGCCCATGATGAGCTGGTTGACGACGGGAAGACCACCCCCACCCAGGACCCCAACCTGGAGAGCAGCACCCCCGTGGGCGAGGATCAGATCGAAGTCGTCTCGTCGCAGCGACCGACGGAGGCGCCACGCCGCCAGCAGCAGGACCGTCGGGCCCTGACGGACCGACCCCACCAGGGGCGGCACATCGTCAACCGTCTCCCCCTCGTGCCCTCGTCCAACCGCCACGATCCGGCTCCGGTGACCGTAGGCATCCAGCTCGCTGGCGAGCTCCAATGCCACCTGTTCAGCGCCACGATGGTGACTTCGGCCGACGAGATGGAGGATCCGCACAGGCGAGGAGTCTGACACGCCAACCCGGGTCCGATCGGCGGGTCATACTCGCGGGCGGTGTCACCACAAGCCCCCGAACCGACATATGGCACTACCGCGCCGGTTCGCGTCCTGACCCTGGTGAAGGGCCTGGATCGGGGAGGAGCCGAGACTCTCCTGCTCGTTGGTGCCCGCCATCGTGACCGCGCCGCCACGACACAACGGCTGGCCTATCTCAGCCGTGACCACCACCAACTCGTCTCCGAACTCGAAGCCGAAGGGATTCCGGTCTCCTGCGTCGCACCCGGGTCGATGCTGAACCCCGGTTGGCTTCTGCGTCTGAGACGACTTATGAGCGACGCGGAGGTCGTCCACTCCCACTCCCCGGTACCCGCGGTGACCGCACGCCTGACGGCCCTGACCCTTCCGCGTCGACGACGGCCCCGCCTTCTCACCACCGAACACAACGAATGGGCAAGCCACCACCCGCTCACCCGATTGGCAGAACGGATGACGTTCAGGCTCGACGATGCCCACCTGGCCGTGTCCGAAGCCGTCCGATCGTCTCTGCCCGCGTCATACCGTCCGTCGGTCGAGGTCCTCATCGCCGGGGTGGACATCGACTCGGTCAGATCCCAGGCCGACCGGACCGGCGCACGAGCGGAACTGGGCGTCACCGACGGGGAGGTGCTGGTCGGCACCGTCGCCAACCTCCGACCCCACAAGGGCTATCCCGATCTGCTCCGAGCTGCCCGCCAGGTCCTGGAGACGGCACCTTCGGTCCGCTTCGTCGCCGTCGGCCACGGCCCATCGGTGGACGAGATCACCGACCTTCACCGTGATCTGGGTCTGGCCGACCGCTTCACCTTTCTGGGACATCGCCGAGACGCCATCCGACTGATGTCGGGGTTCGACATCTTCTGCCTCGCCTCACACCACGAGGGGTTGCCGGTGGCTCTCATGGAGGCGCTCGTCCTCGGGATACCGGTCGTGACCACTCGCGCCGGGGGAATCCCCGAGCTGATCGACGACGGGTCCCAAGGACGCCTGGTCGACATCGCCGACGTGTCCGCGCTCACCAACGCCCTCCTGGCCGAGGTCAACGACCACGATGCCAGGACACATCACTCCCAGCACTCCGCGGCGAGCGGTGAGACGCTGGCGATCCAGCGGTCCGTGCAGAGGACCGAAGCGATCTACGCCGAGCTGACGGGACGGCTCCGGTGACAGCCCCCGATCCGTCACCCGAGCGCGATGAGATCAACGAACTTCTCCGCCAGCTCGAGGCCGAAAAGGCGGGGGCGAAGTACTGGCGGGACGCGGCCCGCCACCGCCAGGGACTGTTGGACGAAATCAAGGGACGAACCTCGGTCAGGGCTGTGCTCTCGATCGAACGACGGGCCACCCCGTTGCGGCGCCGGATCCGGACATCTGCCGACGCCGCGCGCTCCACGCTGGGCATGCTTCTCGTCGCCGCTGAAGCCGTACCCCACCGGCGGGCTCTGTCCGAGCGTCAATCAGCGATCGATGCTCTCACCAGCGCGCTGGAACCACCCGAACCGCTGAGGGAGAAGACCACGGTCGTGGTGGTCGGGACCGCCGACCTACCCGGTTGGGCAACGGCCCTCCGCTCCGAACAGACCACGGTGCACACGGCCTCCACCCCGGCCGAGGTCAGCGGAGTTCTCGAGGGCACCGGCGACGAGGCGGAACTGGTCTGCATCGTGGACAGCGATGTCGAGCCGCTGACACCTGGGTGGCTGGCGCGACTCGCCCTGTCCATGCGCGGCGCCGGCGCGGCGGCGGCGACCGCGGTCATGGTCCACCCGCGCCGACCCCTGAAGAGCGCAACACCGCACGATCTCCTGGTCCGCTCCGCCGGTTACCACGTCGACGAGTCCGCTGGCGCGCCCCACGTGAAGGCACTGCTCGCCGCCGCCGATCCCACCACCGTCACCGATGACACGGTGGCCCTCGCCGGTGGCGGCCTGTTCCTGGTCGACCGCGTCGCCCTGGTCGCGGCCGGAGGCTACCGACCTCATGGATCTTGTGATGTCGCCGCCATCGACATGTCACTTCGCCTGGCCGCACAAGGTGGGGTGATCGTTCGTTCAGGACCCACGCTGGCGGTCGACCACCGACCGACGATCCCCAGCGATCGGACCGGCCGCCTCCTGTTCGACGAAGGCAGCCGCAACTGGTCAGACCTGCTCGACCGTCACGGGCCCGCTCTCATGCACCTCACCCCACGGGGCACGTCGGCCAAGGCGTCGTTCTGGTTGACGGTGGCCGCACCCAACCGAAAGGTCGCCGACCGCTGGGGCGACTGGCACCTGGCCCAAGCCTTGGCCCGCGCCATGGCCGACCTCGGCCACCGAGCCGCCGTCGGGACGCAGGCGGAACTCGACGAACCGGCCCGCAAGGCCGCCGACGTACACCTGGTACTCAGGGGCCTGGCGAGCAGTCCTCGGTCTTCGGGCCAGCACAACGTCATCTGGGTCATCAGCCACCCAGAAGATCTCGACTCAGCGGAGTGCGACGAGGCCGACCTCGTCCTGGTGGCGTCGCCCCTTTTTGCCACCCACCTCCGGACCTCCACGGCAACACCGGTCGAGGTCCTGCTCCAGGCCACCGACACCGATCGCTTCAGACCGGCAACCGATCACGCCCGGCGACACGACCTCATCGTCGTGGCCAAGTCCCGCGATGTGATGCGACCGATGGTCGCCGACGCCATAGCGGCCGGACTTCGCCCCTCAATACACGGCAGCGGCTGGGATGGCCTCGTCGATCCCGACCTCCTCGTGACCGACCACGTCGCCAACGAGGACCTCCCGGCGCTCTACGCCGGTGCCGGAGTGGTCCTCAACGACCACTGGGACACCATGCGGACCTGGGGATTCCTCTCGAACCGCATCTTCGACGCCCTCGCCTGTGGAACTCCGGTCCTGTCCGATCCCGCACCTGGCCTCCAGGAGACCTTCGGGGACCTGGTCCCCACCTGGAACGACCCCGAGGAACTCCGCCGAGCGGTCGAGCGGTCCTTGACCATGGACCGCTCCGCGTTCGCCCAACGAGCCCGCGCCTGGATCGAGGCCAACCATTCCATGGCGCATCGGGCCGTCGAACTCGTCGATTTCCTTGTCACCCACGGCTTGATCGACGAGTACACGCGTCGATCCCGGCCTCGGAACGCGCGCTAGCCTGACTCGTCGCCATCCGCCAAGGAGCCGCCGCCCCATGGGCTACGTAATGGTCCCGGTACCAGAAGAGCACGTCGAAGAAGCCATGGAGGCCGTCCTCCGGATCACTCGTCAGGCCCGCCTCGTTCCCTGGGACCAAGACTCTGTGGACCTGTTCTTCGCCGCCCAGGACGAGAGCGCCAAAGCCCTTTTGTCGCTCGTCGCCAGGGCGACGATCGCCAACCGCCAGATCGCCCAGGCCGCGGCCGCGGACCGCCTCGAGGTGACCCAGCGCGAGATCCTCGGCATCGTCCGCGACGTGAACCACCAGGCTCACGAGGACGGACGAGCACCGGTACTTCTCGTCCAGGAGGCGACCGAAACCCTGCCCAACGGCCGGACCCGGCCCGTCTCGATCGTCTCCACCAACATCTCGCTCGCCTCTCTCCTGCAGGCGGCCGAACAGGGTGAGCTCACCGGCGGGGGCCAGTCCGGCAGCGGGCCGGTCGAGTGACCGACCTCGCCAGCGGGGCCGGACATCAACGGCCCTACAGCGACGTCGAGTACGTCTTCGAACCTCACGACCATTCGCTGCCCGACATACGGGCTTACATCCGCGATGTGTGGGACCGCCGTGCGTTCATGGTGGCCAACGCCAAGGCCGAGGCGAAGAGCCCGTACGCCGGAACGGTCTTGGGTGAGGCATGGCAGGTGCTGGACCCCCTCTTCCAGGCCATGATCTACATGTTCCTGTTCACCGCGATCAGGGGTAAGGGAGGGTCCGGGTACTTCCTGATGGTCGTCTCGGGGGTCTTCCTCTTCAACTTCACGATGGTCGGGCTCGGGCGCGGGGGCCGTGCGATCCAACGGTCCAAAGGGCTGGTACTGAACTCGACCTTCCCCTTGGCCACGCTGCCCCTCTCGCTCCTCTACGGCGGCTTCCTAGAACTGCTGCCGACCCTCGGCGTCTACGCGGTCCTACATCTCTTGTTCGGCGGGGCCATCGGAGCCGGGCTGTTCACGCTGCCCCTCCTTTTCATCCTCCAGGTGGCCATCACCATCGGCCTCATGCTGATCTTCGCCACCCTGACCGTCTACGTGCGCGACATGTCGAACCTCTTGGACTACATCCTCCGCATCCTCATGTTCATCACCCCGGTCATCTACCCGGCAGCCCAGCTCCAACAGCTCCCGGGCATACTCAACGCCGTACTGCACCTGAACCCGTTGTTCACCCTGTTCACCTCCTACCAGACGGTGTTCAGCGGAGGAACCCCGCAGGCGACCGACATCGTCCAGTCGATGATGTGGGCCATGATTCTTCCCGTGCTCGGCTTCCGGTTCTTCGTCTCCCGCGAACGGGGCTTCGCCCTCCGACTCCAATGAACACCAACGTCGACCTTCCCGCCATCGAGGTCGAGAACCTCTCGACCTCCTACCACGTCCACCTGGACGCGGGTTCGACCTGGGGCGGCATCTACGACCTGATCCATCGCAGCCCCGACTCGGACCGGATCGTTCCCGCCCTGCGCAACATCTCCTTCGAGGTGCCTCGGGGGAGCGTCCTGGGAGTGATAGGACGCAACGGGGCCGGAAAGTCGACCCTGCTGCGCTGCATTGCTGGCGTCCTACCGCCCGAGACCGGACGCGTCGTGGTCCGGGGACGGATCTCGTCGCTGCTGAGCATCGGCGTCGGGATGAACGGCAGCCTGACCGGTCGCGAGAACATCCGGCTGGGCGGGTTGGCCATCGGCCTGACCCAACGGGTCCTCGATGACATCACCGACGAGATCGCCCACTTCGCCCAACTGGGCGAGTACGTGGACTTCCCGGTGAACACCTATTCCTCGGGCATGAAGGCCCGCCTCGGCTTCGCCGTGGTCGCCCACCTGGACCCCGAGATCCTGCTCATCGACGAGGCACTGGCCGGCGGCGACTCCAAGTTCCAGGAGAAGGTGGCCAAGAAGATGGCCGAGATCTGCGGAAGCGGCCGGACCATCGTGTTGGTGAGCCACGGTCTCGCCGCCCTGCGATCCATGGCAACGACCGCCATCTGGTTGCACCAAGGCCAGATCGAGGAGCAGGGCGACCCCGACGATGTCGTGTCGTCTTACATGCGCTTCGCCCGAATCCAGTCCCTCGGCAGCGAGCTCGACTTCTGAGCACGCGAAAAGGACCATCCACGTGACGATCTCCTTCAACCCGTTCGAAGACGACGACGAGCCCAGGCTGACCCCCACCCCCCAAGGTCGCACCGAACCACCGTCGGAACCTCAGCCGGACCCCGCCGAGACCGACGGGTCCAACTCCGTCCCGGGGCCGGACGTGGACGACGATGACGACGAGCCGAGGCTCGGAACGTCGCCGACGATCTCCAAGGCCGAGGCGACGGGGAAGGCCTCGACCCCACGACAGGATCGCAAGGTGAGCACCGGGGCAGGATCGGGAGGGCGCAAAAGGAGTCGGCCGACGCTAGGGCTGGCAGTGATCGTGGTCGCCGCGCTGGTGTTCGCCGGGATTCCGGTGTTGCGTTCGGCTTTCGCCCGAACCCCCAAGGACCGGATCGGTATCAGCTACGGCGGCGGTCCGATCGAGGGCGTTCACTTCCAGAAGGTGATCCCACCCGGGCACGGGCTGTTCTTCAACGGCTTCTTCGACTCCCTCTACCTGTACCCCGCCGACCAGCTCAACTACATCCTGGCCCCCCGACCCAACAAGAACGGCAAGGGCACCACCGACGACTCCGTCGTGGCTCCCACATCGGACCGGGTCAACGTGTCGTATCAGGTGGCGGTCTACTACCGCCTGAACACCGACCGGCTGAGGCCGTTCCACGAGGAGTTCGGCCTTCGCTACCAGGCCTACACCGATTCGGGATGGGACCGCCTGGTGACCGACACCCTGCGCCAACAGATCGAGGCCGCCCTCCAGGAGGAGACCCGCCGTCACACCGTCGCCGAGCTTTTCGGCGACGCCGACCTCCTGGTCAAGGTCCAGAACGAGATCCAGGGGACCATCACCACCCGCCTCGAAGCGGCCATGGGCGAGCGGTTCTTCTGTGGCCCCACCTTCGGTCCGGGAGGAGAATGCGGCGACCCGACCTTCGTAATCAAGCGGATCGACATCCCCGACGCGGTGGCCGCCGCTTTCGAGTCCAACCGAACCTCGGAAGTGCTGATCACGACCCGCCAGAACGAGGTCCGTCAACGCGAGGAGGAGGCGCGGGCGATCGCGGCCATCAACGATGCTCTCCAACAGAACAGCCGGGCCTACGTGATGCTCAAGGCCATCGAGTCGGGCAAGATCAACTTCTGGGTGCTCCCAGAGGGCAGTGACGTGGACCTCACCGCGCCTGACCCCACCTCGCAGACACCGACCGACCCGGGCCAGTAACCCGAGAGAGGCCGGGACATGCAACTGGTCGTACTCGGGATGCACCGGTCGGGTACGTCCGGTGTCACCCGCCTGCTCAACCTGGCCGGCGCCTACTTCGGACCGCCGGGCATCTCCACTGACAGCAACGAGGAAAACCCCAAGGGGTTCTGGGAGAGACGCGACGTCCGCGCCGTGTGCGACGGCCTGCTCCAAGGAGCCGGTCACGACTGGCACCGGATCGACGGCTTCGACGTCGAGGAGATCCCGGCTGACGTCCTGTCAACCCAGCGGGCGGCGTTCGCCGAGATCCTCACCGATCTCAACTCCCACCGTCCCTGGGTGCTCAAGGAGCCGCGGCTGTGTCTGCTGCTCCCGGCGCTCGAACCTCTGCTCGACGACGTCGTCTGCATCATCGTGTCGCGAGATCCCGTCGAGGTGGCCCGGTCGGTGCATCACCGCAACCACCTTCCCATGGCTGGGGCCATCGCTCTGTGGGAGGCCTACACCCTCGCGGCGCTGGAGGCATCCGCCCAGCACCGCCGCGTTCACATACGCCACGAGGACCTCCTGGCAGACCCGGTCGGCGCTCTGGGTCGCCTGCTCGATGATCTGACCGGTCTGGGAGTCACCGGGCTTTCGGTGCCCGCACCCGAGGTGGTGACCGACTTCATCACGCCCTCCCTGCATCGCCAGCGGAGCGACCCCACAGCCCGCCGCGACCAGCTCAACGCATCCCAGTTGGACCTGGCTGAACTGCTCGACCGCCAACCCCTACCCGAGCACCTACCTCCCATGTCCGCAGGTGGCATCGACGCCATCGGTGATCTCGCCTCGTTCGACGACGAGACGACAGCCCGCCGAGATGCCCAGTCCGAGGTCCGACGGCTCGACGCCACCAACCGTCGGCTGGTGGCCGAGACCCAGCGGTTGGAGCGCGCCGCGGAGCGGCTCGAGAGCGCTGCCGAGCGTCAGGACGCCGCCCTCCAACACGAGCGGGGGCGCAGGACCGACCTCGCCCGGATCTCCATCGAGGCCCTGGACCGGGCCGAACGCGACATCCGAGCCATGACCCGGGGCCGGACAGCCCAAGCGGCCGCCTACACCGTGGCCCTACGCCGCACCCTGACACCGGGCCTGAGCCGAACCGACCCCACCCCGTTCTCACGGGCGCTGGCCGGGATCGAGCAGGGTCGCAGGCGCATCAGAGGCTCGGCCGGACTCCCCGAGGGGGCCGGTACCACCCAAGTCGGGTCGCGATCCGACGCCCCGAACCTCAGCGCTGCCGATCTGATCCGTCGGACCCGACCCAAGACGGAACCCACCGGCCGACCCAAGGTGGCGGTCCTCAGCTGGGACGTCGGCCACAACCCTCTCGGCCGCGCCAACGTGTTGGCCGAGGTCCTGAGCCGCAGGTTCGAGGTGGAGCTGTGGGGCGCCCAGTTCGACCGCTACGGCAGTCGCCTGTGGGCACCGTTGCGCGACATCGACACCCCGGTGAACGTGTTCCCCGGGCTTTCCTTTCCCCAGCACCTCGCGGTCATGGAGGAAGTGGCGGGGTCGATCGACGCCGACGCCATCTGGGTGTCCAAGCCCCGCCTTCCCTCGCTCCTCCTCGGTGCCCTCGCCAAAGAAGCACGAAACCGACCACTGATCCTCGACGTCGACGACCACGAGTTGGCCTTCTTCGACACCGACGAAACCCTCGACATCTCGTCCCTACTGGAGCGCAAGGGCGATCCCGCCCTCGCTCTCCCCTTCGAACGGGACTGGACCCGAGCGTGTGAGCCGCTGATCTCCGGTGCCGACCTGGTCACCGTCTCCAACGTCGCCCTCCAGGCCCGCTTCGGAGGCACTGTGGTTCCCCACGCCCGCGACGAGAACGTGTTCGATCCCGAGTCGGTCGACCGTGAAGCCGTGCGCCGCAGACTGGGGATCGGCCCCGACGAACGGGTTCTCATCTTCGGCGGTACGCCCAGGCTGCACAAAGGGGTGGGCGAGGTCCTCCAGGCGCTGGAGACACTCGGTGACCGGCGTTACCGCCTGATCGTGTTCGGAACCCGGGAGTTCGACGAGTTGCGGCCACAGTTGGGCGACCTGGTGCGCTGGCTACTCCCGCTGCCCTACCAGCCGTTCTCGGCCATCCCCGAAGTGGTCGCAGCCGCCGACCTGGCCTGCATCGTTCAACAGCCCGACCACCCGGTTTCGCGCTACCAGCTACCGGCCAAGCTGACCGATGCTCTCGCCATGGGGGTACCGGTCCTCCTTCGTGCCACACCGCCTCTTCAGCCCTTCATCGACAACGGGGCGGTGGCGGCGGTCGGCGACGGCCAGGACCTCGCCGACGCGATCGCTGCGGTGTTCGACGACCCCTCCTCGACGGCGTCACGGGTCGCCAAGGGACGCCAGCTGTTCCTGGACACCATGAGCTATGACGCGGTTGGGCGGCAGGTAGCTCCCCTGTTCTCGGACCTGATGGGTGAGCCGCCACCCCTTTCGCCCCAGATGGAAGCCCTCATAGAGGTACCGAGACGGCTCTACGACGGGTCAGGCGGTCTGGCGGGCCACGTCACCACACCACAGGTTCCCGCCCGGAGACCAGGTGTGGACAGCCGACCGATCCCCCCCGGCGAACCATTCGACGTCGTGGTGTTCTGGAAGCAGAACGACACCGGCATCTACGGCCGGCGCCAGGAGATGTTCGTAGACCAGCTCGTCAAGAGCCCGAGGGTCCACAAGGTGGTCCACTTCGACAACCCGATCACGCCCGAGCAACTGCAACGCCTCTGGCGCGATGCCGACTCCCCCTCGCACCAGGGCCGACTCGTCGTTCGATCGACCCTGGCCCGGGTCGCCCGTCGTTCCGACCGACCGGGCCTCGCGTCACGTACCTGGATATACGGCGGTTCCCGGACCCGGCGCCTCGGGTTTCCGCCCCGTCGCGAACACCTGGACCACGTCACCGGCGTCCTGGAACGCGAGGGGGTGGGCGAACGGCCGTGGATCCTCTGGACCTACCCGACCAACAACGACCTTCCCGCCCTCATCGACAATCTCAACCCCGACATGGTGTTGACGGACCTGGTGGATGACAACCGCACCTGGTACGCGCCCGGCACGCCCGAACATGACCGCCTGGACCAGAACTACCAGGATGTCCTGTCCCGCAGTGACCTGGTCCTGGCCAACTGCGCCCCGGTGGCTGCCAGCCTCGCCGACTACGCGTCGGAGATCCACGTGATCCCCAACGGCTTGGAACTGGACCCCCCTGAATCCATCCGGTGCCCCGAACTGGACCGCCTGAACGGACCGGTCATCGGTTACGTAGGGAACCTGTCCTCGAGAATTGACATCGGCCTCCTCGACGAACTGTTGCTCCGTCGGCCTCGATGGCAGTTCGTGTTCATCGGGTCCACCCACCTCGATCCGACCATCCTGCGGTTGGACGCGCACCCCAATGCCCATTTCCTCGGTGTGCGACCCCACCGGGAGGCACGGGCGCTGATGGCACGATTCGACGTGGCGCTCATCCCCCACGTCGACAACGAGATGACCCAGGCCATGAACCCGCTCAAGGCGTTCGTGTACACAGGCGTCGGTGTTCCGGTGGTGTCAACACCGATCGCCAACCTCGGCGAACTCGACGGAATCGTCACCATCGCCGAGGGTGTGGACGGCTTCATCGAAGCGATCGAGCACCACCTGGCCGCTGGCCACCAGCCCCTCGGCCACTCCCAGCTCGTCCCCCACTCCTGGCAGGCCCGGCTGGCGAAGATCCTCGAACTGATCGATTCCTATCCGATCCGAGAACCAGGTTCTGATCGATGACCTCGGACATTTCCAACGCCTAGGGTCCGCGGCATGGCTCAGCCAGAGGAGACAGCACCGGAGAGAGTCCCCGCTTGGCGGATCAGCGAGGGTTTCCTCAGGTCACAGACTGCACAACTGGCCATAGCACTCCTTTCGGACCCCACCCTCGAATCGGATTTCACCTTCATTCTCGAAGCGATCGGGATCACGTCGGGCCCGCTGTGGGAACTCGGAAAGATGGGCCTCCTCAGCCTCAACGGCGAGGAGCACCGCAGGTACCGAGGCACCATCGCCCACCACTTCACCCCCACCGCAGTCGAACGATGTCGGGAAACGGCGGTGACCGCGGCGTCCGAACTTGCGTCCCCCCTGGCCAGGACCACGCAGTCCGAGATCATCGAGTCATTCGCCGAACCATTCGTCCGGCGGGTGAGCGGTCATTTCACCGGTCTCACCGACGAACAGATCGCTTCGGTTTGGCCCCAGGTGATGGGGGTGGCTCGAGCATCAAGGCACCTTCCAGCCCAGGGGCCACAGATGGTCAGGGCCATGACCGAGATGGCCACCGCTGCACGCGACGTCCTGGATGGCTCCACCCCCGGCCGAGATACCGTCATCGCGGAATTGCGCCTGCTCGTGGAGGATGGCGACCTACCGAACGACGTGGCGGTGTCTCTCATCGCCGCGTTGTTCTCCGCTGGCTTCGAGCCCCCGGTCAACCAGCTCGGTTTGACCGTCGAGCTACTCGCCGACCACCCCGACGTCTGGGACGGGCTTGGAACCGGCCGCCTCTCCGCCACCCGCGTCGTCGAGGAGTGCATTCGCCTTCGATCGACCGGCTCAGCCACCACACGCCGAGTCACGTGCCCCACCGACCATGGCGACCGGACCCTCGAAGCCGGGTCCCTGATCATGGTCGGCCTCGAGGAGGCAAATCATGATCCCGACCGCTTCCCATGTCCGGGTGAACTGCAACTCGACCGACAGAACAACCGATCTCACCTGGCGTTCGGGTTCGGACCCCACCATTGCCTGGGGGCAGCCTTGGCACGCC
>JAGQSO010000028.1 GCA_020439505.1 Acidimicrobiales bacterium
CGGTGTTGTCGACGGTGATCTCGTGGACACCGTGCAGCACCGACAGACCGAACGTCTCGGAGTAGATGGCATCGTCGCCGAGGTTCAAGATGTCGCTGTCGGCTGAATCCCTCGACATCTCGAACAGGTCCTTGGCTGCGGCGGGATCGGCGCTGACCGTGATCGAGACGTGAAGCACGTTCAGCCCCTCACCCTCACCGGCCCAGGTGCAGCCGTAGATGGTGCCACCGGTCGAGTCGTCGGTTGGTGTACCCGGCTCACCCAGGACCGCGGTCACCGTCGCGTCGTCGACCATCGAACACACGTCGAGGGCTGCATCGTCGTTGCCGTCGGTCGGCTCAGAGGTGGAGTCGTCCGATGCCGCGCTGTCGGCGGTCGTGGTCGTTCCGTCGACCTGTTCGGTGCTCACCGCGCCGTCGTCTCCGCCCCCGTCGTCGGAACAAGCCGACAGGAACAGTGCCCCGGTCAGCAACGCCCCCGCCAGTATCCGGTTCGGTTTCATGGATCGCTCCTTTGGCTCGGGTCCGTCCCGCTAAGGCCTGCCCTCGTTGTACGCCGGAGCCAACCGCACCAACAGTGCCATCGGTCACTCTCGGCAGTTGACCGATCTGCCCATCGGACCGGTCAGGCGCAGGCCTTGCTGGTGGTCGGTTCCACCACGAAGGCGACGCTGGCCGGTGCGATCTCGATCGATCCAGTGACCTTCTCGCCCGACATCTCGGGGACGGTGCCATTCTCGGCGGCCGTCAGGGCCTTGCCGTTGAGGTTGGCTTCGGTCCCGTCGAGGTCACCGGTCAGGCGGTAGACGGTGGCGGCCCCCGAACCGGTGGCGACCGTGCGGGTCTCGGTGGGCGAAGGGTTGACCACGGCGTAGGTGACGGAGGGGTCACCGTCGCCCGGGGTGCACTGGGCGTAGACGTTCAGGCCGGCCTTCGGGTCGGCCGCGGGCGGCGCGACGACGGTCGGACCCATCAGCTGATGCCACAGGACGGCTGCCCAGTAGTTGGGACGAGGCACGAAGCCATCCTCGTCGAGCAGGCCGTAGTCGCTGGCGGCGAGGGTGTTGTGGAACACCGCGTCCCCGTCGCCTCGGGCCAGGCGACCGTTGTTGTCGACGTAGCGGATCACGTCTCGGAAGGTGGCGGCCCAGCGGTCACCACCGCAGGCGGCCTCGGCGGTCTCGGTGATCCACATCGGGGCGTCGGGTTCGAACTCGTCGCGCAGCGCCTCGTAGAAGTCACGGTCGACATCGACCCGGCTCAGGAACTCCTCGGTCAGGGCGACGTCGGGCTGTTCCTTGTTGCCGCAGCGCTCGGAGACCTTGGGGTAGAAGTGGTAGCTGACCACGTCGAAGGCGGGGCTCACCCGTTCGAAGATCTCTCGGGACTTGATGGGGGCGTCGATGATCATCGGCGTCACGTCCTCGGATCCGCCCGGGCCCACGATCAACAGGTCGGGCTGGACCTCCTCGACCATCGCTCGGAACACCTCGAAGTCACGGGCGAAGGTGTCGGCGGTCTGGTCCCGAGGTACCCCGATGTTCAGGTTCGGTTCGTTGAAGAACTCCGCTGCCGCCACCGGAACGTCGTTGTCCTGGCTGAACTCCAACAGCAGCCGGGCCTGGGTGTCGGTCCACACCCCCGCCCCATCCCGGGAACCGGTGTTGCCGGCGAAGGACGTGACCACCTCGCTGTCCAGGAAGCGGGCGAACTC
>JAGQSO010000192.1 GCA_020439505.1 Acidimicrobiales bacterium
AAACCGACGCCGACCTCGCCGAGTTGGCCCTGTTGGTCGATACCGCCGGTGCCGATGTCGTCGGGCGGGTGGTCCAGCGTCGCGGCTCGCCCGACCCCGCCACCTACCTGGGCAAGGGGAAGGTCGAAGACCTCAAGGAACTGTCCGAGTCAATGGATTGCGACACGGTGGTGTTCGACGACGAGTTGTCACCCGCACAACAGCGCAACCTGGAGAAGATCCTAGGCCGTACCGCGCTCGACCGAACCGCGGTGATCCTGGACATCTTCGCCCAGAACGCGTCGAGCGTGGAGGGCCGAGCCCAGGTCGAACTGGCCCAGCTCCGCTACCTGCAACCCCGTCTGCGGGGCAAGGGGAAAGGCCTGTCCCAGCAGGCGGGCGGCATGTCGGCGGGGGGTGGGGCGCGGGTCGGCAGTCGCGGACCGGGCGAAACCCAACTCGAGACCGACCGCCGTCGCATCACCAGGCGCATCCACAAGCTTGAGGCCGAGCTCCGGTCGATCTCGGCCCACCGCGACGTTCAGCACAAGCAACGATCACGAAGCCGGGCCAGCCAGGTGGCCATCGTTGGCTACACCAACGCCGGAAAGTCGACGTTGCTCAACCGCCTCAGCGGAGCCGGGGTTCTGGTCGAGGACCGACTGTTCGCGACCCTCGACGCCACCACCCGTCGGTTGCAACTACCCGGGGGCGAGGCGGTGCTGCTCAGCGACACGGTCGGCTTCGTCCGCAAACTGCCCCACCAGCTCGTCGAGTCGTTCAAGTCCACCCTCCGGGTGGCGGCCGAGGCCGATCTACTGGTCCATGTCGTGGACGGTGCCGGCCCCGACCCCGCCGGTCAGATCAGGGCGGTGAGGGAGGTGCTGGCCGAGATCGGAGCGGGCGACGTGCCCGAACTCCTTTGCTTCAACAAGGCCGACCGATCCGACGAGGTTGCCCGCCTCGTCGATCGCCACCCCGGCTCGGTCGGCATCTCGGCCTACACCGGCGAAGGAGTGGAGTCCCTGCTGAGCGCGGTCGCGCACCAATTGAGGGCCGCGGCCACGGTGGTAGACCTGCTGGTCCCGTTCGACCGGGGCGATGTGATGGCCGAGGTCCACCGAGAGGGCGAGGTCCTGGTCGAGGAACCGGTCGAGGGAGGAATGAAGCTCACCGCCCGGCTCGACGAGGCGGCCGCCTCCCGCCTCGCCCCGTGGATCTGCCCCTAAGGGTCCTAGCGGATAGGTCCAGCCTTCGTCGCTGCGAGGGTATTCAGACCGAGGCTTCGCCTCGGTTTAACCATGCCGTACTCATGGGTCGGCTCACCTATCGGCTCGCCTCCTAATCCTGGATCGGATTGGCGCCCTTGTACCCTTGCGCCGTGACCGACCAGACCACCCCCGAGACCGATGATGACCCGCGCCCCGCGCCCAGGGGAGCATGGGCGGTGGGGGTGGCGACCTACGCGTCAGACGGACGGGTTCTCGACGTGTGGTACCCGCGGGTCCAGTTGGGTGAGCTGAGCGAGAGCGGGGCGACGGAGCTGGACGGTGTGGCGGGGGACGGGCCCGGCACCTTCGAAGTGGATCCCGGAGTCGTTCTGGCTGACGACGGTTCGGGGTCCGGGGCGCTCACGGGACCGGACCACCGCCGGGCCGTCGAGCGCCGTGGCGTCCTCACCGTCATAGCGG
>JAGQSO010000193.1 GCA_020439505.1 Acidimicrobiales bacterium
CTTCGCCCCAGCATTTCACGGTGGCGTCTTGCATCACCGCGCAGGTCCCCTCGCCCTCAGAGTCCAGCTTGGTGAAGCCGGTCATCGGCGATTCCGGATACAGGGGTGAGCTGTCGGGATCATCAAGGGTTTTGGTTCCGTTTCCGAGTTGGCCATCGTTGTTGCTGCCCCAGCATCGCGAGGTCGCATCGCTGAGGGTCGCACAGGCGTGATAGCCACCGACACTCATGGTGCCGATGTCGCTCAGACCGCTCACCGTGACCGGGACGTTGGAGTTCGTCTGGTTTCCGGTGCCGAGGTTTCGGTAACCGTTGAAGCCCCAGCAGCGGGCCGTTCCGTCGGTGAGGGTGACACAGGAATAGTCCATTCCCACACTGACCGATGCCGCATTGGTCAACCCCGACACCGCCACCGGAAGGTTCGAATTGGTGTTGGTCGCGTTGCCGAGCTGACCGTAGTAGTTGTAACCCCAGCAGCGGGCGGTGCCGTCGTCGAGCACCGCGCACGAATGGCGGTACATGGTGTCGATAGCGGTGACTCCGCTCAGTCCCGTCACTGCCACCGGAACATTCGAATTGGTGACGGTCCCGTCACCGAGCTGGCCGAAATCGTTGTAACCCCAGCACCGGGCGGTACCGTCGGACAAAACCGCGCAGGTCTGATTGTCGCCAGCACTGATCGAGATCACATTCGTCAACCCTGAAACCGTCACCGGCACGTTCGAAGCGGTGTTGGTCCCGTCGCCGAGCTGACCCGACCCGTTGTTACCCCAGCAGCGGGCGGTACCGTCGGTGATCACCGCACACGTGTGGTATTGCCCGGCGCTGATCGACACGACGTCGCTCAGACCCGAAACCGCCACCGGCACCGGTTCATTGCTGGTGTAGGTCCCCGTCCCTAGCTCACCGTAGGAATTGTTTCCCCAGCATCGGGCCGTGCCGTCACCGAGAACCGCGCAACTCGTGTTGGTACCCAGGCTCAGCGACACCGCGTTGGTGATCCCGCTCACCGGTACCGGCAACGTCGCCGAGTCATACGTACCGTCACCGAGCTGACCCGCGGTGCCGACACCCCAGCACTGCACGGTGCCACTCGTCGACAACGCACAGGTGTGGGCCTTGCCCGAAACGGTCTCAGACAGGTTCTTCAACGGCACACACGACGCCATCGCTATCCCGATGAGACCTAACACCCCCCCCATCACCAGAACACGAACAGATCTACGCATCACTGAGCCTCCAAACACTGATCGATAGTCGACGAGGCTCAACGAGCCCCCCCAGGGCTCCGGTTGTCGCCCCGACCAACCAACGATCGACGAGACGCCAAGGCATGCCTCGGGCCCGAGACCGATACTCCGACGCCCCCCTCCCAACGGCGGAGAACACCTTCGGTCACGAACCCGAGACACCAACTGGAAGCCTTGGATCAAACACCGACCATGGTGAATTCCTCACCAAGAGCGCGCATCAGGGAAACTACGCAAATCACAAAATCCCCTCCCCACCAGCCGATGGCCGATGGCCGATGGCCGATGACGGATGACGGATGACGGATGACCGCACCTGACTCATCTGACAACCAGCCCGGCGCCCCTCAGCCGACAGCCCTGCTCGATGCCGCTGACCAGGCGCTGAGCCGGGCCGATATCGCCGCGGCCACCGAACTCCTCGACCAGGTGGCGGTGCTGACCCAGAGCCGGGTCGAACGGCTCCGCCTCCGGCTCGGCGAGGGACGGTTGGATTCTGCCGGCGGGCGGCATCGCAGCGCCCTGACCACCTTCGAAACGGTGATCGCCGAGGCCGACGCTGTGGGTGGTCCGGATGCCGCGGTGATCTCCACCGCCGCCCGTATCGAGATGATTCGACTCGCCTTGCGTTCCGGTCGGGTTCAGCTCGCCACCCAGGCCGCGTCGGGGATCAACGTGGTCGACTCACCCCTGACGACGATCTTCATGACCGCGGTCGAGGTGGGGGCCGGCAACCGAGACGCCGCCGCCGGGCTCGATGCGGTCGCCGACGCTGTTCTGGTAGCGGAGGGTCCCGGGGCCAGTGGGACAATCGCCGAGACAGCCGGTCTGGCTCTGGTCTGGGCCGAGCATTACGACGCGGCGGACCGACTGTTGGCACGTCTCGGCCGCCTCGCCCGCCGAGACGGAGACCGGGTGGCCCTCCCGAGCCTGCTAGCCGTCCAGTCCCTGGCCGACCTGCGAACGAGCCGATACCGGGCGGCGGCGGCCGCCGCCGCCGAGGCGATCACGCTGGCCGACGCCAGTGCACAGCCTGGGCTGGCCGTCCTACCCGCGGCGGTGCTGGCCGTGGCCGAAGCGATCCGAGGCGATGCCGACGGATGCCGCGCCGCGGCACAGCGTCTGACCGAGGACGCGGTTCGCAACGGTGCGACCAACGCGGGGGCCGACGTTCCCGCCCGAGCCGCTCTCGGCCTGCTGCACCTCGGGCTGGGCGAGCCAGAACAAGCCGTCGCCCACCTCGAACCGCTGCTCGGGCGGGCCGAGGGGACACCGTGGCTGGTGATGTGGCAGATGGACCTAGCCGAGGCCTTCGTCCGAGCCGGAAGGGGTGAGGACGCCCGAGCCCTCGTGGACAGGTTTCTCGATCTCCCGGGATCCACCGGACACGACCGTGTCCATGCGGCCGGGGCAAGGGTGAAGGCGATGCTGACCGACGACATCGACCAGGCAGAAGCGTTGCTCGACCAATCGGAACTGACGCTTCGAAGGATCGGCTCACCCTTCGGGTTGGGCCGAACCTTGTTGGTGAGGGGCATCATCCGACGAGCAAAGGGAGACGAGACCTCCAGCCTGTCCGATCTGGTTCACGCCGAAACGGTCCTTCGCTCGGTCGGCGCCGAGGGGTGGGCGGCCCAGGCCCTCGACGCCCAAGCATCCCCCAGCGGCGTGACCGTTCAGCCCCTCGCCGTGAGCCCGACTCTGCTCACACCCCAGGAGCTACAGGTGGCCGGGTTGGTGGCGGGCGGCCGGTCCAACCGTGAGGTGGCCGACCTGTTGTTCCTCAGCACCCGCACCGTCGAATCACACCTGGGCCGCATCTACCGAAAGCTCGGGATCAACTCCCGCACCAAGCTGATCGCCCGGGCCCACGAATGGGGGCTAGACGCCCATTCGTGGTGATCCCCGGACCTCAGAGGGGCGGGCGTGGGACGCCGTCGCCGTCGCCGTCGCTGGCGGTGATCAGAGGAGGGAGCTGGCCAGGCCGTCGAGGATGTCGGACTCGCTGACCAGGATCTCGTCTCGGCCGAGGCGACGCAAGATGGCCACCAGAGCGCAGCAGC
>JAGQSO010000194.1 GCA_020439505.1 Acidimicrobiales bacterium
GGAGTAGCCGGCGAAGCGCTGGCTCACCCGCATCACCGACTCCTGGTAGATCATCAGGCCGTAGGTGTCGGCCAGCAGCTCCTCGGCGTCGGGGTGGAAGTACTCGACCGGCTTCCGTTCGTTCTTGATGTCGGCGTAGTCGTTGTGCATGTTCACCGACATGGGGCCAGGTCGGTACAGGGCCACCAGCGCGGCGATGTCTTCGAAGCAGGTGGGGGCGAGCGAGCGCATGAGGGTTCGCATGGCTCCACCCTCCAGCTGGAACACCCCGATCGACTCACCCCGGCACAGCATCTCCAGGGTCTTTGCGTCGTCGAGCGGCACCCGGTCGATATCGAGGTCGATCCCCCGGTACCGATTGATGATCTCGAGGGTGTCGGAGATGACATCGAGGTTGCGCAGACCCAGGAAGTCCATCTTGAGGAGGCCGAGCTCCTCCACCCCGTTCATCTCGTACTGGGTGACCACCGGGGCGTCCTCGACGGATTGGCCGGCGGCAGGCTTGCGCTGGATCGGCAGGTAGGTGGTGAGCGGGTCCTTGGTGATCACCACCGCCGCGGCGTGGATGCCGTCCTGGCGGCGCAGCCCCTCGAGGCCCTTGGCCACGTCGATGACCTTCTTGGCGTCGGGGTCCTCGTGGTACATCTGGCGCAGGTCGGTGGCCATCTTGTAGCCGTCTTCGAACTTCGGATGTTGTTCGAGACAGGCGTACAGGGGGGTGTCACGCCCCATGATCAACGGGGGCATGGCCTTGGCCACCTTGTCGCCCACCGAGTACGGGTAGCCCAGCACGCGGGCCGCGTCACGCACCGCGGCCCGGGCCTTGATGGTGGAGAAGGTGACGATCTGGGCGACGTGGTCACGGCCGTAGCGTTCCGCCGCGTAGCGGATCATCTCGTCGCGGTAACGGGAGTCGAAGTCCATGTCGATGTCGGGCATGGAGATGCGGCTCGGGTTCAAGAACCGTTCGAACAGCAGGTCGTAGCGGATCGGGTCCAGGTCGGTGATCCACAGCGTGTAGGCGACGGCACAGCCGGCGGCTGATCCACGGCCGGGGCCCACCCGGATGTTGTTGTCGCGGGCGTGCTTGATCAGGTCCCAGGTAATCAAGAAGTAGGAGCTGAAACCCATGTCCCCGATGACCTTGAGCTCATAGGCGAGGCGCTCGACCACGGCGTCGGGCAGGGGGTCGCCCCACCGCTTCTTGGCCCCCTCGAAGGTGAGGTGGCGCAGGTAGTCGGCGTCGGTCTCGAAGCCATCGGGTAGCGGGAAGTTGGGTAGGAGGGCATCGCCGAAGTCGATCTCGACGTCGCAGCGCTCGGCCACCCACAGCGTGTTGTCGCAGGCCACCTCGACCTCTCGGAACAGGTGGCGCATCTCCTGGGCCGACTTGAGGTAGTGGTCGTCGCCGTGGAACTTGAAGCGGTCGGGGTCGCTCTTGAGCGAGCCGGTCTGCACACACAGGAGGGCGTCGTGGGACTCCGCATCCTCACGGTGGGTGTAGTGGCTGTCGTTGGTGGCCAGCAGCGGCGCCCCGATGCGCTTGGCGATGTCGAGCAGCTGGGGATTGGTCAGGTGCTGGTCGGGGATGCCGTGGTCCTGGATCTCGACGAACAGATTGTCCCGTCCGAAGATGTCCTGGAGCCGTCCGGCCGCCTTCATCGCCGCCTCGGGGTCTCCCCGAAGGAGGTGCTGGAGGACGTGGCCGCCCAGGCACCCGGTGGTGGCGATTATGCCTTCGCTGTGCTGGTCGAGGATCTCCCAGTCGACGCGGGGCTTGTAGTAGTAGCCCTCCATGAACGCCCGGCTCGAGAGCTGGATCAGGTTGCGGTAGCCGGTGGCGTTCTCGGCCAGCGCGGTCAGGTGGTAGTAGAGCTTCTTGCCGCCACCGGCGTCACCACCGGAGTCGTCGACCTTGCCCCGACGGCTGGGACGTTCGAGGCGCGAGTCATAGGCCATGTACAGCTCGCTGCCCAGGATCGGCTTGATGCCGTTGTTCCTGGCCGCCTTGTAGAAGGGCAGGATCCCGTACATGTTCCCGTGGTCGGTGATACCGATCGCCGGTTGCCCGTCGGCGGCCGCGGCCGCGACCACGTCATCGACCCGGGCGGCACCGTCGAGCATCGAGTACTCGGTGTGCACATGGAGGTGGGTGAACGAATCGCCCACGGAACTTCCCTTCCCACGCAGCCTGGTGGCTGTCCACAACTGATCCACAGCAGTTGTCCACTGTCTGTGGACGAACTACAAGGCTGTGTTTTCGAGGGTAACACCGACGGTCGAGCTTTGCCTTGGCGAGCACGCCGAACGGTGCCTGATCATGGCGCCGGAGCGAGGACGGTGGTCAGTCGTGGGGACTTCCCCTCGCCCACCGTGACGTACCCGCGGGCGTCCTCGGTGAGGGCGATCGCCTCGCCTTGGAGCTCCACCGGGGGAAGGGCTCGGCAGCGATTGGACTCGTCGGCCAGGGCTTCGATCACCGCGGAGCCCTCGGGCACCCCGACCACGAACACCGAGCCATAGGTTCGCAACACGACCAGGTCGCCCCGCGCCGACATGTCCGCCCCGGTCAGCAGGCTCGACTCCCCGTCCCCGACCGGGAACTCACCCAGCAACTCGACCGTGATCGGCCCGGGTAATCCTGGGCCGTTGACACCCGGCACCGTCACCGGTACGCGGTACAGGCGGGAGCGGCCCGGCTCCTTGGTGAACAACAGGACCGCACCGTCGGGGGTCGCCGCCACCGCCTCGACGTCGTGGGGACCGTCGGGATAGGCGACCTCGGTCCGGGTCGCCGCCACCTCGGCGGCCCCGGCCTCGGGGACCGCGATCCGATACAGCGACACCGTCGCCCGGGATGCCTGGTTGTCACCGGTGTCGGCCAGCCAGATCTCCTCGCTCGACGGGGACCGGTGGATCGCCATGTCCTCCCAGTCCAGGTTCTCGGCCCCGGTCACCGCGACCTCCTGGACCGCCACCCGGCCGTCATCACCGGTCCGCAGGCCGAACAGGCGGGCCGAGTCACCCGAGTCGTTGATCACCCACCTAACGCCTTGGCCGTCGACCACAACGCCGGAGACCTCGACCAGTCCGGCGTCGGCCACCGGCGCCGAGCGCGACGACGTCAGGGTGCCATCGCACGCGGCGGAGAGCAGCGCTCGCCCCGGATCACCCCGACCTGGGGTCGGATCGATGCTCGTAGACTCCTCGAACCCACCCGAGCCGGGTGAGGCCGACCTTCTCGTGACCGACGATGAGGGTGCCCTCACCACCGGCGGATCTGTGTCGTCACCGGCCAGGCCGAACCTCACGGTCACCACCGCGGCCGCCATGAGCACCACAAGGCACAGCAGCAACACCGTCACCGCCCACCGGCGACCCTGGGCCTCGTGGTCGTCAGCCATCACCGAGCATCACTCGACCCGCTCACGGCCGGCCGGTCAGAGGTAGGTACCGGGTCTGCTCTCTGCCGAGCCCGAGGGCACCGACTGGCCCTGAGCCTGCGCGGCGCCAGGAAGGGAACGCTGGATGTCCTCCAGGCTGTGACGGGCCGCCATCTGCTGGGCGAACAGGGTTGCCTGGATGCCGTGGAACAGGCCCTCCAGCCAACCCACCAACTGGGCCTGGACCACCCGGAGCTCGGCGTCACTCGGCGTCGTGTTCCCGGCGAAGGGAAGGGCGACGCGCTCCAGTTCCTCGCGCAGGTCGCTGGACATGGCCGATCCCAGCTCGCGGATGGAGATCTCATAGATCTCCCGCAGGCGATCACGGGCCGGCTCGTCGAGCTCGGCACCCCGGACCTCTTCGAGCAACTGCTTGACCATCGAGCCGATCCGCATGACCTTGGCCGGTTCCTCCACCGCCTCCCGGCGGTCGCCCGACTCAGCTTCGTCGGGAGTGGGGGGCGGCTCGACCAACTCACCCCGGGCCACCTGGCCCGGTTCGACGGTCGGTTCGGTGGCCGAAGGGGC
Organism: Acidimicrobiales bacterium; assembly: GCA_020439505.1. Classification (GTDB taxonomy): domain Bacteria; phylum Actinomycetota; class Acidimicrobiia; order Acidimicrobiales; family Iamiaceae; genus Aquihabitans. The sequence continues at coordinate 3,972 of JAGQSO010000194.1, forward strand.
CTGGGTCATCGGTTGACTCCTACCAGCAGTGGAACGTGCATCTCAGCAGAGGTGAGCGAACCGTGCCGACCCACCAGGACGTAGGGGCCGGTGTCGGCCTCGTCGTGGTACGACACGTCCTCCCTGGCCACCAGGGCCACGTCGCCCAGACGGGACCGGGCGGCGTCGGTCACCAACGGTCCCCACCATCCCTCGTCGATGGTCTGGTCGCGGGTGGCGACCCAGCCGGTGTCGGCGTGATGGGCCTCCACCGCCTCCAGGAGGGCCCGGTCGCGCCCCGGACGGGCGTGCAACCAGCGGAACCGCCCCTCACCGGACTGAAACGACAGCAGCGAGGTGACGTCGGGGTGGAGGTTCAAGATGTTGTCGCCGACATCCACCTGGCCGTGATCGGCGGTGATCACCAGCGCCGCCCCGGGGGGCAGGAACTCCAACACGTCGGCCACCAGACGGTCGGCGTAGGCCACCTCGGCGTCGAAGTGGTCGCGCAAGCCGTACTCGTGGGACACCTTGTCGATCCCGTCGTAGTAGGCGTACACGAACGGCTCGCCCTCCCGAAGGGCCTGGCGGATCTCCCACATCAACACCGCCGTGGTGCGATAGCCGCGGAAGCGGACATCGCACAGATGGGCGCCGCTGAACCCCGACGACACGAACTCGGCCTTGGTCACGATCCGGGGACGGTGCCCCAGGAACGACGGGTGGGGCTGGAACTCGTTGGGGTCCAACCGCTTCCGGGCGTCGCCCAGGGCAGGGGTGGTCCAACGCAAGACGTTCAACACGTCATGGTCCACCGCCACCCGGTAACCGACCACACCGTGAACCCCGGGGGTCAGCCCGGTGGCGATGGAGGTGAGGGCGGTGGCGGTGGTGGACGGCGACACGCTGGTGATCGGCCCGCCGATCATCGAGGACAGGGTCGGGGCGATGTGGCGACGCTCGGTCAACTGATCCCAACCGAGACCGTCGAGGACCAACAGCACCACCTGGTCCGCCTCCAGCGCGGCGGGCGGCATCCATGCACCGGGCGAGGACCCGTCCTCCAAAACGCCGTCGAGCAGGGCCGGAACGATGTTGGAGATGCAGCCCCCGGCGTAGTCCGGGAGGACGGGGTTGTCCACGGGGATCCTTTCTTGCCGACCGTTGTCAACCTACCGCCGAGGCCCCGGCCCCACCACGCCGAACCACCGCCTGGCCAGCCAGGGCTCTTAGAGTTGCCGGGGTGAAGGTGTCGACCCGGGGTGACTACGCAGCGAGGGCCCTGCTCTCACTGGTGCTTCACGGTGACGGCAAGCCGACCTCGGTGCGCGACATCGCGGACCGCACCGGACTCCCCCAGCCCTACTTGGAGCAGATCCTGCTCGCCCTCAAAGGGGCCGGAGTGGTCCGCTCCAAGCGCGGGGTGGGCGGCGGGTACGTGCTGGCCCGCCCCCCCGAGGAGATCACCCTCGCCGCCATCGTCAGTGCGGTGGACGGACCGATCGCGGTCGGTGATTTCGGTGAGCCCCACCAGAACGGCGCCTGTGACCACGAAGGCCAGTGCGTTCTGCTGGCGGTGTGGGCCGACGTCGGTGAGCACATGCGCCGAATGCTCGAGGCCCGCACCCTGGCCGACATCGCGGCGGTCACCCGGGGCGAGGCGCCCTGGCCCGAGCCCGTCACCTGACCGCTACTCGAGCGTCTCGAGCACCTCGACCAGGTCGGGAGCCAGGGGCGAGTCGAAGCTGACCCGCTCGCCGGTGGCGGGATGTTCGAACGCCAGGTGTTCGGCGTGGAGGAAGGGGCGACCCAACGGGATCGACTCGCGCACGCCCTGGTAGAGGTCGTCACCCACCACACGGTGACCGATGGCGGCCAGATGGACCCGGATCTGGTGGGTGCGGCCGGTCTCGAGCTGACAGACCACCAGCGCGGTCGGGGTGGGGCGAGCGAAGGTGGCGACCACCTCGTAGCGGGTTCGGGCTTGTTTGCCCGTCGCCACCACCGCCATGCGGGTGGGGTGGCGGGGTGACCGTCCGATCGGGGCGTCGACCACTCCCCTCTGGGATTCGGGATGACCCCACACCAAGGTGCGGTAGCGGCGTTCGACCGTACGGGCCGAGAGCTGTCCGACCAGCGACTCGTAGGCCGCTGGGGTGCGGGCCACCACCAACAGACCCGACGTGCCCCGATCGAGACGGTGGACCACCCCGGGCCGAGCGGGATCACCGACCTCGGCCAACTCGGGGTAGGCGGTGAGCAACCCCGACACCATCGTCGCCTCACGGTGGCCGGCACCGGGATGCACCACCAGCCCGGCCGGCTTGTCGACGACGATCACCTCGTCATCGGCGTGGACAACCGGAACGATCACCGACGGGTCGGCGACCGGAAGGGCCGATGAGACCACGTCGGGCACCGACACCGTCACCACCGAACCGGCGGGAAGGCGCAGAGATCCCTTGGCGACCACGACGCCGTCGAGGCTGACCTGGCCCTCGGCGACCAGCGCCACCACCTCGGAACGGGACCGGCCGGTGATCATCGCCACCACACGGTCCACGCGCTCACCGGCCAGGGACTCGGGTACCTCCTCGACGAAGTCCGCCATGTCAGGGGTTCCTGAGTCCGACGATCACCAGCAAGATCGCCCCCACCACAACCCCCATGTCGGCGACGTTGAAGACCGGCCACCACTGGAGGTTGATGAAGTCGACGACCGCGCCGTGCAGGAAACCCTGGTCACCCCGAAAGGCACGATCGATGAGGTTGCCCACTGCGCCACCCCCGATGAGGCCGGCCGCCACCGCCCCCCCGGTGGTGCGACTGGTGCTGCTGACCGCCAGGAACACGACCATCCCCATGGCGATGACCGTCACCCAGGGGCCGATCCCCTTGCCGCTGCCCATGCTGAAAGAGGCCCCAGTGTTGAAGGCCAGCTGGAACCGCAGCGAACCGATGACCTCTATGAAGTGGCCGTCGTCGAGGGTCCGCACCGCCCAGGTCTTGGTGAGCTGGTCGATGGCAACTACCACCACCGCCACCAGAGCGAACAGCGTGAGCTTTCGGGGGGCGGGACCGTCCGGGCTCTCGTCTTGAACTACCGGATCGACAGGATCGGTCTCGCTCAACGACGCTTACCGAAACGCCAACCCTTGCGGTCCTCGTCATCATCGTCGGACATCGAGGTCGAACCAGGCGAGGCATCGTCGTCGCGTGGCCCCAGTGGCGAGTCGTCGGCCATCGCTTTGCGCAGCTCGGCCAAGAACGCGTCGTCGCTGTCGGTGCCGTCATCGGGGGGAGTGGGCGGAACCTCGTCGAAGGCGAGCTCGAGCATGGGGACCGGCGCGGTGGGAGGCCCGCTATCGGGTTCGGCCGGCAGGACCCAGTCGGAATCGACATCGGCGGGTGCCGCGTCGCCAGCTTCAGCGGGAGCCGAGTCATCAGCATCGGCGGGAGCCACATCACCGGCGGGA
>JAGQSO010000195.1 GCA_020439505.1 Acidimicrobiales bacterium
CGCACACGAATCCGCACACGAATCGGAGCCCTCGCGGACACAAATCCCCGTTCGCGACGCACGGCGCCTATAGCGTCGGATTCGGTGAGCGATCCAAACCTGCCTCCTCCGCCCCCGGGCACGCCCCCGACACCAGGTCCGCCTCCCGGCGGCAACCAGGGTGGACCGCCCGGCCCTCCACCTCCCGGCGCCGGCGGCTACGGCGCCCCCGGCGGAGGCCAGTGGAACCAACCACCGGCGCAACCCTACGTACCGGGATCACCAGGAGGCGGCTACGGCGGCTTCGGTGTCGCACCGGCAGATCCGGGCAAGCGCCTGGTGGCCCGTCTCATCGACTTCGGGATCCTCGTGGTCGTCTGGATCGGGGTGTGGATCCTGATGGCCGCCCTGGTGTTCGCCGATGCGGCCAGCTCGACGAGTGCGGTGGACGACCTGAACCTCGGTGCGAACGTCTCCAGCCTCTTCATCTCCCTGGCGCTGTGGGTCCTCTACTGGCTCTATGAGTCCCTCATGGCCTCCACCCGGGGGCAGACCCTCGGCAAGATGATCATGGGCCTCAGGATCACCGACGCGTCGGGCAACAACCTGACCACCGCGGCGGCGATGAAGCGGAGCGCCGTGTGGCTGGTGCCGATCATCCCCTGTTGCATCGGCTTCATCGGGTTCCTGGTGATCCAGATCTGGGGACTCGTGAACATCTTCAACAGGCCCGATCGGCTCACCCTGATGGACCAGTTCGCCGACTCAACGGTAACGAACGCCTGAGAACTGCCGATGGGGGTGTGCGAGCAGTCGCACCGAAGCGGCAGCCATCCCGCCCAACAAGAATCCACCTTTCGGAGGATCCATGAGTGACCCCAACATGCCACCACCACCACCTGGCGGCGGTACTCCCCCGCCAGCCGGCCCTCCCGGCGGGGGCATGCCCCCGCCCCCCGGAGGTGGAATGCCGCCGGCGCAGCCCTACGGCGGCGGCTATGGCGGCGCCCCACAACTGGACGTCGGGGCCGCCTTCTCCTACGGCTGGAAGAAGTTCCAGGAGTACGCGAAGGAGTTCATCCTCCTGGTACTGGGCGTGTTCGTGGCAACCGTCGTGGTCAGCGCCCTTGCCTTCCTGGTCATGGTGCCCGCGATCTCGGGGGACAGCGCATTCCTGGCGTTCCTCGGTTGGGCCGTCGCCATGGCCCTGGTGATCATCGTGAGCTTCGCGGTCCAGGCCGGCGTCTACAGAGCGTCCCTGGCGGTCACCCAGGGGCGGGCACCCGCGATGAGCATGTTCACCGACTCCACCAACATCGGACCGTTCGTGCTCACCGTGATCGTGGTGGGTCTCGGCGCCGTCGTGGGCTTCATGCTCTGCTTCATCCCGGGGATCATCTGGATGTTCTTCGTTGCCTACGCCCCGCTGCGGGCGATCGACCGTGGTGAAGGCCCGGTCGACGCAATCAAGGGCTCCATCGAGATGGTCAGGGCGAACATCGGACCGGTGCTGCTGGTCCTGCTCGTCAGCTACCTCGTGTACTACCTCGGTTCGCTGGTGTGCTACGTCGGGCTCCTGGTGTCGATCCCGATCGCCATCACGATGATCGCCTACTCCTACCGGGTGATCAACGGGGAACCGGTCGCTCCGTAGCAGGCCTCACCAATCGATCTGGC
>JAGQSO010000196.1 GCA_020439505.1 Acidimicrobiales bacterium
GAACCCCGACCGGCGTAGGCCACGTCCTCGGCGTAGGCCGAGCTCAGGTAGCTGAGCGAGTTCCCCTCGCTCAGCGGGTTCCACTTCACATCAGGATGGGGATGCCAAACCTCGCCGGTCGAGCCATCGAAGGTGCGCCGTCGCTTGGTCGACGGGTCATAGACGTAGGCCGAGGAGGCTCGGGCCACATCATCAGCAACGGTGGTGGGGAAGTCCCAGAGCTGACCGTCGGGGTGGAGGTAGAGGCGTTCGGCCTCCAGGCCGGCGAGGGGCCACGAGCGATGGCGCGTCTCCGCTGCAGCCAGCGGGAGCCCTTCTCGTCCGGGGACCCCGCCGTTCTCCCACTTGATCCTGATCCGCGGCTGAGCCTCGTACCCGGCACGGGCCGCGGCATAGGTCGGGGCGTCGGCGAAGGGGGTGGGCGGGAGGGCGAAGGCCTCGGTGTCGTCACTGCCGAAGATGTCACTGGCCAGGACCCCGGGGGCGGCCGACGCCACCAACGGCGACATCGAGGGGATCCGTCGGCCGACGTAGATGTCGGTGAAGGCCATCACCTGGACGAGTTCGGATGGGGCCATCGGATCGACGTGGGTTCCGTTGGCGAAGCTGGCGAACACCACGGTCTCGGGGTCGAACAACTCGATCAGGTTCGCGGCGCTGCCGCCGGTCTGTTCGTCCTGCCACTGACTGGCCAGGTAGGTGGGTACCTCGATCCGATCGACGAAGGTCTCGGGGTTCAGGTAGTCGAACTCGTGATCGGCGAAGGGCGTGTTGCGGATCCGTTCCAGGAGGGGCTTGGACTGGAGCCGGAGGTCCTGGTTGCGGTCACAGACCGTGTCGCCGCCGGCGATCCGGTCCCGCACCCAACCCCGGGCCCGGGGTCGCGCGCCGTTCTCACGGTCAGACGCCCATTCGTAGGCGAAGCCGTCGTTGAGGATCCCGCCCGGGTACAAGATGCCGGTGTAGGTGTCCGAATAGGGCGACAGCGGCGTGATGGCCCGCAGGTGAGGCGGCTTGGTCGCCGCCACGTAGAGCTGGCTGTACCCGGAGTAGGAGATGCCGGTCATCCCTACGTCTCCGTTGGACCAGCTCTGGCGGGCCAGGAGCTCCACCAGGTCGTAGCCGTCGGTGGCCTGGAGGTCCTCCATGAACTCGAAGGCTCCCCCCGAACACCCGGTACCCCGCATGTTGATGCCGACCACCACGTAGCCCTGGGCCATGTACAACAAGGACTCCGAGGGCGGGTTACCGGGCTTGGAGGGGTCATAGCCCGAGTAGTTGACCAGCACCGGCCAGGGCCCTGTCCCCGCCCCGACCGGGAAGTTCACGTTCACCGACAGCTTGGTGCCGTCCCGGGTCGTCAGGTATCCGTACCCGGAGTTGATCGGGTTGGCGGCGGCCTCGTTGTCGTACCAGGAGTCACCAGGATGATCCTCGGGGTCGGTCACCTTCAGACCGGCAACGGAATCCGAACCGCTCGCCACCCGGTAGTCGGAACCCGCCGTCACCTTGCGGAACAGGAACGCCCCGGCCGAGTCGGCGACACCGGATGCCACCTCGTCACCATCGTCGTCGATAAGCCGTACGTTCCCGCCCGGCGTCAGACCGGTGGCGTACACCTGGTTCACGCTCCCTCCGGCCACCAACGCACCGGCCGACACCGGTGAGACCACGATGAGGTTGAGGCCGGCCAGCACGCCGGCCACCACGACTGCGATTCGACGGAACAACGGTTCCATCCCCCTTGTCCGGAATCGACGCCCCGGGGTCGTCGAGTTCTCCTCCTCGGAGTGTTGCCTACGTCACCAGGTCAGGGCGAACCAGCCGGAGCCTCTCCCAGGTGAGGGCTGTAGGCACCTAGCAGATAGGTCCAGTCCTCATCGCTGCGAGGGTGATCAGACCTAGGAACTACTTCGGTTCGAGGACCTGCTTCGACGCCCCGCCCGGCGAACGGGTGGGCCACAGGTCGAGCAGGGTGTCCAGGACTTCCTCGGACACGCCCAGGCCCCCGAGGTGGCTCTGGCCGGGAAGGGTGAGCAGTCGGGCATCGGGGATCCTCGCCACCGTGTGTTCCCCGTGGGCATGGGGAACGATGTGGTCGGCGTCGCCGTGCCACCAGCGGACCGGGACTTCGACCTCACCGACCTCGAAGCCCCAGTGGCGTCCGAACAGCACCAGATCGGCGA
>JAGQSO010000197.1 GCA_020439505.1 Acidimicrobiales bacterium
ACATCGGTGGTCGACAGGGGGAAGTTCGGTGCCGCCACCACATATCCGGCCGACGCCCACCATTCGAGCGTCGCCAGGTAGTCGACCCCGGCCCGGGTGCTGCCGTGGGAGAACACGATCAGCGGCCATGGGCCGTCCAGCGGCTCGGCGCCCTCACCGGCCTTGCCCGCCGGGTACAAGACAATCGTCGGCAGGGTGCGCGACGGCTTCTCGGGCTGGCCGCCATGGGCGGCGGTGACCCGGCCCTCGTCCACGTAGGTCCGCTCCACCCGACCAACCTCATAGGTGCCGCTGGGTGACGGGGTGCCGGGGTCCGCCGCGGGCGAGGAGGTGGACGACGATGTCGCCGTAGGGGCCGATGTCGTGGCGCCGGTCTCGTCTTTGCTGTCCGACCCGCAGGCCACGGTCGACGCGGCCAAGGCGACGGTCAACGCCATCGAGAGAACGCATCGACGGGTACGGCGGGTCACGGAATCAGCGGACGTCATCGTCTGATCGTAAGCCCCCTGCCTCGCCCCTGGTAGCGAGGTTCGCTCGGTGTTTGGTCGCCTGTCACACCGGGTCATCGGCCCTGTCGCCGGCCGAATGCGGCCGGTATGGTCCGAACCGTGGGTGGTCATACCGTCACGGTCCAGGGGGACGTCGAGCCGGGCTTCGAGCCGGTGGCCGAGGCGTTCGCGGCCAACTTCACCGAACACGACGACATCGGTGCCGCGGTGTGCGTCTACCACCGGGGTCGTCCGGTCGTGGACCTGTGGGGCGGGCTCGCTGACCGGGAGGCGGGGCGGCCGTGGGAACGAGACACCATCCAACTGGTGTTCTCCACCACCAAGGCCATGACCGCCACCTGCGTCCACATGCTGGTCGAACGGGGAGCGCTGGATCTGGACGCGCCGGTGGCCCGCTACTGGCCGGACTTCGCCGCCCAAGGCAAGGGTGCGGTCACCCTGCGTTGGGTGCTGTCCCACCAGGCGGGCCTGCCCGCCGTTCCCGAAACGGTCACCATGGAGGATGTCCTCGGTTGGGACGAGGTGGTGGCGGCCATCGCTGCCGCGGCACCGGTGTGGGAACCGGGCACCGCTCACGGTTACCACGCCCGCACCTTCGGCTGGATCCTGGGTGAGGTGGTCCGCCGGGTGAGCGGTGTCAGCCTCGGAACCTTCTTCGCCCGCGAGGTGGCAGACCCGCTGGGGTTGGACTTCTTCATCGGTCTCCCGGCGTCGGAACTCCCGAGGGTGGCCCGCCTGTACCCGCCGGTGGTGGAGCCCGCCATCCAGGTGGCGATGGACGCCTTCATGGGTCCCGACACCCTCTTGGGTCAGGTGCTGGGCCGTCCCGCCGCCCTCGCCGGGTACGGAGAGGTGTGGAACCGCCCCGAGGTGCTGGCGGCGGAGATGCCCTCGTCCAACGGGGTCGGAACCGCCCGCTCGGTGGCACGGATGTACGCCGCCCTCATCGGTGAGGTGGACGGGATCCGCCTGATCACCCCCGAGACCTTGTCACGGGCCAGCGAGGTCGTGGTGTCCGACACCGACCGGGTCATCGGGCTGCCGATGCCGTTCGGCCTCGGTTTCATGACCCCACCACCGTTCGGGCCGTCCGGCTCGTTCGGTCACGCCGGGGCAGGAGGCTCGCTGGGCATGGCCGATGCGGCCGGCGAGTGGGCGTTCGGATACGTCATGAACCAGATGAACCTGGGCATCACCGGGGATGACCGCAGCAGCGGACTGGTCGGCGCGGTTCTCCAGGTACTCGAGTCCGGGGGGAGGTCCTCGGCATGAAGGTCATGTCGGGTCTCGACGCCCGCTTCCTCTACTCAGAGACCACCAACGCCCACATGCACACCATGAAGGTCGTCGTGGTCGACCTGGCGGCCCGGACCGAACCGCTGTCGCCCGAAGATCTGCCCGAGCTGATCGAGGAGCGGCTCAGCCGAATGCCGGTGCTTCGACGCCGGGTCGTTCCCGCCCCCCACAACATCGGCAATCCGGTGATGGTCGACGACCCCGACTTCGACATCGCCAACCATCTCCGCACCACCCAGGCCGAGGCCCCGGGAGGCCAGCGCGAGCTCGATCAAGTGGTGGCCGACATCGCCGGCGTAGCTCTGCCCCGCGACCGTCCGCTGTGGGAGATGACGGTGGTCCACGGCCTCGAGGGAGGTCGGGTCGCCTTCGTCATGAAGTTGCACCATGCCCTGGCCGACGGGGTGGCCTCGGTGTCCCTGCTCGAGAACGCCTTCGTGACCGACGAGGCCGCGGCGGTGGTCGACGCCTTCCGCCCCGAGCCGATCCCCACCTCCCGCCAGCTCTACCGGGCGGCGGGGGCGGGAGCGGCCCGGGCGGTCAAGACGGTCCCTCGCATGGTCAGTCGTACCGCATCGGGCATCAAGAACGCCCGAGTCGCCCGCAAGACCGTGACCACCCACCTTCCCGGCGCCTTCGCCGGACCCAAGACTCCGTTCAACGTGGCCTTGACCGCCGATCGGACCTTCGCCGGGTTGGACCTGCCGCTGGCCTCTCTCATCACCGCCAAGCGGATGGTCGGGGTGACCCTCAACGACACCTTCCTGGCCCTGTGCGGCGGAGGGATCAGGCGTTACCTGGCCCGAATGGGCACCCTGCCGGACAAGACCATGGTGGCGTCGGTCCCCATGGCCACCCGGACCGACGTCCACCGCCTGCTCGGCAACCACGTCGACAACATCTTCCTGCCCCTCGGTACCCATCTGGCCGACCCGATGGAGCGCATCCGCCACATCAACGACTGTTCGGTGGCGGTACGGCGGATCCGCAAGGAGTTCGGGCCCGACCTGTTCGAATGGCGCTCAGGCCTGGTCCCCGCCGGTCTGCACGGCTTGTTGCCCAGGGTCTGGGGTGCCACCAACCTGGCCGACCACCTGCGACCGCCCCTCAACATCGTCGCTTCGTGCGTGCGCGGTCCCCGCACCCAGCTCGAAATCGACGGCGGAGCGGTGACCTCGCTGTATTCGTGCGGTCCGATCCTGGAGGGCATCGGCCTGAACATCACCGCCTGGAGCTACGTGGACACCATGTCCGTGTCGGTCCTGGGCTGCTCCGCGTCACTGCCCGACCCGTGGCTGCTCACCGCCGACCTGGCGGCCGAGCTCGACAGTTGGACCGCCAGATTCTGATCCCGCAATACCCGTAACCGCTTCCCGGGGGAGGCCTCAATGAGCGCAAACGATTCCAAGGGCAAGACCGCCACCAAGGCGGTCGACCCGCCCGAGGCGGTGGACCACCCCGACCCCGACAGCCACGACGGCTGGTGGCATCCGGGGGCAACCGTCGCCAAGGTGGCCTCGGTCCCCCGGTCGGTGGAGAAGAAGCTGGCCCGTCAACCCTTGGCCCGCCTGTCGTTGGCCTGGCCCCGCACGGTCCGCTACCTGGTCGGAGAGATGCTGGGCGAGGACGTGCCCGGCGTTCCACCGGCCCGCCTCACCCCGGCGTTGGTCGGCCACGTGGTGATGGACGAGTCGATCATGGCCCTGGCGGTGGGGCCCAACCGTTTCCCCCGACGGGCTGACTACATGAGGGTCAGCGACGAGCTGGCCCGTGCCCATGCCCTGTTCACCGAGAACGGATGGCTGGATGATCCCGCCTCGTTCCACCGCGCCCCACCTCCCCTGGAGGATCCCGTGCGCACCAAGGGGTGGGCCCTGGGTCACAGCTACGAGCGGCTGTGGTGGCAGAGCGGCTACGAACCCCATCTGGGGGTGCCGGGTACCGATCGCTGGTTGTCGTTCGAGGCCAACCGCACCGCGTCGGCCTGGCTGCTCCGCCACCGCGACCGCAGCCGGCCATGGGTGGTGGCCATCCACGGGTTCGGATGCGGCTCCACGTTCATGGACCTGTTCAGCTTCCGGGCCCCGTTCTTGCACCAGGAACTGGGCGTCAACGTGGCTGCCATCGTCCTGCCCGTCCACGGGGCTCGTCGTCCCAGCCGCTTCAACGGCGAGGAGTTCTTGAGCTTCGAGTTCATGAACAGCGTGCACGGACTGACCCAGGCCCTGTGGGACGTCCGCCGGCTGTTGAGCTGGGTCCGGGCCCAGGACCCCGATGGCCTGGGCATCCTCGGGGTGTCGCTGGGTGGCCTGGTGGCGTCGCTGGTGGCTTCGGTCGATTCCGACTTGGACATGGTGATGGCGGGAATCCCCGTCATCGACTTCCCGGCCCTGATCGAACACCACGCCCCCCGTCACCTTCAGATGCGCAGCATCGAGCACAACATCCTCAACGGGACGGCCCAGGACGTCCACCGGGTGGTGTCCCCGCTGGCGATGCCGGTGGCCACACCCCATGGTGCCCGGGCGATCTTCGCCGGTCGGGGTGACCGCCTCGCCACCACCGACCAGGCCCGGCGCCTGTGGGAGCACTGGGACGAACCCGAGACCTGCT
>JAGQSO010000198.1 GCA_020439505.1 Acidimicrobiales bacterium
CCCAAGGCGCCGACCTCGACGCGCAGGCCCGACGCACCGAGTGCGGCGATGGCCGCTTCCACGTTGGCGTAGGGCACCGCCTCGGTTCCGGCTGGGCGGGGCAGTACTTGAAGTTCAGCGATCATCGACACGATCTCCTTGGGGTGAGAGCCGAGAGGTCACTTCTCCTCCGGCTCAGGGTTGACGTCAGCCTCGTCGTGCAAGGCCCCAGCCCGGCTGGGCTGCTGGGTCGGCTCACCCGTTGGTTCCCCGCCCTCGGGCACCAACCGGGGTGCCGGGTCATACGGGCCGGTACGGGGCGCGATCCCATTCCGGCGACCGGTACCGGTGCCGGGGAGCACCACGGCCAGTGTGCCGGCTCGCAGCGAAACGGTGGCTGGCCCTCCGATCATCTCGTTGCTGACGGCCCGGGTGGTGCCGGCGGCAAGGTCACCATCGGTCAACGCCCAACGCAGACCGGTGGTGGTTACCCCGTAGGCCTCCCCGTGGATCGGCAACAGCGACACCACGGTGCCGGGGGACCCGTCGAAGGTGGTCGGGAGATCGGGGCGGACCACGGCTAGGCGAGCGGGGCCGAAACGGGCGGTGACGGTGAAGGCAGCCAACCGGGGAGCGGCCAGCAACATCACGTCTCCCAACAGGTGGTCGAGGCGTCCCCCTCCCCCACCGACGACGTGGATCCCAGGGATACGACCACCCGTGACCGTCTGGGTCAGCTCGACGGCCAGATCCAGGGCCAGTTCCAGGTCGGTGGCATCCTTGTCGGCCTCGTGGCGGTGAACGATGGCCCCCGAGCGGACCGCGGCCTCCAACGCCCGGGGAGACACCGAGTCCATGTCACCCACCACGTGATCGACCGACACACCGAGGACGAGGGCCCGGTCCAGCCCCGAATCGGCTGCCACCACCAGCACCGCTCCCCCCGCCTCGGCTCCTCCGCTGGCATCGAGCAGGGGCCGGTCCGAGTCGGTGGGCAGTGCGAACTCGGGGTCGCCCCCCACGAAGAGAAGCACCCGGGTGGCGGTCGTGTTGGTGGACTGTTCGTCCCCGGTCATCGCGTCCCTCCGCTGGCATTACCCAGTTCAGGTCCACGGGTCGGTGACGGTGCCTGACGGCATGGTCACCCTCTCAGCCCGACTCCACGAGCTCCCCGGCGTTCAGTTCGCCCCCACAATACCGACGCTCCCACCACCACCACGAAGCGAGTCACCACCGAAGTCACCACTACTCGCGTCACCAGCCACCGGACCGTTTGTGCAGTGGGGAGCTCGCGAGCCACTTCACAAACGGCGGTGATACGGCGCAGCGAAGCGAGCACCTGTATCCCCGGAACCAGCAGGCATGCGCCGCAGGCGCACCACGCGTCCGGGTAACCGACGGATCGAAGTCACCACTACACGCATCACCAGCCACCGAAGGTGGCTGGTGGATCAGAATGCGCCCATGCGCCGCACGATCTTCAACGAAGAACACGACATGTTCCGCGACTCCTTCCGCCAGTTCGTGGCCCGGGAGATCAGCCCCAACGTCGAGGCGTGGGAACGCGACGGCATCGTGCCCCGGGAGTTGTTCGCCGCGGCGGGCGCCGCCGGCTTCCTCGGCACCGACGTCCCCGAATCCCACGGTGGAGGCGGCGTCGAGGACTTCCGCTACAACCTGATCATCGGAGAAGAGGTCCAAGCCGCCGGGGCGGGCGGGGCCGGGCTCGGCATTACCCTCCACAACGACGTGTGCCTGCCGTACTTCTTGTCGCTTTGCACCCCCGAACAAAAGGACCGCTGGCTACCCGGCATCGCCTCGGGAGAGCTGATCACCGCAGTGGCCATGACCGAGCCCGCCATCGGCTCGGACCTGGCCTCGATGACCACCACCGCGGTGCGCGACGGAGACAGCTACGTCGTCAACGGCTCCAAGACGTTCATCACCAACGGGATCAACGCCGACCTGATCATCACCGCGGTCAAGACCGATCCCACCCAACGCCACAAGGGCATGAGCCTGCTGGTCATCGAGCGGGGCATGGACGGGTTCGAACGGGGACGGAACCTTGAAAAGGTGGGGCTCCACAGCCAGGACACCGCCGAGCTCTTCTTCACCGACGTGGCCGTCCCGGCCACCAACCTGTTGGGCACCGAAGGCCAGGGGTTCATGCACCTGGTGCACAACCTTCCCCAGGAACGTCTGTCCATCGCCGCGGCCGGTGTGGCCGGCGCCGAAGCGGCGCTGGGCTGGACCCTCGACTACGTGAAGGAGCGCACCGCCTTCGGCCAGCCCGTCGGTTCGTTCCAGAACAGTCGGTTCCGCCTGGCCGAGATGCGCACCGAGATCGACCTGGCCCGGGTGTACGTGGATCGCTGCGTGGAAGCCCTGAACGCCGGTGAGCTCACCGCCGAGGAGGCCGCCCAAGCCAAGTGGTGGTGTACCGAGCTCCACAAGCGGGTGGTCGACACCTGCGTACAACTCCACGGCGGCTACGGCTACATGCTGGAGTACCCGATAGCGCGCGCCTACGCCGATGTGCGCATCACCACCATCTACGGAGGCACCACCGAGATCATGAAGGAGATAATCGGCCGCTCAATGGGTGTTTGAGACGCCTAACGGGTAGGTCCAGCCGTCGCCGCTACGAGGGTGATCAGACCGAGGCTTCTCCTCGGTCTGATCCATGCCGTGCTTATGGGTCGGCTCGCCTGGCGGCTCGCCTCCTACGACGCCTAGCGGCTCGGCCCCTAGTGCTCGGCTGTCTGACGAGCTGAAACCACAGGACTCGGCGGGGGTTCGGGGGCAGAGCCCTTTGTGGCGGAGCCCCCGACCTGCGGAGATCGGCTTCGCCGGTCGTAGCAGCGAAGCCGACGGCCGTCAGGCCGGCGAACCAACTCCGCCGGAAGGCTCCGCCTTTCGGCGGATCCGGCCTAACGGCGAAGCAGGTCTTTGGCGATGTGGGTGATCTGGATCTCGTCGGTGCCGGCGTAGATCTGGAGGACCTTGGCGTCACGGGCGAGCTGCTCGACGCGGAACTCGCTCATGTAGCCGTTGCCGCCGAGGATCTGCACCGCTTCGAGCGCCACCTCGGTGGCGGCGCGGGCCGAGTAGAGCTTCATGGCCGAGGCCTCGGCCAGGGTCATGGTGTGGCCGTGGGCCGACATCTCGATGGTGCGGAACACCAGGTTTTCGACGTTGAGCCGAGCCACCTCCATGCGGGCCAACTTGTCCTGGATCAGCTGGAACTCACCGATGGGTTGACCGAACTGCACCCGGTTCTTGGCGTAATCCACCGAGATGGTCAGGCACTCCTCGATCATGCCGAGCGCCATGGCAGCCACGCCGGACCGCTCCTGCATGAAGGTGGCCTTAGCCCCCTCTCGACCACCGGCAGGGGGGTTCTCGGTCTCACCGACCAGGCGATCCTTCCCCACCCGGACATCGTCGAGGAACAGCTCACCGGTCGGCGAGGAGTGCATGCCCATCTTGCGGAGGGGCTTGGACTGCTCGAGGCCGGGTGTGCCCTTGTCCAGCACGAACGACAAGATCTTGCGTTCGGCGGGGTCGTTGCCCTCGTCGAACTTGCAGATGAACACGATGGTGTCGGCGTAGGGCCCGTTGGTGATGAAGGTCTTGGAGCCGTTGAGCACGTACTCGTCACCGTCGCGGCGGGCGGTGGACTTCATGGAACCGAACGCATCGGACCCCGAGTTGGGCTCGGTGATGGCCCAGGCCCCGATCTTGTCCATGGTGAGCAGGTCACCGACCCAGCGCTCCTTCTGGTCGATGGTGCCCTTGGACATGATGGCGGCCGAGGTCAGCCCGACCGACACGCCCATGGCCGTCACCATGCCCGGGCACACCTTGCACAGCTCGATGATGGGGATCATGGTCAGTGCGGCAGTGCCGCCGTCCCCGTCACGCTTGGCCTTCTCCGGCGGCTCCTTGCCCTCGGCGATGGCCGCCTCCACCGAGCGCTCGAACTCGATCTGGCGTTGGTGGCGGTCCCGGCTGACGACGTCGATCCCGAAGTCCTTGTACATCTTGCGGAGAACGTCGTAGGGCGGGGTGTCGCCGTGTTCGAACTCATCGATCCGGGGCCGGATCTCCTTGTCGATGAACTGCCGGACGGCGCCCCGCATCATCTCCTGCTCTTCGGTCCACTGGTACACGGGCACTACCTCCGGTCGGTGGCCGACAACCCTGCCGGCGATGTCCGCACGACCCTAGTTCACAAACTTGACCGTTTGGTCAAGACCCGAGCCGTCGGCCGACGGGGCCGCTGACGAAGGTTTGGAGGCGAACTGCAAGCGTTCCGTAGGGTTGGCGCGACAAACCCGCTCGTCCCTGGAGACTCGATGCGCAACCCGAAGGACTTCTTCCGCCCCCTCGCCGCCGGAGCACCCGACCCCGTGCGCGAGATCCCCACCCGCCCGTCGCGGATGATCCATTTCTTCGATCCCAGCAACGAGAAGATGGCGGCCAAGGTCCCCGACATCGCCGCCAAGGTGGACATCATCCTCGGCAACCTCGAGGACGCCATCAAGGCCGAGAACAAGGAAGCGGCCCGCAACGGGCTGGTGAAGATCGCCCGTGAGAACGACTTCGGAGACACCCAGCTGTGGACCCGGGTCAACAGCCTCGACTCCCCCTGGGTCCTCGACGACTTGATCACCCTGGTGACCGAAGCGGGAGACAAGCTCGACGTGATCATGGTCCCCAAGGTCGAGGGCCCCGAGGACATCCACTACGTCGACAGGCTCCTCGCCCAGCTCGAGGCCCGAGCCGGTCTGGAGCGCCCCATCCTGGTCCACGCCCTGTTGGAGACCGCCCGCGGCGTTGCCAACGTCGAGGAGATCTGCGCCGCCAGTCCCCGCATGCAGGGGCTTTCGCTGGGTCCCGCCGACCTGGCCGCCAACCGGCGGATGAAGACCACCCGCGTCGGTGGCGGCCACCCCGGCTACCTGGTCCGCCAGGATCCCATCGACGGTGACATCGAGAGCGCCCGCACCACCTACCAGCAGGATCTGTGGCACTACACGATCGCCCGCATGGTCGACGCCTGCGCCGCCAACGGAATCTTCCCCTTCTACGGCCCGTTCGGCGACATCAAGGACGTGGTGGCTTGCGAGGACCAGTTCCGCAACGCCTTCCTGTTGGGCTGCGTCGGGGCCTGGAGCCTGCACCCCGTGCAGATCGACATCGCCAAGCGGGTGTTCTCTCCCGACCCGGCCGACGTCGCCCACGCCCTCCATGTGATCGAGGCGATGGGTGACGGCCGCGGCGCGGTGATGATCGACGGAAAGATGGAGGACGATGCCTCGGTCAAGCAGTGCCACGTGATGGTCGATCTCGCCCGCCAGCTCGCCGCTCGCGACGCCGACGTGGCCGAGCGCTACCGCAACGCCGGCCTGGAGGTCTGACATGGCCGACGAGACGATCCTCCCCCGCCGCTCCGTCCTCTACATGCCCGGCGCCAACGAGCGCGCCCTCGAGAAGGCCAAGGGAATCGACGCCGACGCCCTGATTCTCGACCTCGAGGATGCCGTGGCCCCCGACGCCAAGGCCGAGGCACGCGAACGGGTCTGCGCCGCGGCCTCCTCGGGCGACTACGGATCGAAGGAGGTCACCATCCGGGTCAACGGGCTCGACACGCAATGGCATGCCTCCGACATCGCCGCCGCCGCCCAGGCCGGCCCGGCCGCGGTCGTGGTCCCCAAGGTGAGCTCGGTCTCCGACGTCCACGCCATCGAGAGAGGCCTGGAGGCGGGCGGCGCCCCCGACCACACCCGGATCTGGGCCATGGTCGAGACACCGGTGGCCATGCTCCACGCCGAGGAGATCGCCGCCGCATCCGAGCGGCTCACCGTGTTGGTGATGGGAACCAACGACCTCGCCAAGGAGCTCCACGCCGAACACGTTCCTGGCCGCCAGCCTCTCCTCACCGGGCTGGGCCTGTGCCTGCTAGCGGCGCGAGCCACCGGCAAGGTGATCCTCGACGGGGTCTACAACGACATCAAGGACGAGGCCGGATTCGAAGCCGAATGCCTACAGGGCCGCCAACTCGGATTCGACGGCAAAACGCTCATCCACCCCAGCCAGGTGGAACCGGCCAACCGGATCTGGGCCCCCGCCCCCGAAGCGGTCGATGACGCCCGTGCCCTCATCGCCACCTTCGAGGAGGCGATCGCCGCCGGCAAGGGAGTCGTCACCCACAACGGCCGCATGATCGAGAACCTGCACGTCGACAACGCCCGTCGGGTCCTGGCCGTCGCCGCCGCAATAGCCGGTCGCGACAACTAAGGAGGCGAACCGTTAGGGAGCGCGGCCAGCGTCGCTGAGACCCAAGCCCTGCCAAGGTTGCCGGACCGGGCATTAGGTTTCGACGATGACCGTGACCGGGGAGTCGACCGATGTCGTGGTGGTTGGGGCCGGAACGGCCGGTGCCAACGCCGCGTACCAGATCGCCCGGCAGGGCCGACAGGTAGTGCTCGTGGAACGTCGTCCCGCCGACGACGGTGGCGCCCAGTGGAACAACGGGACGCTCGACTGGCAGTTCGAACGGGCCGATGTCGCTCCACCCACCGGAGCCGAGCGGGTGGCCGAACACGGGGTTACCCACATCGTGGGACCCGAAGGCCAGCCGGGGGTGACCCTGGTCTCCCCCACCGTCACCACCGACATGGCTCTCCTGGGCCGACGGCTCCGGACCCTGGCCCTCGATGCCGGGGTGACGATCCTCGACCGCGCCGAACACCTTTCGGCCGAGTACCGCGGTACCCGGCTGGCCTCCATCGAAGTGACCACGCCGGAGGGAAGCCGTAGGCGCCTCGCCGCCTCCCTGTTCGTGGATGCCACCGGGCGTCGCGGCGTGCTGCGCAGCCAGTCACCCGTCCTGCAGCCCTGGTGCCCGACGGTTCGGGGCCAAGAGCTGTGCTCGGCCGCCGACGTCCACCTCGAGATCACCGACGGCGCCGGAGCCGGGAGGTTCCTCGAGGCACACCACGCCTCCCCCGGCGAGACAGTGACCGCGGTCGGCGTCAACGGTGGATTCTCGACGGTGGCGATCACCGTCGGCGAGGACCTCGACCACGCTCGGGTGCTGGTCGGCTGCCTGGCCACCGGACGCCATGGAACCGGGCCCCGGATGCTCGGTGAGTTGCGCGACCGTGAACCGTGGCTGGGCCCCACCATCTCGGGTGGCTTCGGAGTGATCCCGTTGCGACGCCCCTACGCCCGGTTCACCGCACCTGGTTTGGCCCTGGTCGGCGATGCCGCCTGCCAGGTCTTCCCCGCCCACGGATCGGGTATCGGGACCGGGCTGATAGCCGGAACCACGCTCGCCCGCTTTGTGGCCGGACTCGAAGACCCCGGCGACGAACACGGCTTGTGGAACTACCAGGCGCAGTTCCAACGGGAGCTCGGCGGCGTCCTTTTGGCCTCGGACATCTTCCGACGCCTGAGCACCGAGATGGGTTCCGACGGCGCCCGGACGCTGATATCGGCGGGGCTTATCAACGAGACCAACGCACGGGCCGGGCTCGATCAGCGTTGGCCCGAGCCGTCGGCGACCGAACTGGTCGACATGGCCGGCCGCCTGTCGCGCCATCCCGGTCTGGCCCGTCGGATGCTTCCCCGTCTCGTCCGGGGCCAGATGGCCGGTCGCCTCGCCCAGCGCTATCCCGTCCGGGTTGACCTCGAAGCCCTCGATCGTTGGGACCGTACGGCTCGACGCCTGCTGGGAACGCTCCCGAACTGAAGGCGGGCTGCTCGCAACGCCGTACCTTCCCGGGAGCCATCATTCCGCCGCCTCCACACGCGCCGCCTCGGGCCCTCGTCTTGCACCTGATCGGCCGTCGATCCCGCCCGAGTCGGTGGCGCGACGCATTGGTTGGTTGGGTAGCGGTACGGTTCGCCCATGGACCGACCACTTCTGCTGTGCGCCGACGGATCGCACCACTCCAACCTCGCCCTCCGTGCGGGGCTTGACCTGATCGGGTCCGACGGGCCCGTAATCGTCCTGACCGTGGTCCACGAACCAGATCCGATGCTGGTCACCGGAACCGGGATCGCCGGCGGAGTGATGTCGGCGGAGGCGTTCGACGCCCAGGTCCGTGCCAACGCCGAAGACGGCGAGGCTCTGGCCCGATCCGTCGTGTCCGAGCTCGGCCTCGAAGGAGCCGAGATCCGGGTCCTGGCGGGTGAGCCAGGGTCTCAGATCCTCGCCTTCGCCGAGGAGGTATCGGCTCGCGGGATAGTGCTGGGCACACGAGGTCACGGTGGTCTGAGACGGGCGCTGCTCGGCTCGGTCTCAGACCACGTGGTGCGCCACGCCACCTGTCCGGTCGTCATAACCAGCCACCCCGACGGTGAGGACTGACGACTCAACTCCGGAGGACCCGTCGTGAAGAAGCTAGAAGTGGCCGTGGTACCCCTCTACTTCGCCACGATGGGCCTCGAGCACATGCACCACAAGGCCAGGGCAGAAGTGTCAGGGCCGCGACCGGGTGACTACGAAAGACGTGACACCCTCACCAGCCTGGCGATGGGCATGGGGAGCCTGGTCGTTCCGCTCGTGGCTCCACGCCTGTTGGCCTCGATAACCCCGGGCAAGGGCCGCCACGCCAAGTTTCTGGTCGGCGGTGCCCTGGCTGCCGCCGCGGTGACCACGGCGGCCGACCAGCTCGCCCGGCGAGCGGAGGCCGACGCAGCCGGATCAGGCGAACCTGGTGACGGCCATGGCGCCTCGACCGAGACCGAACCCGAGCGGGTCGGACGAGCAGCTAGCCGCATCCGGGCCAGAAGGGCACGGCGGGTGGCTTCGATCGGCGGAGTCGCCACGATCGCCGCCACCGGGGTTGCCGCGACCACGGCGTGGGGACACGCCACCCGGTCCAGCGCCATGTGGCGCCGTCGGGTCATTCCCGATCTGGGCGGCGGCATCGCCGGCTGGACCGCCGCGCTCGTCGGCTGGGACCTCGTCTACTACCTGAACCACCGGATCTGGCACGAGCACCGCTTCATGTGGGCCAACCACGTCATGCACCACTCCAGCGAGCGCTACAACCTCTCGACCGCGCTCCGCCAGGCGGTGACCGATCCGTTCCTGTTCAACGTGCCGTACACGTCACTGTCCCTGTTCGGCGTACGGCCTGAGATGGTGGCCACCTCTCGCTCGCTGAACCTCATCTACCAGTACTGGATCCACACCGACGCCATCGATCGACTCGGCCGGTTCGAACGGGTGGGCAACACCCCGTCGCACCACCGCGTCCACCACGGCGTGAACCCCCAGTACATCGACCGGAACCACGGCGGCATCCTGATCGTCTGGGACCGCCTGTTCGGTACGTTCGAACCCGAGGACGAGACGGTGGTCTA
>JAGQSO010000199.1 GCA_020439505.1 Acidimicrobiales bacterium
GCCAGCCGTTGGCAGCGTGCCTGGCGGGAGAGCGAACCCGACGACACCTTGGTCTCCCAGTTCGTGAACAGCCAGTCGGAGATGAATGCCCGGATCGCCATGGCGGCGGGCGGTAGGGCGCTGGCGATCGACGGCGCCAACGTGGCCGACGCCGGCAGTGCCGTCGCCTACCTCAACCAGGCGGTCCTCTCACGCCCCGCGCCCAGAGGTGACGACCCGGTCTATGACGAGATAGAGCAGTTCTTCGAGAACAGCCAGACCACCGCGACCCTGCTGTCGTTGTGGCCGACCGCCGACCTGTGGCACCGGGGCTGGGTGTTGTACGGGCATCCGGTGTTGGTTGCCAAGTCCCCGGTTCTGTCGGTACCGCGTCGCCCCGAAGGTATGGACGTGGAGGTGGTGACCGATCGGGAGGGACTGCTGGGGGCGAGTCCGTGATGATCGATGGCTACCCGCTCGGTATTCCCGGCGATCCCTCCACCCGGCCCGAAGCGGGTTCGGTCCTCCCGGTGGGGATCCTCGACACCGGGTGTTCGGTTCGGGTGGCGTCCATGGACGGTCTCGCGGTGGCGGCCGGGGTCAGCTACGTGGCCCACGACGTCGTCAACCTGGCGATGGCGGCGACCCTACCGTCGGCCCGTCGACGGGGAGCGTGGCAGGCCTTGGTCCAGGAGCGGTTGACCGATGGGCCGGGGTTGCCTGCGGTCGCCTACACCAATGACCTGACCCGGCCCGGTTTCCTGCGGATGGGCTTCATGCCCGTAACCCGCCTGACGTTGTGGGGCCGCGACTGAGTGGGACGGAACCCGCTTCTCCGACAGTGGTCGGTCCGGTTCGGTCGGCGCGGGCGCTAGCGTCTGGTTGATGCCGCTCGGATCCCTGCACCGCTTTCACACTGGTCGGTAGTCCGCGTGCAGCTCATCCAGCTCCGCCACCGCGCCACCTGTTCGGTGTGCTCGTCCAAGCTTCCGCCCCGTTCGGAAGCCTGGTACGACGAGGAATCCAAACGGACGGTGTGCCCGACCTGTCAGCGGATCGCCGAGGCCCCGGCCCCGGCCCCTGCCCCGGTTCCCGGCACCAGCTCGCATCCCCGCCAGTCGCTTCAGGACCAGGCACCGCCGCCCCCCGTGGACGGGGCTCCTGTCGAAGCGACTCCGGTCGATCCGGTCTCGGTACCCCCACGGCCGAGGGTGACCCAGTACCGACCCGACAACCCCTTCGAGGACCCTCGCCCCAACCGGGAGCGTGAAGGCCTGACCGGTGAGGTGGACGAGGCTCTCGTCGAGAAGGAACGTTTGGCGCTTCGTCACGCCGAGGTTCGACGCCTCGACCTGGAGCGGGCGGCGAGGGCGGAGCTGGAGCGGGCTCACGAGGCACGCGAGATGGATCTGGCCGCGGCCGCCGATCACGGGCCTCGGCCCGAACAGTCAGAGGTGCGGCTTTCCCCACCCCTGCCGGCGCCTGCGCCTGAGCCCCGCCCGGCGGGGAACGGTCGTCGGCGACTGAAACTGCCTCAGGTGGGCCCCTCCCTAGCGGCCGAGGTCGAGGCCAAGCGCAAGTTGGCCGCCGCGGATGCCTCGGCCAGCTCTATCTCCCGTGCGCTCGAGGCGGCGCGTCCCCACGGCCTGGAGATCATCCACTCCCGACCCTGGGGCGGTACCCAGGTCGAGAACGAGTCGATCGTGGTGGCGCCGAGCGGCATCTGGGTGGTCGACGGAATCGGCGATGCTGACAAGCCGGTCGAGAAGGGGTTCCTGGGCGGCCATGCCGGGTCCGAGCTCCTGAACGTGGTGGGGGGTCGGACTTCGCTCATCAGCGGTCTGCTTTTCGACTCGCCGTTCCAGCGGGTGCCGGTCCGGGGCGCCCTGGTGTTCGAGGCATCACCGCCGGGATGGTTCGACGGGCCGTTCAACCTGGCGGGTATCGCCGTAACCACGCCCAAGGATCTGATCGACTCGCTGTTCACGCCTCTTCACCTCGATGCCGACACCCGGCGTCGGGTGGCCGAACACCTGCTAAGCCGGTTCTGATCGTCGGTCCTTCGCCCTGGGGTCAGCGGGGTGCGGGCGGCGCGCTCACCAGGTCTTCGGGATCCTTTGACGGGGCCTCGACCAATTCCCACGTCCGCCCCCGCCGCTCGTAACGCCACCAACGTCCGTCGCCGGTGAGGCGGAGCTGGACGTCTCCGACCGTGATCCGGTTGGACCGCACCTGGATCTCCCTGGGATCGATCCCCAGGTCGAGGAACGCCCTTCGCCCGGCTTCCAGGACCGTCGGCGACGGTCGCCAACGTCCGTCGTCATCGACGTCGAATCCATCGGGGCCGGCATGGACCCAGCGTGCCGCCTGGGCGGTGAGAGCGGTGGAGGGGACGCCGGCCGACCGGGCCAGGTCCTGGATCGGTTCTCCCCTGTCGATGCGTCGGGCGGCGCGACGGGCCAGGTCGGTCGAGGTGTCCAGGAGCAGACCGCTCGGCTGACCCTCCGCCAGTTGACCCCAGGCCCGTTCGGCGGCATCGGTTACCAGCAGACGCAGGCCCTCGGCGGTGAACGGTGCCTCGGGCGGCGGGTCACTCGCCCAGGGCGCCGGCTCGCCCGGAGTTTCCGGGGGAGCGGGCCATGTGATCGGTGACATCTCTTCGGTGGGTTCGGCGGGCCTCCAGGCGGAGCGGGCCGGCACGCCAGGGTCGACGAGGAGGCCACCCTCGGCCCCGGAAGCGACGTCGGTGGGGGAGGTATCCGGCCGGGCGCGACGGCGAGCCCGGATGGCGTCCATCACCGCTTCGGGGCCCCGACCTCGAAGGGTCAACAACACGAAGGGGTCCTGGTCGACGAGGTCGGCGGTCACATAGCAGACGGCTGCCGAGTGCTTGCACGGATCGGCGTGGTCCGGGCACGAACACGACGGCCGGAGGTCGCCGGGACCGGGCAACAGATCGACGTCGTGAGACCGGGCGGTCTCCACCACCTCGGGGAGAAGCTCGTGGTTCAACAGGGCGGCGGCGTGGGCCGCCTGTGAGGTGAGGGCATCGACGAGCCGGTCCCACTGGTCGTCGTCGAAGGTTCTCACCGTGATCGTGACGCGGTAGGGCAGGACCCGAGACCCTCGGACCAGGGCGGTGATCCGGCCCGGTTCGGCCTCCAGGCGGTTCACGTGATCGTGCCGGGCGTAGGTGCGGCCCCGGGGAAGCCGGTTGGGATCGAGGTTGGCGCGGCCTTCCAGGGCATCGACCCACGCTTTGCCCCACCAGGTGTTCCCGAACTGTCGTGCCATCAGCGTGACCTCCCGGCCCGTTCACCGCCGGTGAGCGGTGGGGTCAGGTCGTCGGCGTCGGCCTGGTCCGAGGGTGGCGCGGTGTTGAGGCTGACCAGCAGGCGCAGGTCGGCGTCGCCCAACTCGCTGATCCAGCCTTCCCCCGCTGTGACCACGGCGTCGGCCAGCGCCCGCTTGTCGGCCAGCATCGCCGCCACCTTGTCCTCGATGGTTCCCTCACAGATCAGACGGTGGACCTGGACCGGACGGTCCTGGCCGATCCGCCAGGCCCGGTCGCTGGCCTGATCCTCCACCGCCGGGTTCCACCATCGGTCGTAGTGGACGACGTGGTTGGCCCGGGTCAGGTTGAGCCCGGTCCCGCCCGCCTTCACCGAGATCACGAACACCGGAACCTCGCCCGCCTGGAACCGGTCGACCATCGCCTGGCGGGCCGACTCGTTGACGCCGCCGTGGAGGAACATCGCCGGACGGCCCGGCCGGTCGAGGTGGTCGGTGAGGAGGTGCCCCATCGCTCGGTACTGGGTGAAGACCAGCACCGAGTCCCCTTCGTCGCAGATCGTGTCGATCAGTTCGGTGGTGGCATCGAACTTGCCCGACCGCCCCGTCAGCCCCGCTCCGTTGGTCGGGCGCTGGTGCAGGAACTGGGCGGGATGGTTGCAGATCTGCTTGAGCCCGGTCAGGAGCTTGAGCACCAGCCCCCGACGTTGGATGCCCTCGGCCTCGGCCACCCGGGCCAATGTCTCGTTCACCATCGCCTCATACAGGGTCCGCTGTTCGAGGGTGAGGGGTACGACCTCGTCGGTCTCGGTCTTGGGGGGAAGGTCGGGGGCGATGTCGGGATCGGACTTGCGTCGGCGCAGAAGGAACGGCCGGATCAACCGGTTGAGGGAGGCAGCGGCCTCGCCGTCGCGGTCGCGCTCGACGGGAACGGCAACCCGACGCCGGAACACCTCCAGAGGCCCGAGCAGGCCCGGGGTCGTCCAGTCCAACAGGGCCCACAGGTCCACCAGCCGGTTCTCCACCGGAGTACCGGTCAGGGCGAAGCGGGCCGTCGCCGGGATCTGACGGAGGGCGCGGGCGGTGCGCGAGGTCGGGTTCTTTATCGCCTGCGCCTCATCGGCGGCGACCAGACCCCACTCCACCGCGCTGAGCACCGACGTGTCGCGTCGGGCCACGGCGTAGGTGGTGAGCACGATCGAACCGGGGGTGATCGCCTCCAGGGACCGTTCGGCTCCGTGGTAGCGAACCACCGGTACCGACGGCGCGAACCGGGCGGCCTCGCGGGCCCAGTTCCCCAGCACCGACACCGGACAGATCACCAGCGTCGGTCGACGGTCGGGGTGGTCGGGGGCGGGTCCCGACAGGTGGAGCGCCAGGAACTGGACGGTCTTGCCGAGGCCCATGTCGTCGGCGAGCACCCCTCCCAGGCCGAGGTCGGCCATCTCGGCCAGCCACGCCGCGCCGTCGAGCTGGTAGGGCCGCAGCGTCGCCTGGAGGCCGTCGGGTGGGCTCCAGGCGTGTCGCCGATCTCCTGAGACATGGGTGGCGAGGCGGGCGGCGACGTCGAGGAGCGGACCGTGGACCTCAGCCGTCACCGTCTCGTCGTCGATGTTGAGCTCGCCCCCCATGGCCACCGCCAACGCCTCTCCGGCGCTGACCGTCCGACGGTGACGAAGACGGGCCAGACGGGCCGGGTCGGCCTTGACCCAACGGCCCCGGAGGCGGACGATGCCTCGCTTGGCTTCGGCCAGGGCCGTGATCTCGGCGTCGGTGAGCTCCTCACCGTCGACCGAGGCCGTCCAGTGGAGCTCGCACAGGCTGGCGAAGGACAGCGTTCCGGGCCGGTCCGAGCTGAGTTGGTCAGATGACACGACCGGCTTGAGGTCGACGCCGGCCAGCACGGTCGAGGGCCAGCGGATCTCCAGGCCCGCGGCGGCCAGCCGGTCGGCGAGAGGTCCCAACAGGTCTCCGACCTCCTCGCCGTCGAGGGTGAGCGTGGACGGCCGGGCGTCGGCCAACAGCCGTGTCAACGGCGCCCAGACCCGGCCGGCACGGTGAAGGACGGTCAACAGGTCATCTTCGACCGTCGGGCCGAAGCGGTCGAGGACCTCGGCGGGCGCGGCCCACAGGTCGGTGGCGTCGAGGACCAGGCTGGGGTCGGCGCGGCTGCCGATCTCCAGCACGCCCCGGAAATCGTCGATGTCGACGGGGTCGCCGGGCGGGTGGAGGGACGAGCCGGGTTCGGGGACCTCGATGCCGTCCCCGGTGGCGGGCTCATCGAGGGGCGCCACGTCGCGGGGATCCAACTCGGCCCCCAGCGGTATCGGGGCCTCCAGGCGAAGCGAGATGGTGGCCGTCGCCGAGACCGACGACGCGGTGGACGCCAGCCAGCTCCCGAGCTCGGTACCCGAGGAGGTGTTCCGATCGCCGGCATCGACCCTCGTCGCATCCATGGTGGCGAAGGCGCGGTGGCCGGCATCGATCGACGCCGCCGCGGTCCGCACGTAGATGTCGGCGACGGCGTCCCAGAACCGGGCCACCAACCAGCGGGGCGAGGACACCCGTCGGGGAGCGCTTCCCTCGATGGCGGTGGCGTGGGCGGCGGGCGCCAGCGAGTCGGCGATCGCCTCCCGCAAGCTCAGGTCTGCAGGATCGAGGGGGCCAATTCGCCAGCCGTCGTACCCGTCGGCGTCGACGGTCGGAACCAGCCGACCCCGTGAGATGGCGGTCAGCGCGCCGCGCGCCGCGGCGGACCACCCATGGACCGAACGCCCGGCCGACGATCCCGCCGGCAGCGAAACCAGCTCGTCGAACACGGCCGCCAGTGGCACGACGGTGACCGGAACCGTCCGCTGGCGAACGCTGTTCCCCGCCGGCAGAACCAACTCGACGGTGCGGCTGAACGACGCGGGGGTTCGCGTCGGGTGCCACAGGGCCAGTTCCCCGGCCCGGGCCGGGGTACCGGGCAGGAACACCGCTTCGATCCCGGGCCCCGACAGGAGTGCATCGGGGGCCGCCATCGGATCGAGGATAGGGACCTTGGTGGATTGGCGCATCGCGCGATTGGGACCGGTGGTGGCGGTGCGGTACGGCCCGGAGGTTCTGCGGGCTGGAAACGGGGGGGAGGTGGCTGGGTAGGGTGCAATCGACCCTTGTTCAACCCAGGTCCCGTCGCCCTCAGGAGCAACCAGATGTCCAAGTCGCCCGTCCGCATCGCCGTTACCGGAGCCGCTGGCCAGATCGGCTACAGCCTGCTGTTCCGCATCGCCAGCGGCGCGGTGCTGGGCCCCGACCAGCCGGTGTCGCTCCAGCTCCTCGAGATCACCCCTGCCCTCGGCGCGCTCGAAGGTGTGGCCATGGAGCTCGATGACTGCGCCTTCCCCCTGCTGTCGTCCATCGTCAAGACCGACGACCCCGACGTTGCCTTCGGCGACGCCGACATCGCCTTCTTGGTGGGCTCCATGCCCCGCAAGGAAGGCATGGAGCGCAGCGACCTGCTGGCCGCCAACGGCGCCATCTTCACCACCCAGGGCCAGGCCCTGTCCCGCAGCGCCAGCCGTGACGTGAAGGTGCTGGTGGTCGGCAACCCGGCCAACACCAACTCGCTCATCGCCATGAACAACGCGGCGGACCTCGATCCCCGCCAGTTCACGGCCATGACCCGCCTCGACCACAACCGGGCCATGGCCCAACTGGCGGCCAAGACCGGGACCACCGTCAACGACGTGAAGAAGATGACGATCTGGGGCAACCACTCCGCCACCCAGTACCCCGATCTGTTCCACGCCGAGGTCGGTGGCCGCAACGCGGCAGAGGCCGTCAACGACCAGGCCTGGCTGGAGGGTGAGTTCATCCCGACCGTCCAGCAGCGCGGTGCTGCCATCATCAAGGCTCGGGGTCTGTCCTCGGCGGCGTCGGCCGCCAACGCTGCCATCGACCACGTCCACGACTGGGTGGCCGGCACCCCCGAGGGCGACTGGGTGTCGATGGCGGTGCCGTCCGATGGCAGCTACGGCGTGCCCGAGGGCCTCATGAGCTCGTTCCCCTGCGTCTGCAAGGACGGCAAGTGGGAGATCGTCCAGGGCCTCGAGATCGACGACTTCTCGCGTGCCCGCATCGATGCCAGCGCCGCGGAGCTGGCCGACGAGCGAGACGCCGTCAAGGAACTCGGCCTCATCTGAGCTTCTCGCCCCGGGGTTCGTGCCCCCACAGCGTCTTCACTACTTGAGGAACTTCGACGTGGTGTTGTCGGCGAGGATCTTGCCCTGCGTCTGGCAGGTAGGGCAGTAGAAGACGGTGTAGGCGCGGTAGGTGACCGACCTGATCTGGTCGCCACAGCTCGGACAGGGCTCGCCGGCCCGGTCGTGGACCGCGCTGGAGCGTTCCCGTGACGGCCCGATGTCGTCGCGGGAGCGCTCCTCGGCCAGTGATTCGGCGATGACCTCGCCGATGGCGACATGGAGACCCGTCACCTGATCCCCGTCGAGTTTGGCGGTACCGGCGAAGGGAGACAGGTGCCCACGGTGGCAGATCTCGTTCGCCAGGCGCCGTCCCACGCCGGCGATCACGTGCTGATCGCGCAGCCACCCGTGGAGCCTCATGGGATGGGCGGCCAGCAGGGCATGGAGGTCATCGCGATCGACGGTGTCGGCATCGGGGCCGAGGCCGAGGACCGGTACCTGGGCGTCGACGTCCCCCGCGGTCAACCACACCCCGGCCCGGCGTTCGGTTCCGGCCTCGGTGAGCAACAGGGCCCTGCCGTCGGAGAAGGTCCAGCGGGCGATTCCGCCTCTGGGTTTGGCGGCCTGCTTGTCGTCGGGCCTCAGGCGTCCTCCCTGCATCAGGTGGACGACGAAGCTCACGGGACCGTCAGAGTCGATGGCATCGGTGCGCAGCACCAGGTACTTGCCCCGGCGGGTCACCTGGGTCAGCCGTGAGCCGACGGTGGAGGCGGGATCGGGGACCGCGGTCTTGAGGGCGGTGAAGGTGATCGGTCGGAAGCCGCTGATCTCCGCCCCGGCGAAACTGTCGGTGAGACGCTCGGCGTGGGCCTGGAGCTCGGGCAGTTCAGGCATGGGTGGTGGCGGCGGGCCTCAAGCGCCGTCGGCTTGGAGACCGAAGTCGGTCCTCTGGCGAACCGAGGCGAACACGTCACCGATGGCGGCCATGGCGTCCTGGGCCTCCACCA
>JAGQSO010000200.1 GCA_020439505.1 Acidimicrobiales bacterium
CGCCAACCACCGCGGCGGAGCTGATCGCTCCCAACGCCGCCAGAACCCCCGGGGGGCCGGCGAGGGCCAAGGCGGGAGCCCCGACCCAGAACAGGAGCGGCCCGGGATGGTCCCAACCGAAACGGGACCACGGACCCAGCAGCGGGGTGTGAGCGGTGCCGGAGTCGAACATTCTCAACACGATGAGGGACTGGTCGCCGGCCGGCTCCCAGTCGGTCATGGCCGCCCGGACGATTACCACCGCGGCGGGGAACAGGGCGACAAACAAGAGACCGAGCAGGAGCCAGGTCGCCGGCGACATTCGGTCGGCGGAAAACCGGCGCGGCCGCTCGCGGCCCGTGGTGGTGGTCGACCCGTCGGCCGACGCGGCGGTCATGACCTGGTGATGGTCCACGAAGCGGTGGCGCCGTCGAGCGGCGCCGAGGTCTCTCCGGGTGTTTCCGTGTAGGCCACCGTGGTGGCCAGCACGCTGGCGGCCAGATGGTCCTGGTGGGCTTCGACCATGGCCCGCTGGGTTTCGGGAAGCGAAAGGGTCAGCACGATTCGGTCGGTCACGTCGAGGTCAGCATCACGGCGTGCCTGTTGAACGAGGCGCACCAGGTCACGGGTGACTCCTTCGGCGTGCAGTTCCGGCGTCACCGTCAGGTCGAGGGCCACCACCAGCCCGGTGTCGATCATCCGACCCTCGGGGTCCACGTAGCGGACCGCCTCGGCGGCGCGCCCGGAAGCAGCGTTCGAGTCGTCGGTCTGGAGGGCCAGTTCGTACTCCCCCGGTTGAAGGGCGTGACCGCCGACCACGATCCCGCCCGAGGCGTCACGCTGCCAGTCGCCGTCGCGGGCGGCCTTGAGTACCGCCTGAACCTCGCGCCCTAGGCGGGGGCCGAGGACCCGAGGATCAGGCCGCACCACCTCGGTGCCGTAGGCGGTCCGATCGCTGCTGATGGTGACCGACTTGACGTTGAGTTCGTCGGAGATGAGCCCGGTGAACGACGCCAACGCCTCGGCCCGTTCGCCGGCCACGGCAAGGTCGGTGAGTGGCAGACGGTTTCGCAGCTTGTTGTCCTCGCGCAAGCCGAGGGCGGTCGAGCACACCGCCCGTACTTCGTCCATGGCCCGGACCAGTTCGGGATCGGCAGGTAGGGAACCGGCCTCGGGCCAGTCGACGAGGTGCACGGACCGCTCCCCGGTCAGGGCGGTGTGGATCTCCTCCTCCAGCATCGGCAGCAGGGGAGCCGCGACTCGGGTGACGGTGACCAACACCGTGAAGAGGGTGTCGAAGGCATCGGCCTTGTCAGCCGCGGTGCGGTCGCCGTCGGAGTCCACCGAACCAGGGGCCCAGAACCGTTCCCGGCTGCGGCGGATGTACCAGTTGTTGAGGGCGTCGAGGTACGCGCCGATCTGGTTGCAGGCACCGGCCAGGTCATAGGCGTCGAGAGCCTCGGTCACCGCCTCGACCAGGGTGCGGGTCTTGGCCAGCAGATAGCGGTCGAGGTCGCCCTCGGCGTCGGTACGGAACCGGGCCCGGTAGCCGTCAGCGTTGGCGTACAGGGTGAAGAAGTGGAAGGCGTTCCAGATCGGGTTCAGGACGAGTCGGACCACATCGGAGATGCCCGATCCGTCGGTGGCGATGCGCAGGTCTCCGCCTCGCAGGATCGGTGATGACATCAGGTACCAGCGCAGGGCATCGGACCCGATGGTCTCCATCACCTCCTCGGGGTCCGGGTAGTTGCGGAGCTTCTTGGACAGCTTGCGACCCTCGGCGTCTAGGACCACCCCGTGGCAGATCACGTTGTCGAACGCCGGCCGGTCGAACAGGGCTACGGCCAGGACGTGCTGGGTGTAGAACCAGCCCCGCGTCTGGGCG
>JAGQSO010000201.1 GCA_020439505.1 Acidimicrobiales bacterium
GGCGCGTCAGCTGCACCACGCAGTCGATGGCCGACGCCATCTGCTCCCGGATGGCCCGCACCGGAAGGTCGAAGCCGGCCATGAGCACCAGCGTCTCGAGACGGGCCAGGGTGTCACGGGGGCTGTTCGCGTGAACGGTGGTCAGCGAACCGTCGTGACCGGTGTTCATGGCCTGGAGCATGTCGAGCGCCTCGCCGGCACGACACTCGCCCACCACGATGCGGTCGGGCCGCATCCGGAGGGTGTTCTTGACCAGATCACGAATCGTCACCTGGCCCTTGCCTTCGATGTTTGGTGGCCGGGCTTCCAGAGCGAGAACGTGCTCCTGATGGAGCTGGAGCTCCTTGGCGTCCTCCACGGTGATGATCCGCTCGTCACCGGGGATGAACGACGACAGGACGTTCAGCGTCGTCGTCTTTCCGGTTCCGGTACCCCCCGACACGATGATGTTCAGTCGGCCGACGACCATGGCCTGGAGGAAACGGGCCGAGGCGGCGTTCAGCGTCCCGAACCGGATCAGATCGTCGATCTGGTAGGGATCCTTGGAGAACTTACGGATGGTGAGGAACGGCCCCCCGATCGCCAACGGGTGGATCACCGCGTTGACCCGGGAACCATCGGGCAGGCGGGCGTCGCACAGCGGCTGCGCCTCGTCGATACGTCGGCCGACCTGGCCGACGATCTTGTCGATGATGCGGCGTAGGTGGGTGTCGTCCACGAAGCTGGCGCCGGTCTTCTCCACCTTGCCCGAACGTTCGATGAACACCCGGTCTGGACCGTTGACCATCACCTCGGTGATGTCCTCGTCCTTCAGTAGTCGGTCGATCGGGCCGTAGCCCAAGATGTCATCGGAGACGTCCTGGATCAGCTGGGCCTTGTCCGCCGCCGACAGTGGGGCGCGCTCGACCGCCAGCGCCGCGTGGAGCTGGTCCTGGACGCGCCTACGAAGATCCTCCTCCGAGAGCCTCTTGTCGTAGAGGATCGGACCGAGCTCGTCGATCAGATGGTGATGGATCTTCTGGCGGAGCTCGTCCAATACCGGGTCCCGGCGCTTGTTGACCGGACCGGCACCGTTGCCCTGCTGTTCGTGGAGACGTTTGTAGAGGGACACAAGTCCCTATCGGCCCGGGCACGCCGCCCTAAAGGCAACAAATCCACATACTTGGGAGGCGCTAAGGCGGGCGGACCGACCCGTCAGCACGGCATGGTCGAGCCGAGGCCAGACTCGGTCTGGCCATACCACGTGTCTCCCATGACGGAGCCTGTCCACCAAGCCCCTGACACGAAAGACAACTACGCAACGACACGCGGTCGCGCTGGCCACGACAATCCGGTGGGTTCCCTCGACACGCTCCGACCGGTGAGCGCGCCGCTATCAGCGCCAGCCGCGCTTCTTGGCTTGCGGCTCAACGGCAGGGGCGAACAGATCCGCCACCTGCTCGAGGCTCTTCGCGATCGGCGACTTCGGTGAGTCGAGGACGACCGGCATTCCCTTGTTCACCGACTGAGGCACCACCACATCGCTCGGGATCAAGGCCTCTGCCTTGACCTGGAGGGTGCGCTCCACCTCGCTCACCTCGAGCTTCACCTTGGAGTTGGCACGGTTGAGGATCAGGTGGATCTTCGACATCGGCGTGTTCAGCAGACGGAGGGTCTGAAGGCCGATCTTGACGTTCTTGATGTTGGGGATGTCCATCCCAGCGACGAGGATCACGTCGTCGCTCTCCTCGATCAGGCCCAGAACGACCTCGTTGAAGTACGCCGGAGTATCGATGACCACGAAGTCACAGAACGACCGGAGCAAGCGGACGATCTTGGTCATCTGGTCGGCACCGATCTGATCGGCGAAGGCCGGCTCCAAGGGAGCAGGCAACACCTTCAGGCCGGTCGGAGGGTGAGTGGATAGGAGGGTTTCGAGGAAGCCCACATCCAGGCGGTCGAAGGACCCGACCGCGTCGACGATGGTGTGCTGAGGCGCAAGCTTGAGCATCACCGCTACATCGCCGAACTGCAGGTCAGCGTCGACGAGGGCAACGGTTCCTTCTGTCCGCTGGGCCAGCAGAACCCCGAGGTTGGTGGCCATCACCGACTTGCCAGCCCCTCCCTTGGTGGAGAAGACCGTGATCACGCGGCCCTGGCCTTCTCCGCCGGCCTCGGTGGAAGGCCCGCCGGAGCTGGAGGGCCGGGTAACCACCAGGGTGGAGGCCACCCGGCTGACGGCCTCGTTCAGCTGGCCGGTGTCGACGGGGGCTCCGAGGACGTCGCGCACACCAGAGCGGATCGCACGCTGGAACAGGTCGGTCGAGAGGTCCTCGGCGATGAGAATCGAACCGAGGTCAGGTCGACGAGCCAGCAGCGGCTCGGCACCGCCGAGGTCCCCGGAGCGAGCACACGTCGGCCCGAGGACCAGGAGGAAAGGCGCACTGCCGTAGCGCTCCTCGACCCCCATGAGCGTCTCCACCGGGATCGCATGTTCCCCGAGCTGCATCGCCAGGCGGCTACGGACGGCCGGGTCGGCCTCAACCACCAGGAGGGGCACGTTCAGTTCGGTGGATGAGAAGTTAGTCATGGCTCCGTCGGGGACGTTTCGATGTCGACCGGTCGATCGTCGACCCAACGGTACCCGCTCCGGGGAGCGGCTCCGTCAGGTCGACGACCAGATCGAGCTGGTCAGCTCCGGTCCGTCAGTTCTCGCCGCCCCGGCTCTCGGGCCCGTTCGGGCCGTAGGGGGTGAGCAGGGCCGGATCCTCGGCGGGGATGGTGGCGTTGAAGTCGATGACCTGCTGGGCGACCGGCTTGTAGTCCCGGGCCACCAGGCTGAGGTAGAAGTCACCGGTGTCGACCGAGGCCAGGTACTGGGCGGCCCGGGTGGGGACCATCACCGTGATCAGACCAGGATCACCGGCGGCCGCCGCCGAAGCCGGAGCACCAGCGGTGGAGGTCGGGTCCGAGGTCGCCACGGCGGCGGCACCGGCCTGCGGGACGGTGTTCTGACCGACAGCCAGTACCTCGACCTTCTGGTACAGGTAGCGAGCCTGCTCACCGAAGAGGATGTCGGACGGATCGATACCTTCGGGCAGAGGGGCGTCGGGGCTGACCTCGGACACCCTGCGGATCATGATGTTGATGAAGTCACCGGGCTGGATCAGTCCGGCCACGCCGCGGGTCACGTCGACCTGGATGGAGATCGCCACCTGGTCCTCGTTGTTGATCCGGGTCAGGCGCTCGGAGAACGACTGCCGGGCGTTGGGGTCGGAGGGATCCACGAACATGTCGTTCAGGACCACGGCGTTAGGTGACAAGGCGTAGAGAGCGACCTTGCCCGAGATGTCTTCGGGGTTCCTGATGGCGTTGGCCGGTACCGCCTTGCGGGGAATGCTGTCCTTCTTGATGTACGCGGCCGCCTCGTTCCCGCTCGTGCCTCGGGCGATCGGCTGGCTAACCAGGTAGACCGACACCAGTTGGGTGCCCTCGTTGGCCTTGTCCTCGACTCCGCTTACGTAGTTGTAGAGAAGGAACGCACCCAGAGCGCCGACGATGATCGATGCTGCGAGGATGAGAGTCCGGCGTTGGCTCACCGTGAAACCCCTTGGGTTGAGTGGAAGCGTCGGCCCCGGGTCGGGAACCGACTGACGACGATTCCCTGTCGGCCCCACCATCGCCACAACTGAGGATTTCGACCAGATTTCTCACCCTCGGTGCCGACCGAGCGACAGAGATCCTCCGGAAGACCCGGCTGCGCGACGAGGGCGGGCCGAGGCTCAGCCTCGACCCGCCCTCCTTCAGGCCTCGCAGCTAGGTCCGACCGCCGTCGTGGCGAGGATGGTCGGACCGGGCCGTCAGGTGTTCGACGTCAGGCCTCGTCGTCGCCCTCGGGCAGCGCCTCATCGGTGGCCGTGCCCGACGGGCCCGCCTCGAGCGCCTCGGGGTGCTCGGCGTAGTACTCGGCCCAGGCTTCCTGTGCCTCGGTGGACTCGCCTCCGATGTAGTTGCCCTCGTCGTCGTAGGCGTGCTCGCCGAAGTGCTCCTGGTACTCCGCCGACACCACGCCGCCCTCGGCGGCCTGCTTGATCGACAGGCTGATGCGACGACGCTGTAGATCGAGATCGATGATCTTCACCCACAGCTCCTCACCTGGGGTGACGACCTGCTCGGGCAGGTCGACGTGGTGGGCCGACATCTCCGAGATGTGGACGAGGCCCTCGATCCCATCGCCCACCTGGACGAACGAGCCGAACGGAACCAACTTGGTGACCCGACCGTAAACGAGCTCTCCGACCCGGTGGCTGGAGGCGAACTCCTGCCACGGATCCTGCTGGGTTGCCTTGAGCGACAGGCTGATGCGCTCACGGTCCAGATCGACCTCCAGAACCTGGACGGTGATCTCGTCACCCACCGCGACCACCGAGTTCGGGTGGTCGACGTGCTTCCAGGACAGTTCCGACACGTGGACCAGGCCGTCCATGCCCCCGAGGTCCACGAACGCACCGAAGTTGACGACGCTGGACACGACGCCGTTGCGGATCTCGCCCGGCTTGAGGTTCTCGAGGAACTCTTCGCGCTGTTCCTTCTGGGTCTCCTCGAGCCAGGCCCGGCGGGACAGCACCACGTTGTTGCGGTTCTTGTCGAGCTCGATGATCTTGGCTTCCAGGCTGCGGCCAACGTATGGAGCGAGGTCGCGGACCCGGCGCAGTTCGACCAGCGAGGCGGGCAGGAAGCCACGTAGGCCGATGTCGATGATCAGGCCGCCCTTGACGACCTCGATCACCGGGCCCGAGACCACGCCGTCCTCTTCCTTCTTCTTCTCGATGTCGCCCCAGGCACGCTCGTACTGGGCGCGCTTCTTGGACAGGACCAGCCGGCCGTCCTTGTCTTCCTTGGTGAGGACGAGGGCCTCGATCTGATCGCCGAGGGTCACCACCTCGGACGGGTCGACGTCGTTGCGGATCGACAGCTCGCGGCTGGGGATCACGCCCTCTGACTTGTAGCCGATGTCGAGCAGGACCTCGTCCTTGTCGACCTTGACGACCGTGCCCTCCACGATCTGGCCGTCCTCCACGCTGACCAGCGTGCCGGCGATGGCTTCTTCGAAGCTGACATCGAGGTCGTTGGCGGTGATCTGACGGGGTACGTACTCCTCGCCTTCGGCGGCGGGGCTGAGGGTGGTCTGGTCGGACAAGGGGATCTCTTCTCGGTGGATAGGACGGTCGAGGGATACAGGACGGTCGAGGTTTGTGGATGACTTGCACTTGGGCGCGAAGGCTCGCAACCCGAGGCGGAAGGCTACACATCGCCTTCCGTCTACTTCCACACCGAGGACCCTCGGTGGGCGCTGACCTCAGTCGAGGGGACGACGGGCGACGACGAGGAACTCCTCGTGATCGAGATCGGGTGGAAATGCCCCGTACTCGCCCGGTCGCACCGACCACAGGCCGACCACTTCGAGCCCGACCACCTCCATGAGCAGCCGAAGTTCCCTAGGGGTGAAGCAGGTGGTCCACAGATCCACCTCGGCGTCGCGCTCCGATTCGTCCTTGATGATCGTCCGTTCGTGGTTGACCCCTCGCTCCGCGTCGAAGGAGCCGCGTTCGGGATCCAGCCAACGAACCTGGAAATAGGCGCTGAAGGCGCTGAGTGCCAGGCTCCCCCCGGGTTTGAGGGCGCGGGCCATGGCGGCCAGCACCGCGGTGTCGGGGTCGAGGGGCCGCGGTCCCCGACCGCCGTCTGCCAGCCCGAACGCACCCTGGCAGAGCGAGATCACGGCGTCGAACTCCCCGTCAAAGGTGAGCAGCCTGGCATCGGCTCGCTCGAAGGTGACTCCGACCGGAGCGTCGACCCGTGCCAGGTCCACGAAACGCTGACTGATGTCGACCCCGTGGACGGTCATCCCGCGACGACCGAAGGCGTGAGCGTGCCGCCCCGGGCCACAGCCGACGTCGAGCAAGCGGCAGGTCGAATCCAGTCCGAGTGCCTCGCTGAGGAAGTCGGCCTCCTGCTCGGTGCCCTTGGTGAAGGAGTAGCGAAGGTAGGCACCTCCGAGATGGTCGGCCAGGTCCTCGAACCAGTGGTCGCGTTCTGGGGGCACTTCGCTCAACGTTTGTCGCAGTTGGTGTTGATCGCGTCGCCGATCTGGGCGGCGTAGTAGTTCAGGTCGGTCCTGAAGGTCGTGATGATGTGGACCGCGAGCGTGTAGTCGTCCACTTCAGGCGTGACCGAGTCGACCAGGTTCGAGTACACCCGCACGTAGCGGTCCATCGCCACGTCGAGGCGGGGAGGTCCGGTGGCGACCATGATGGTGGCGTCGGACCGCCAGCGGTCGCGCCCCTGCAAGATGGTGTCACGTAGCGGTCCGATGGTCTCGGCCGTCGCCGCCTCCATCATCTTGGTGTCGAAGTCCATGGCCGACAGGGCGGCTTTGCAGAACTCGTCCTTGTCGCGGGGGACGTCGATCGGGTCTCCGGCCACCGTGGTCGTGGTTCCGTCGATGGCGTCGTCGGACAGTCCGCCGGCCACCGAGCAGGGGGGCAGGGCGTCGCCGGCCGGAGCCGCCGTGGAGCCTGGGGCCTGACCGATGGCCCCGACGCCGATCCCGCTGGAGGGGTCACATGGTTCGGTGGTGGTCGACACCGCCTCGACCGTGTCCGACCCGCCTCCGGCCGCGACATCACCACCACCGCCGTCATCGGATCCCGAGCTGGTGATCATGTAGGCGATGAGGATCACCACCACCAGACCGGCGCCGACCAGCGCGAGCAGAGGCCCGGTGCCGAGATTGCCGAACCGGTTCTCGGTGATCGTCTGGGTCGGATCGAGGGCGGGTTGGGGGTGTGGCTTCGTCACGCCGTAGGCGCTGCGCAACTCTTGGACCTGTTCGGCGGTCAGCGGTCCGGTGGCGGAGACGTCCATACCCATTGCCTGGGCACGGTCGAGGAGGACTGTGGACCGCACGCCCAACTCCAGGGCCAACTCGTAGAGCATCATGAGAACAGTCTCCCAGATCGACGCCCCAAGCGTTTTCCGGTCTTCGAGTCCACAGCGCCTGATAGCGCGCTATGGGTGCTGACGCATCACGACCTCGGCCCGACGGTCGTCGAGCGAGGAAGCGAGCGGATCCAACCGGTAGCCACCGGGCAGCTCCACCTCGGCGAGGTCCTCGGGGTGGCGGGCACCGGTCTCCACCAACCAACGTACGAGCGATCCCTTCAGGAGCTTGTTCCAGTGCGACACGACCCGTTCGGACCGGTCGACGAATCGGACGGTGATCCGCCGCGACCTCGGGATCGACGTCCAGTTCAGCGCGGCCGAGTGCTCGTTGGGCAGGAGATCCCACACGGCGGCCGCTCGAGCATGGGGGGCGAGGGCGATGCTCAGCTCATCGCGCCACCAGGTCGAGAGCCGGCCGAGCCCATCGACCGATGCCGCCATCTTCAGCCGGTAGTACGGGATCGGGTCGGTCGGAGCAACCAGACCCCACAGCCCCGACGCCACCATCACGTCGCGCTGCATCCGACGTCGGGCCTGCCCCTTGATCGAGGCTGGGTCCAGCTCCCGGTAGAGCACCCCGGTGTAGCGATCGATGGCGGCCATGGTCGGAGCCTTCGAGTCCACGACCGTTCCTGACACGCTCCCCAGCAACACCCGCCGCATCGGGTCGAGGGCATCGACCTTCATCGTCGCGGCGGTCCAGGGCGGGCCGTTCCCGCCCGGTGCTTTGCCCTCAGATGGAGGTATCAGGATCAGGCGACGACCAACCACCGTCCCGACGCTAGGGCCCGCAACAGACAACGCTTGCGCCGACTGCCGCCAACACCTGGCACTGCGATGCATCTGCTGCCAACGTCGCAAACCCGTCGAGACGGACTCGACAACGACTGGTTCGCCTTGCGGCACGGGGCCGTACGATCAGCCGCCATGGCCCGACGCCCACCCGACGAACTGCCCACCGGTGAGACGAAGGTGAAGGCGGTGCAGTCGATGTTCGACACCATCGCCCCCCGATACGACCTCGTCAACCGGGTGATGACGTTCCGAATGGACGTCGGATGGCGGAGGAAGGCCCTCGCCTCGTTGGCTCTCCCCCACGGGTCCGTCGTGCTCGACCTGGCCTGCGGCACCGGGGATCTGTGCCGGGGCCTGGCCGGCCGGGGCTACCGACCGGTGGGAATGGACATGTCCTTTGGCATGTTGGCGGCGGCGAGGGTGGACACTCCCCTGGTCCAGGCCGACGCCCTGCGCCTCCCAATCGACTCCCGGTCGGTCGACGGCGTGACCTGCGGCTTTGCGTTGAGGAACTTCCGAGACCTCGATCCGTTCTTCTCGGAGCTGGGTCGGGTGGTGCGACCCGGAGGCCGGATCGCGCTCCTGGAGGTCTCAGAGCCGAACAACCCGGTTCTGCGGTGGGGCCACGGGATCTACTTCGGAAAGGTCGTCCCGGTGATCGGCGGCCTCCTGTCGGATCCTGCGGCCTACCGCTACCTGCCCCGCTCGGTGGCCTATCTGCCACCCGCCGACGAGATGCTCGAACTCCTCGCGGGGCACGGCTTCAGCAACGTCGAGCGCAGCCTCCTGTCCACCGGCATCGCCCAACTGATCACCGCCACCCGATCATGACCGATCCCGCCTCGCTGGTGGCGATCACGATGCCACTGAGCAGGCCCGTCGATCCCGTGGATTTCGCCGGTTCGGACGGCATCTTGTTCACCCGGGCCGGGGTCGGTGTCGCCGGTGCCGGGGTCGCAACGCGCCTGTCGACCACCTCGGCCCTCGAACACCTGTCCCGCATCGAAACCCGTAACCCGCTCGGAACTCCCGGTACCGGTCCGGTGGCGATCGGCGCGCTGCCCTTCCGGCCAGACTCACCCGGAGCGCTGGTGGTACCGGCGATCTCGGTGGGACGAGACGAGAACGGCTCGGCGTGGGCCACCGTCGTGGGCCCACCCGGCACCGACCTCGACCCCGAGGCCGCGGTACGGGCCCGCCTCGATGACCTGTCCTCACACCCACCGATGGTCGGACCTGGTGCGTTCACCGTGTCATCGACACTCGCCCCCTCGGAGTGGATGGATCGGGTCGCGACCGCAGTCGACCGGATCCGTGACGGCGAGCTGGAAAAGGTGGTGTTGGCACGGGAGGTCGTGATCCGCGCCGACGCCCCGATCGAGGTGGGAGCGGTGTTGAGACGACTGGCCCGGAGCTACCCCGACTGCTTCGTGTACCTCGTCGACGGCTTCTGCGGAGCGAGCCCCGAGTTGTTGGTGAGCCGCAGCGGGGACGTGGTGCGAGCCCAGCCGATGGCTGGAACCGCCCCTCGCAGCGGGGAACCCGAAGCCGACGATCGCACCGCCGCCGCCCTGTTGGCCTCACCCGGCTACCGCCACGAACACCAGGTGACCATCGACGCTGTTCACGACACCCTGCTGCGCTTCTCGTCCTATGTGGACTACCAGCCGGAACCGTCGGTGGTCGCTCTCTCCAACGTCGTGCACCTGGCCACCTCGGTGGAAGGGCGTCTGTCCCATCCGCCCGCCTCGATCCTGGAGCTGGTTCGGGCGCTCCACCCGACCCCTGCGGTGTGCGGCAGACCGGTGGAGCGGGCGAGGTCACTGATCGGTGAGCTCGAAGGGTTCGAACGCGACCGCTACGCCGGGGCGGTGGGGTGGGTCGACGCGCTCGGCAACGGGTCCTTCGCCGTGAGCATCCGATGCGCCACCATCACCGGCGACGAGGCCGTCGTGGTCGGAGGAAACGGGATCGTCGCCGGCTCCGATCCCGCTACCGAACTGGTCGAGACGAGGGCCAAGATGCAGGCGATGCTGTCGGCGATCGTGCGCCCCTGATCCCACCACGGCCCGCCGGGGCGACCTGAGGAGGCGAGCCCATCAGGCGAGCCGACGGCGAACCTCATCGTTCAACCGCTCATGGGCCTTCACGTTGACCGCTCTGTCGGTGCGAACGACGACCACCCTGGGCCCGCCGGCGTCGAGAGCCGCACCTATCGCAAGCCTCAGGTCCGACACCGCAGATCCGGGGGCGACCTCGATGACCTCCACCCGGTGGGCCCGGGCCAGGGAAGCCAGATCCGAGCCGTGGGGGGTGGCGAACAGCGTCTCGAACCGCTCCGGGGCCAGCTCGACCGCGGGAGGAAGGAACGAGAAGATCGCTCCCCCGTCGTTGTCCACCACCACGATCACCAGGTCGACCTCCCGGGCCGCCAGACCGATCAGCGCGTTCGTGTCGTGGAGGAAGGCGAGATCGCCAACCAGAGCGACAGTGCCACCCGACGTCTCCCGCCGACCCAGCGCCACTCCCACCGCGGTGGACACCACCCCGTCGATGCCATTGGCTCCCCGGTTGGCGAGGACCGGCCCCGTTCCCACATGCCCGCCGTACCACTCCAGATCCCGAATCGGCATCGAGGACGAGACGACGACCGCCGTGCCGGTCCGTTCGCGGGCCAGGTCCGCCACGGCCCGGGAGACCGACGGATCGCTCACCTCAGCGGAAGGATCAGCCAGAAGCTCGGTGAGAACGGCGTCGGCCCGCTCCTCCGCCTCGCGCCACCGCCGGGTCCACTCCGGAGCGCACCGGAGCTCCCCCCTTTCGGCCAGCACGGTCAGCATCGCCGCCGGATCACCTCCCACGATGTCGTTGGCGGTCATCTCGGGATCGAACACCCGGCCGTAGCGTTCGCCGGCGAACTGAACCGCTCCCGAGAACTGAAGCCAGTTGGCCAGCACCTTCGATGCCGGTGGCTCACCTACACGAAGGACCACATCGGGGCGTAGATCGTCGGCCAGCTTCGCGTCGCGCAGGACGGTGTCGGCCGCGGTCACGACCGACTGGTGCCCGGTTCTCAACCCCGAGCGCGGGTCTGCAATCACCGGCCACCCCGATAGCGCGGCTGCCGCCAGAACGGTCGCAGGGTCCCCGCTCCCGGCGCCGGCCACCACGACCACGCGAGAGGGACCGGGTCGACCGCCGAGAACAGAGGAGCTCAGTAGCTCAGCGGCCGGACGCTCCGGTGCCGAATGGCGCCGCGACCACGGGGCGCCGCCTGGCCTGCCGTCGGGCAGCTCTCCGGGCCGCCCCACCAGAGGCTCACGGAACGCCAAGTTGAGGTGAACCGGGCCGGGCCCACGTCCACCTGCTCCGAACGCCTCGGCCATCGCCCGAGCCCCGACCGAACGCCACCAGGACCGCCCGTCGTCGGTCGGCGGCCCCGGTTC
This sequence comes from Acidimicrobiales bacterium, assembly GCA_020439505.1. Classification (GTDB taxonomy): domain Bacteria; phylum Actinomycetota; class Acidimicrobiia; order Acidimicrobiales; family Iamiaceae; genus Aquihabitans. Next base: position 11,226 of record JAGQSO010000201.1, read on the forward strand.
GGCGAACCAGCGGACCGCAGTCCCGAACAGCCGGGTCTGATCGACGGTCTGGGGGGCGCCGACGCCGTGCAACTCCGCCGGGCGGTCAGCGGTGACGGCCAGGAGCGGAACGGCAGCCTGATGGGCCTCGACCACCGCGGGATGGAGTTCCACCGCCGCGGTACCGCTGGTGGTCAACACCACGGCCGGGCGGCCAGTGGCCAGGCCCAGCCCGACGGCGATGAAACCCGCGCTGCGCTCGTCTACGTGAACGTGAAGGGTGACCTCGGCTCGGTCGGCCAGGGCCAACGCCATCGGAGTGGACCTTGAGCCGGGAGCGATGACGGCATCGGTCAACCCGGCGCGTACCCATTCGTCCACCAGCGTGGCGCAGAAGGTCGCGTTGGTGGTTGGCCCCCGGCCTCGGGCAGACGTCATGACCAGCCATCTGAGCACACCGCCCCTACCATCGAGCAGTGGAGCTGAACCGGAGCGAGGAAGGCGTCGGACCACGCGTGGTTCTGGTTCACGGCTTCACCCAGACGCTCCGAAGCTGGCGCCAAGTAGCGGACCGGCTGACGGCCGACCACCGGGTGGTCAGCGTCGATCTGCCCGGCCACGGCGGCTCGGGTGAGCTGCGGGGCGACCTGACCACCACGGCCGCTGCCCTCGGCACGGCAGGGGGCCGGGCCACCTACGTCGGTTACTCCATGGGCGGACGGGTGGTGCTCCGGTTGGCCCTCGACCGCCCGGATCTGGTGGAGCGGATGGTCCTGATCGGTGCGACCGCCGGGATCGACTCGCCCTCGGACCGCAAGGCCAGGCGCGTCGCCGACGAGCGGCTCGCCTCCGCGATCGAACAGGATGGAGTACCGCGATTTCTGGTGCGGTGGCTTTCCCAGCCGATCTTCGCCGGCCTATCCGTGAACGAGGAGGACCGGCAGGCCCGGCTGACCAACTCGGCCCCCGGGCTGGCCGCATCGCTGCGAGACAGCGGGACGGGAACCATGGACCCACCGTGGTGGGACGAACTGCGTCGGATCCGCTGCCCTACCCGTATCGTCGCCGGGGAACGCGACGCGAAGTTCACCGACCTTGGCCGTCGAATGGCGGGGCTCATTGCCGATGCCGACCTGGTGGTGGTCGCCGGGGTCGGCCATGCCGCTCAGCTCGAGGCCCCCGAGGCGGTGGCCGAGCTCGTCCGCGACTTCATGCGGTACCGCTCCGGCGAAGCACCGAGCTGATCTCCACGTTCAGGCGCCCGACGGACAGGTCAAGTCAGACATGCCCGGAGCCTCGCACTCAGGCTCCGAGCCGATAGGTCCAGCCGTCGTCGCTGCGAGGGTGATCAGACCGATGTTTCGCCTCGGTTTGACCATGCCGTACTTATGGGTCGGCTCGCCCATTGGCTCGCCTCCTCAAGCCCCCACGGCCAGGCCGGCTGCGAACAACAGGCCGAAGAGTGCCTGCACCCTCCCGGTGTCGGCGAGGACCGGGATCAGGTCAGGTCCTCGGGCGCCGCTCAGCACCGCTACGACCGGACGCTGCCCGGCCAGGACCGCTACCAGCGCCACCGACGCCGTGAGGCGACCGCTCAGACCGGCCACGGGCGGAACGGTGAGGAAAGCCGACACCAGTAACGCCACGTAGAACACTCTCGTACGGCGGTCACCCAACCGGACCGCCAACGTGTTCTTTCCCACCTCGGTGTCGCCGGGGATGTCTCGGAGGTTGTTGACCACCAAAAGGGCGGTGGCGAGGAACCCGACCGGCAACGACACCCCCAGCGCGAGGGAGCTCAGCCGGCCGGTCTGCACGTAGGTCGAACCGGCGGTGGCCACCACACCGAAAAAGACGAACACGAAGACCTCACCGAGTCCGGCATACCCGTACGGTCGTGGACCTCCGGTGTAGAACCAGCCCGCCGCGATCGCCAACGCGCCCACCACGAACAGCTCGGGCCCGACCGCCAGGGCGAGCGAGGCACCCACCACCGCCGCCACCCCGAAAGCGGTGATCGCCGCCCGCTTGACCGCGGACGGAGCAGCCAGCCCCTGCCCGACGAGGCGCACCGGACCGACCCGACGGCCATCGGCGTCGGTTCCCCTGATTCCGTCGCTGTAGTCGTTTGCGTAGTTGGTGGCCACCTGCAAAGCCAGTGAGACCACCATGGCGGCAAGCGCTCGCCACCAGATCAACCCTCCCGGCACGGTACCGACTGCGGCCGCTGTCCCGACCGCCACCGGCACCACGGCGGCCGGAAGGGTCCGCGGTCGGGCGCCGGCGAACCACAGGCGCAGTCCGGTGAGATCGTCGTGGGTGGTCACGACGACCGATTCTGGCCCACGAGCGATCGCGACCCGACACCGACCGGCGCGCTAATCATGGGGCCATGGCACGCCTCGTCGCCCTCGACCTGCCGGCCGGGCCTGCCTTCGTCGCCGCCCTCAGCGCGGTCTGGGACGACGGCGACGCCGTGTTCGTCGTCGATCAAAGGCTCCCCCCGGCGGCGCAGAGGGATCTGCTGGCCCGGGTCGGCCCTCATCAGGTGGTCGATCCCTCGGGTCGGCGCCAATGGAACGACCCGGTGGCCAAGCTGGTACCCGGTGACGGGCTGGTGGTGGCTACCAGCGGGAGCTCGGGGTCTCCAAAGCTGGTGGTTCACACGATGGCCGGGATCGGCAGCCATGCCACCGCCGTCCACTCGAGGCTCGAGGTCGACCCGACCACCGATCGGTGGCTGGCCTGTCTGCCGTTGGCGCACCTGGGCGGGCTCGGCGTCGTCCTGCGCTCTCTACTCACCGGCACCGCGCTGGACGTGGTCGAAGGGTTCGACGCCGCGACTGTCGAGTCGGCTCCTGACCGCTTGGGCACGACACTCGTCTCCCTGGTACCGACCGCCCTGGACCGCGTGGACACCTCCCGGTTTCGGCGGGTGGTGCTCGGCGGCGCGGCCGACCCGAAGGACCGGGCGGACAACGTCACCCACACCTACGGGATGACCGAGACGGGCGGGGGCGTCATCTACGACGGGATACCGATCGGCGACACGGAGGTGGCGGTATCGGGCGAAGGTGCCATCAGCCTGCGTGGTTCGACCCTGGCGCGCGGGTTGATCGGGCCGACCGGAGAGGTCGAGGCCCTGACGGATGAGGGCGGATGGCTGACCACCGGGGACCGAGGTCAGATCGTCGAAGGACGATTGACGGTGTTCGGACGTACCGACGACCTCATCATCACCGGGGGCGAGAACGTGTGGCCTGCTCCGGTGGAGGCGATTCTGGTGGACCACCCCGCCGTTGCCGAGGTTGCCGTGATCGGCCGCACCGATCCTCGCTGGGGGCAACGGGTCGTGGCCGTCGTCGTCCCTCGCAACGCCGATGCCCCGCCAACGTTGGACGCGTTGCGCGCCCACGCCAGAGACCACCTACCGGTGTGGGCCGCTCCCCGAGAGGTCCAGATAGTTGATGCCCTTCCCCGAACCCCTCTCGGCAAGGTGCGCCGAGGAGATCTCTAGAAGGCGAACCGATAGGGCGAACTGACCCATAGGTGCGGCATGGCTCAGCCGAGGTGATGCCTCGGTCGGATCGCCCTCGCGGCGATGCCGGTCAGTAGGGGTGGGAGATGTATTCGTGGAGCACCCTGGCCTCGAACTCAAGGCCCGAGATGCGGTCCTTGACCACATCTCCGATGCTCACCAGGCCGACAAGGTGACCGTCGACCGTCACCGGAACGTGGCGCACCCGACGGTCGGTCATTGTCGACATCAGGTGCTCGATCGTCGTATCGGGACGACAGGTGACCACGTCGGTGTTCATCACCTCCGAGACCGGTCTGGACAGAACTGTCGGCCCCAGGACCGACAAGGACAGAACGACATCGCGTTCGGCGACGACCCCCTCGATGGTGTGACCGTCCCCGGTGACCACGACCGCACCGATACGGTGCCGGGCCAAGGCGTCGATGGCCTCCCCCATTGTCGTGTCAGGGCCGACCGTGACCACCTCGGAACCCTTTGACTGCAGTAGCACGCTGACCTGCATGGGAACCCTCCTCACGTCGGAGACACCCCGATCATCCCACAGTTGACGCCACAACGCTCCAGGTTTTTCTCGTTGACCGGAGCCTGAGGGCCGGCGCTGGTACCTTCCGCCGGATCCATCACCCACCGGGCCGAGTACCCCCACCCGGAGGGCCAACACTCGGGCCGCCCCATGACGACCAGACATGCCAGAGAACGAACCGACGGTGCCAACCACGTACCGATGACTGCCAGAACGGATCGACGGAGATCACGCACGGCATTGGCCCTTGTCGTATGGGTGACCGCACTGTTCGTGACCCAGGTCAGTCCGGCCGGTGCTTCCACCGCACCCCTGCGGACCGTTGGCACCCTGCGCCATCCGGTGTCGGGGGTGTACACCTCGACTGGGACCACCGAGGCGTTCTCCACCCCCGCCATAGCCGACATGACCGGGGACGGTCGCCCCGACCTGGTGGTGGCGAGCCTCGACGGCCAACTCGAGGTGTACGCGCTCCCAGGTCGTCAGCTCGTCTGGTCCATCTCGATCGGCCAGACGGCGCTCGAATCGTCACCGACGGTGTTGGACCTGACCGACGACGGTCGAAACGACATCGTGATCGGCACCATGGACGGTCGAGTCCTTCTCGTCGACGGACCTACCGGGAACGTGGTCCGCACCTTCTCGGAGCAGTGGCCTCTCCACTGCCCCGTCGGTGTCGACTGCCGGCCTCACGGGTTCTTCGCCACGCCAGGCGTGGCCGACATCAACGGTGACGGTGTACGCGACATCATCGCTCCAAGCTGGGACCACACCGTGTACGCCTGGTCCAGCACCGGAGAGTTCCTCTGGCGTCGCTACATCGAGGACACGCTCTGGTCTTCCCCGGTGATCGCCGACATCGACCGCAATGGGAGCCCCGAGATCATTCTCGGGGGCGACATCTGGGCCGGCAACCCCCTGGGGGCGCCGGAGGGCGGGCTGGTGTGGATACTCAACCGCGACGGATCCACCTACCCCGGCTATCCCCGTTTCGTCCCGACCCAGACCGTCTGGTCCACCCCGGCGGTGGCCGACATCGACCGCGACGGGTGGCTCGACGTCGTCGTCGGGACCGGGACGCACTTCCCCGATCCCGGCGGAAGGTGGGTCGACGCCTTCAACGCTCGAACCGGGCTTTCGCTTCCGGGCTGGCCGGTGGCGGTCGAGGGCAGGTCGATGACCTCACCGGCGCTCGGCCAACTCGACACCGACCCCCAACTCGAGGTCGCCACCGGATCGGAGGGCGGCTACATCTATGCCTTCGACACCGACGGCCGACGAATGTGGAGAAGCTGCGAGGTCGGAGCACGTCCGGGCTGTCACGACGGCTACAGCACCCACGGCGGCATCGCCATCGCTGATGTCGATGACGACGGGGCCCAGGAGGTGGTGGCCAGCTTCGATCACGAGCTACGCGTCCACGACGGATCGAGCGGCCGGACCGAGTCGTCGAGGGCTCTCACCTCAGGCCTGGCCCTGACCCCGGCCGCCACCCCGGTGGTTGCCGAGGTGGACGGCCGCACACTGATCGCGGTCACCTACTTCTACGAACACGCGACCCAGGTCGACCTCTTCACCACGGGTGTTCGCCTCTGCGCGGCCGACTGGCCCACCTTCATGCGAGGGTCGCGGCGCCTCGGTAAGACCGGGGCGGTAGCGGGCGCGACAGGTCCCTTCCGTTGCCCACGGGACTTCGTGGCCCAGCAGTACCGGGACTTCCTGGGCCGAGACGTAGATTCCCGTGGCTCGGAGTTCTGGCTCTCGCGGGTGGACGGGGGCTGGACCGGAGCCAACGTCATCCGATCGTTCATGGACTCGCGCGAGTACCGCGGCCTGGTGGCCCCGGTCGTGCGGACCTACCTGGCGGTCACCGGCAACTACCCCACCTCACCCCAGCCGGTGCAGGACCAGATGAGCCGCCTACGATCAGGAGCCTCACTCGTCGCCGTCGCCGACGAATTGGTTGTCGCCAGCGGAGCGGTCAACCTGCCGCCAGAGGTGTTCGTTCAGGCCGCCTACCGGAACATTTTCGGACGGTCGCCTGGCCTCATCGAGCTCACCCTCGATGTTCATCGCCTCCAGTCCGGGGAGTCCCGGGGGTCGCTGGTGGCGGGCTGGACCGAGTCAGCCATCGCGGTGGACCGGTTGACGGCACCGGTCGATGTGACCATGACCTACCTGGGGATGCTTGGCCGCACGCCCGACCGTGGGGGTTTCGACCACTGGGTGTCCCAGACGCGCTCGGGCGGACTGCTGACGCTCATAGCTGGCGTCCAGCAGTCCGCCGAGTACCGCGACCGGGTCACCTGAGAGTCCGGGCGGACTCCAATCGTCGTCGCTGCGAGGTAGTCAGACCGTTGGCGGGTGCGCGAGGCGGCCGAGGCGTAACCGCCTCGTCGGCCGAGTGGTCAGCGCAGACCGAGTTTGCGCGAACAGGCCGGCCAGTGGCCCCAGCCTCCGCTGGAGCGGAGGCGTTCGGCCATCGCTATCTGGGTCTCACGGCTGGCTTCGTGGGGGTAACCCGTCCCTCCGACACCTCGCCACGACGACAGCGAGAACTGAAGGCCGCCGTAGTAGCCGTTGCCGGTGTTGATGGCCCAGTTGCCTCCCGATTCGCAGGCGGCAAGGGAATCCCACACGCTCCCACCGGCGACGGCGGGGGCAGCCGAAGCGGCCCGGGCCCGTTCGGCCCTGGCGGCTGCCTCGGCGGCCTTTCGTGCGGCCTCAGCCTTGGCTGCCTCCTCGGCCGCTTGACGGGCCGCCTCGGCCTCAGCCACACGACGGGCTTCTGCCAGCTCGGCCTCGCGAGCCGAGGTGATCGAAGCACTGATCCACGATGCGGTGGCGACGACATTTTGGGAGGAGCCCACCGCCACCAGTTGGGCGACCTGGCCCACCGCTTCGAGCGTCCCGTCGTCGGGGCCCGTCAAAGGCGTGGGCGGTTGCGCCGGTGAAGCCGCTGCGTCGGCGCGGGACGGGGCGAGAGGCGCGTCGGCCGGCTCGGCCGCCACCATCGGGGCGGCGAGCGCTACCGCGGCGATGGCGAGGACGGCGATGCGCGCCGGTCGCCGGGTGGCACGCTCGATGAGCGTGCCGGCGGTACTCGGGGGTTGGTCGCTGGACGCGTGGCGTCGTGACATGGGGATGGGGCTCCTTGGTCGAGCAACGGAGGGCCGGGACGTCACTCGTCCTCGTCATGCCCTCCTGGGTCTCGACAAGTGTGACATGTTGCGCGGTAAATCGTAACCATTTCGCAATGTGTTCATCGTCACTATCGAGACTCTGAATATCAGCCATCTACTCCGGCTATACCGGCGGAAGCCCTCGCCACCACTCACGAAACGACGTCGCCTTCTCGTCCGGCGCTGACGAATCGTTCACCAGTGGCCGCGGTGAATCACCCCGCTGAGCGGACGTCGCGGACGTGCAGCCGACCGGCCCGGCTCGTCAGGGTCGTCCACCGGCCACCCCAGGGCGATGGTCGCCACCAGTCGGCGGTCGGCGGGGACACCGAAAACCGTAGCGACACCAGATTCGTGCTCGAACAACCCGAAAAGGCACGCGCCGAGACCGGCGTCGACGGCCGCCAGCAACAGATTTTGCGACGCCGCCCCGGCATCCACCCACCAGTAGGGAACCGGCCACTGCCCGACATCATCACCCAGGCCGGAGTGCAACTTGTCGGCCTCGCTATAGCGCTCGACATAGGACTGGGGGCGAACCGTGACGATCACCAAGACCGGGGCCCGCAACAGGCCGGCCCAGCGGAAACGGCTGCGACCAGGCTCGGGCAGAGTCGTATCCCAGTACCGCTCGACATCGGCGGGGGTGTCGAGCACCAAGAAGTCCAGCGCCTGGGTGTTCCCTGCCGATGGTGCTCTTCGGGCCAGGTCGACAAGACGGTCGACCAACCCCTCGTCCAGCGGATCGGACCGGAGGTTCCGCACCATCCGGCGCGACCTGAGAGCCCGCTCGAACTCCACCCTCGCGAGTCAGCGGCCCCCACCCGGGGGTCAGGCCAGCTTCAACAGATCGTCGGCCATCGCCCACCCGAACGCGATGAGCGCGTCCCCGCGCTTTCCGTCGACCTTCTTGAAGAAGTCGGCGAAACCGGGATCGAGCTTCTCGGGCTTGAGCGACTCATGGTCCATCGACTCGGGGTAGCTGCCATCACCCTTGACGATGAAGGTTCGCTCGTCGTAGCGGGCGGTCTCGATGCCGAACCGCTTGGCCAGCCGTCGACCCCAGGCCCGCTCCTCGCCGGTTGCCACGTAGTCGGGACGGGGGACGATGTCGGTGAGCGTCCGGAACGCGTCGTAGCCCGAAACGGTGGGCAGCCGGGTACCGACCAACACGTCCTCATCGGGGAAGGCCAGCACCGCCCGCCGAAGTTGATCGTTGACCATCGCCCGCAGAACCGTGTCCCGCTTGGCGGTGCGCTTGATCGACGCCAGGCCGATAATCACGCTCGGCGTTCCACCGATGCGCTCCAGAGTGGAGAACGAGAACCCCTTGATCTTGTCGTTCTCGCGCGCAAGGGTGACGAGGACCCACGAGTCCTTGGCCTTGGACAGCACCCCAACCTCGTAACAGCTCGGGCCATCGGCACACAGGTCCGCGAGGTCGGCCAGTTCGGCGTCACCTAGCGCTGTGCAGTCTTTGGTCTCGATGTCGATAGCCATGAGCCTGCCTCGACCCCCGGAAGTTGGCGGATTGGTGACCGTCAAGTCCAGTCGACCGGACGACGCAAAGCAAACCGGCCAGCGCAACCCAACCTCGGACACGATCGTGCAAGGATGGCATCGCCGGTCCGAAACCTCTGCCAGGAGATCACTGTGAGCGTCGATGCCACCCGCGTGTTGTCCGGTTTTGCGTTCTGCGTTCTAGCCGTGGTCGCAACGGCCGGATGCTCGAAGCAGACGCTCACCCAGGGCGAGAAGCGCGAGCAACGGGTGCGGGAACGCCTCGAGCTCTCCTTCAGCGAGGAGCAGGTGGACTGCATGATGAAGCAGTTCGATTCGCAGCTCATCCATGCCCTCGACCGCGAGACCGGAATGCCCGAAGGCCAGATGATGACCGACTTCACCGACGTGGCCCGGGCCTGCGTGTTGTCGGAGGGAACGGTCACCACCACCACGACCACTGCAACCACCGCGTCGACCACGACCGGCCCATCAGATGAACCGGGTGCCGAAACCTCTACCACCGAGACTTCGTCGCCCGAATCGCGTCCGGCCACAACCGGACCCACCTCATCGACCCCCGCTTCGGACGACTCGACCGAGGACGCTCCGACTACGACATCTCAGGGCTGAGGGGCCAGGCGGACAGGTCCAGTCATCAACGCTGGGTCCGGACGATCACGCCACGAGCAGCACCGCGGCCGCGACCAGACCAAGGACGACGACGACGCTCCGGACAACCGCCTGGTCGACGCGACGCACAAGCTTCGCCCCCAGAAAGCCGCCGAGCAGAGTCATTGGCGCACCGACCGCAACCGCACCCCACTCGACCGGCCCGAACACTCCGAACACCACCAGGCTCACCGTGGCGTCCACCACCGACAGCGCTGCCTTGAGCGCGTTCAGGCGCTTGAACGGCAGCGGGACCGTGAACCCGAGAACGGCCAGCAGGATGACCCCCAGACCGGCACCGAAGTAGCCGCCGTACACCGTCGCCGCTGCGATCCCCACCGGTGACCACCATCGGGCCGACCCCGGTGACGGTTCGTCGAGTCGGGCGACGACTGCGGGCTGAACCGCGATCAGGACGCTCGCGACGATCAACAACCAGGGAACCACCACATCGAACGCCGCCTCGGTGGTGGCCAGGAGCAGTACACACCCGATCGTCGATCCCACCACCGTCGCTCCGATCAACCGAGGTAGTCGGTGACGGTCCTCAGCCAGTTCACGGTGGAACCCGGCACTCGCACCCACATAGCCGGGCAGGGTGATCACCGAGTTGGTGACATTGGCCGCCAACGTGCCCATACCGCTGGCCACCAGGGCCGGGAACAGCAACAGCGATCCTCCCCCAGCCATCGCGTTGACGATTCCGCAGGCCAATGCCGCTCCGGCCACCACCACCAGGTCCCACGACATCGGTGACCACAGTAGGGATCGTCGCCATCACCGCTGACCAACCGTGCGCCACCTACCCGCCACACCAGGCGGAGGTCCGACGGGCTTCGACAGACAACGGGGAGCCGACACCACATGTGTCGGCTCCCCGGATGGAGGTGGCGCCGGGAATCGAACCCGGGTACAGGGCTTTGCAGGCCCTTGCCTAAGCCACTCGGCCACGCCACCGTGACGGGTCAACTCTAGAGCGTCGACCGGGGCGGCCGGAACAATCGACGCGGGAGACTCCCATCCCCTGTACGCTCTCGGGACCGAGACAGTCGAACGGATTGCCTCAGGCACAGAGAGAGAAATGCATTGGCAACTGGCACCGTGAAGTTCTTCAACGCCGAGAAGGGCTACGGATTCATCACCCGGGAAGAGGGCGCTGACGTTTTCGTCCACTTCTCCAACATCCAAGGCTCCGGCTACAAGACGCTCGAAGAGGGCCAGAACGTCGAGTTCGACATCGCTCCCGGCCGCAAGGGCGAGGAAGCGCAGAACGTCCGGGTCGTCTGACCCCGAGGGCATCGAGCCCTCCCAAACACCGCTCGGGAGCCGCCGGTACCTACCGGCGGCTCCCGGCGTTTTCCCATCGATATCGCGTGGTCACCGTCGTTGGTTCTCCGAACGGGCAGAATCTGTGATGACCTGTCCCGCGGAGGAGGCCATTCGTGTCCGACACCATCAACTGCCCCAACTGCGCGGCGTCCCTTCCAATGGCGGCGGCGTTCTGCACCAACTGCGGTAACCGGATGGCCTCGCCGTCCCCTCCTCCGCCGCCGGTCACGAGCCCCCCACCCCTGCCGCCGCTGGATGATCCGACGATGGTCAACGGTGTGGCCGTGTCCGACCCCACCCAGGCGTTCCCTGCGGCCCCGCCGATCGGCACCGCCCCGCCTCCCCCACCCTCTGCGCCGTGGCAACCGGCCGCCGACACCAGCAACACGTGGGCGCCCGACCAGAGCACGCAGCCCCCCGCCCCAGTCCCCGCCTGGGTTCAAGCCGCGCAGTCGCTGGCATCGTCACCCCAGCCCCCGACGGCACCTCCCCCTCCCTCGTCTTCTCCCGCCGCCGGTACCGGCCGGTCGGGTACAGGGGGAGGATCACCGCTTGGAGCCATCCTGGCCCTGGTCGGAGGTGTCCTCACCATCGTCGGGACCTTCCTTCCGTGGGTCACCAACAACCTGTCCGACGCTGGCCTAAGTGGGTTCGACCTGACCGCCGGGGACAAAGGTTTCCTGCTTCCCGATGGCACCATGTTGACCTTCGAATCACCTGACCCCTACGCCCTGGTGGCACTCGGAGCGCTCGCTCTGCTCATCGGGGTGATGTCGTTCGGGGCGACCACCCGAAAGGTGGGCCGGATCCTCGCGGTCGTCGGCGGCGTTGCGGTCATCGGCCTGTTGGTCCGGGACTGGATGTCGTTGGCTCAGGTTGTGAGCGACAACGCACCGGCGAGCTTCGAGATCCGCAGCGCCATCGGGTTCTACCTGGCGATCGCCGGTGGTGGCCTGACCGCGTTGAGCGCCCTGATGCCGTCCAAGACCGCGGCCCCATAAGGGATCTGGATCCGACGGTCGAGCCGAACCCGACGACGCCGTTGTTCGTCATCGGTCATCTCCGGCCCGTGCCCCACCCAAGGCCTCCACACCTGCCCGCCCACTATCGATCGACCAGACTGCGATCGGTGCTGGCGGTGGCCTGCACCGTTGTGTTGACGCTCGGTTGCACTTCGACCCGGACCAACAAGGCCGTCCCCCACACCGGGCCACGACAGACAACCGCACCCAGCCAGACCGGTTCGGACTGCGATCGCGATCCTGATCTGACCGCCGACACCCGGAGTGGCTCACCCGGAACCAGCGAGGCTCCAACCCTGGACACGTCAACCAATCCGGCGGCCCCGCCGGAGATTTCGACCGGCTACCGCCGGGGGATGGAAGCGGTCCGGACTCGGACCTTCGCCGTGGTGACGGCCAACGCCATCGCCTCGGCGGTGGCGTGCCGGTTTCTCAGTGAGGGGGCGACCGCCGCTGACACCCTGGTAGCCACCCAGGTGGTCCTCGGCCTTGTCGAACCGCAGTCCTCGGGACTCGGTGGCGGCGGGTTCGTCCTCTACTACGACGCCGCCAGTGGGTCGGTTGCCACCTTCGACGGACGTGAGACGGCACCCGCCGCCGCGACGACGGACTACCTGAGATGGGTCGGCCCCGATGACCGCTCCGCTCCTAGGCCCAGCCTGCGGTCGAGCGGCCGGTCGATCGGCGTACCCGGGACGGTGCGGCTGCTGGAGATGGTGCACGACCGATACGGCTCGACCGGGTGGACCGAGCTCCTTCAGCCCGCCCTCGACCTGGCCACCAACGGCTTCGCGGTGAGCCCCCGCCTCGCGTCCTCGATCGAGGCTGCTCGAGGTCAGTTGTCCCGCGATCCCGACACCGCCCGCTACTTCCTCGATGACGGGGGTAGACCGGTCACCTCGGGCACCAGGGTCACCAACCCGGAGTACGCGTCCACGCTTCGTCGGCTGGCCAGCGGCGGCGCCGACGCCTTCTACCGGGGCCCGATAGCTGCGGCCATCGTGGCTGAGGCGACCGACCGGTCCGCCGGTACGCCCTCGGCGATGACCACCGCGGATCTAGATGGGTACACCGCCGTCGAGCGTCGGCCGCTGTGCACCACCTACCGCGACCACGAGGTGTGCGGGATGGCCAACCCATCATCGGGAGGGATCGCCGTCGCCCAGACGCTGGGAATCATTTCGAACTTCGACGTCGCCGGCATGGAACCCACCCGAGTCGACGTCGACGGCGGGATACCCGACCCCTCCGCCGTCCATCTGATCGCCGAGGCGGAGAGGCTGGCCTACGCCGACCGTGACCGCTACGTCGCCGACTCCGACTTTGTCCCCTTGCCGGGGGGTGACCCGACCACCATGGTCGATCCCGACTACCTCGCCCGACGGGCAGCCCTGATCGACATGTCGGGGTCCATGGGAAAGGCCTCGGCCGGTGACCTGGGCGGAGCAAACCTCGGCGGAGTCCCGACGCCTGAGGGTGGCACCAGCCACGTCTCGGTCGTCGACTCCTACGGCAACGCCGCCTCGATGACCACGTCGATAGAAGGATCGTTCGGCTCCTATCGAATGGTGGCCGGGTTCATGCTCAACAACCAGCTCACCGACTTCTCGTCCGAGCCGGTGACACCAGGCGGGGTCGAGGTGGCAAACCGGATCGAGCCGGGTAAGCGGCCCCGAAGTTCCATGGCCCCAACGCTGGTGTTCCGAGCTGCCGGCGCCGGGGCCGATCCCAGCGGCCGGAAGCTGGAGATGGTCGTCGGCTCACCCGGCGGTTCCTGGATCATCCAGTTCGTCGTCAAGGCCCTCGTCGCGTCCATCGACTGGGGTCTGGATCCTCAACAGGCGGCCTCGATGGTCAACTTCGGGGCCGCCAACTCGCCGGTCACCAACATCGACGGTGCCCATCCACTCGTTAGATCAGCCGACGACGGACGCTCTGATCCGCTGGCGATCGCACTGCGTTCGCTGGGACATCAGGTGAACCTGAAGCCGATTTCGAGTGGAATCGCCATCGTGGCCCGCGACGGTGCCGGTTGGATCGGCGGCGCCGATCCACGCCGCGAGGGCGAGGTCATGGGCGACTCGGGCTGATCTCGAGGTACCACCAGAAAAGCAGAAAACCCCAGCCTGAGCTGGGGTTTTCTTCCGGAGCGGACGACCGGATTCGAACCGGCGACCCTCACCTTGGCAAGGTGATGCTCTACCAACTGAGCCACGTCCGCGTGGGATGGTCACCCTAGCTCATCGCCTGAATGACCCCAAACCTCGGTCGTGATCGCTCGGCGGTCAGCCGCCGGTACGTGCCCGTATTCGCTGGGCCATTTCCACTGCCAATGGCCGATCAGCGATCCGCTCCACCGCGATCTGCTGGCCAGCGTGCAGGAGGGTGAGGCTGGCCGTACGGTCGTCCTGCCAGCCCTGCACCTGGAGGCTCTGGTCGAGGGCAAATCGTTGCACCACCGGCCGCCATTGACGCTCGTCGGCCAGGACCAACGCCCGGTCGGTGAGCACCAGAACGGCCGGCACGTCGCTGAGCTTGCCAGCGACGACGGCCTCCACCACCTCATCCGGTTCGAGAACTGCACCGGCGACGGCCAGAGCGACCCGAGCCTGCTTGCGCGAGGAATTGCCCAGGCGACCGACGGCCACGCCGAGTCCGTTCGGGTCAGAAGGACCGAGCGGAGCGCTTGGAGCAGAAGGCAGCCCTGGAGCGGCGCTGCCCGGAACACCCATCGGTGGCTGAGGTAGCGGCGACGCGGCCGACGTGGGCGGTAGCCCTGGTGGCGGCACCGGAGCAGGAACGGCAGGTGGTAACGGCGGGGCCTGGGGGGATCCTGGGGGTGGAGCCCACGTAGCGGGAGGCGGCACCGACGACGGCGCGGACGAGGTGATGCCACCAGAAGGCGGAGGTGGGACTACACCGCCAGGCGGCGGCACCACAGCACCGGGCATCGGAGGCGGCGGCGGAGGCGGAACCACACCACCAGGCGGCGGAGGGGGCACGACACCACCGGGCATCGGCGGCGGGGGCGGAACCACACCACTTGGCGGCGGCGGTGGGACTACTACGCCAGGCGGGGGCGGAACAACACCACCGGGCATCGGCGGCGGGGGCAGAACCACACCGCCCGGGGCAGGAGGTACCGCGATCGCGCCGGGAGGCGGCGGAAGCGTTCCAACAGCCGGGGCCGGCGCTATGACCGACGCGTCGGATGAAGGGTCTTCGTCGACGTTCTCGGAATCGGAGCCGAGGTGCTCGACCACAGGAGACTCGATCACCGCGCTCTCGGCGTCCTCACCTCCAGCAAGCTGGTCCCCGTCGGCTTCGGCCGATTCCGACGGCGGTTGGGGCATGGACTGCCCGGTCGAGTCGTCGGTGAGATCTCCAGCAGGCTCAGTGGCAGCGTCGGTCTCTGACCGGTCAGCCGCACCATCGGGGGTGTCACCCGAAACTGGCGTCTCGTCTGCACCAACCGGGGCGTCGCCTTCCGACTGCACGTCGGGATCTGGACCGCTCGGTACCTCAGCGGCAGTTCCTGGCTCTTCGAAATGGACCGGAGGGGGGAAGGTGGCCGACCCTGGCTCACCGAAGACCGGCTCGGCAGCGGGATCAAATGCCGGTTCCGGCGGAACGACCGGATGGTCGGGAATCTCGATGTCGATCCCGCTGTCGGGAATCGGCAGGGGCGGCGGCACGACCGGATCGAACAAGGGCGGGGGCGGCGGCATGGGGGGTGCCGGGGGTACAAGGGAGTCGGCGTCGGACGCGGGCGGCGGAGAGAACGCGAATGGCTCCGAGGCTGACTCACCACCGGAGTCCGGAGGCGGTGGCACCCAGCCAGGGGGCGGGGGCGGAGCAAGGCCGACCCCCGAAACCGGTAGCACCACATCGGATGGTGCCGGTGGTGCCTCGAGAGGAGGCGGTGGCGGGGTGGCGGCCGCTGGAGGAGGCGGGATCATGCTCGGGGGTGGCGGAGCGAATCCTGCTCCGGGCGGCGGCGGAGGAGCGAGACCGCTCGGCGGAGGGGGCGGAGGAGCAGCACCACCGGGTGGAGGCGGCGGCGGAACGAGGCCGCTGGGCGGAGGAGGTGGGACGGTGCCCGACGGCGCGGGTGGTAGCGGTGTCGTCGCGCTGGCCGGGGGTGGCGGTACGACGGCTGCGCCCATCGGTGGCGGAGACGCCAATGTGGATGGAGGGGCTGGCGGCGGAGCGGCGGTGGCGTCCGGGCTCGGTGACTCAGTGGAAAGGGGTGAGCCACACCCCATGCAGAACTTGGAGGTGGGTTCGTTCTCAACCGCACATTCGGGACAGATCATCAGGATCCAAACCTCTCGCCAGCTACTCCGGTGGGCGCAGCGTAGGGGAACATGTGCCAGCCCGCGACCGGTAGTGGCTCACGGCTTCGGTCGTGCCGCCCGTTCAACCAGTCGGCGCCCTGGTACCGAGAGCGGTATCGAACCGACCGCCTCGATGGCGGTGTCGCTCATCTTTGCCATCGTTCGCGCCAACACCTCGATGGCATGCTCATCGCCCAGACGCTCCGCAAGCTCATCGAGTTGCAGTTCGAGGAACACAAGGCACAGAGCATCCTCGTGGACCTGGCCGGCTGCGGCGAGCGGTCCGCCCCTTGTCACCTTGGCCACGATGAGGGCGGCTTCTTCGGCCACCTCGGCCGGGCACCCCGCTCGGTCGAGCAGGTCCCGTAGATCGTCGCCCTGGCGCCGCTTTTGCGCTTCGCGCCAACGGAGGTAGCCGGAGCGTCCCTCGGGAAAGTCGCGGCGGGCGATCACCCACCTCCGCAGGTGGTGGGCGCGGGCCGCCAGGAGTTGGGCTGGCGTCGGGTCGGCCGCCAAACGGATCACCCAGTCGGTCATCCGTTCGGAATGGACGACTTCTTTGGGTCTGGCCGCCCCGGCCTCGACAACCACATCGGGGCAGTCGGAGTTGGCGAGATCGATGGCCTCGATCGCCCGATCGAACCAGGACGGGGTCATCGGCTCTCCGGTGAGCGGTCCTCCACGAAGAGGTCGAGCACCTCGTCGTCTTGTTCACCGGTATCGAGCCCGTCGTGGTCGACGACCGGCACGACGTCGGCTTCGCCGGTGGCGGACGGCGTTCCCGGCAGCGGTGAGTCCGCGGTGTGAGCGCGACTCGGGCGACGTTGGTGCGGCACCGCCGTCGGGCGGGTCAACCTCCAGTAGCGCGCCGTGAGGAGGGAGAGGGCGAGCGCTACGACCACCAGGCCGCCGACCACGGCCCACACCTTGCGCTCCTGTTCAGGGTCGGCACCGAGTCGTTCGGGCGCTTCGGTGGTGGCCGCCACGCCTTCCCCGGTCGGAACGACCGAGACGACTCCCGAGACCGGACCTGACATCGGTGACGAACCGAACGGGCGGGCTTCGAGGGCGAACGCGGCCCCGACCGAAGAAATCTGGATAGCGACCAGTGCCACGAGCGCCAGACCGGTCAGACGCCCTCGCACCGAGGTTCGCCCCGATCCGCTCCGACGGTCGGGTATGGGTCCGATGGTGGCCACGAGGATGGGATCGTACCGGTGAGCGCGAGTCGGGTCATGTCCGGCGCGAGATGCCGGCCGGTGTGTCCGTCCCGATACCGGCCCGGCAACGCTCGCCGGTCGACTTTGTGACAGCGGTCAGACCTGGTGGGTCGGACACCAGTAGGTGGTTCTGCCTCCCACCGACAGCCGGGCGAGGGTTGCCCCGTCGCGGGGACAGCGCCCGTCACGGTGGCGGTGTTCTTGAAGGTCGCCCTTGTTCGAGCCGCCCCGACGACCGAGGAGAGCGACCGTGGATCGGATCCGGGTCGCCAGGCGGGCGATCTCCTCCTCGTCGAGCGATGCGGCCTCGCGGCTCGGGTCGAGGTCGGACCGCCACAGGATCTCGTCGACCAACAGGTTCCCCAACCCAGCGATCCGCGCCTGGTCCAGAAGTCGGGCCTTGAGCTGGGCCCGAGACCCGGAGAGGACGTCGCGCAGTTGGGACCGGGTGAGCTTGGTGGCGTCGACACCCATCTTGGTGGTGTCGGGGTCGAGCTCGACCCCGCCGAGGCGGCGAGGATCGGTGACCCGCAGGTGCCGGCCGTCATCGAGCCGCAACCCGAGGCGGTCCCAGCCCGGGTTGTCCCGTCCTGGCGCGTACTCGAGTCGGTCGATCGGCCCTTCTCCGTCGATCAACAGTCGTCCGGTCATTCCGAACCTCAGGCCCAGCACCGGTCGACCGGGTTCGAGGTGAACCAGGAGCAGCTTGCCGATCCGACCGGTCGAGGCGACCCTCGCCCCGATCAGTGCGTCGCGCACGGCGGTCGCGGTCGTGTGCTTGAGGAACCATCCGTCGGGCGTCTCGACCGACTCGATCCGGTTCCCGACGACGCGCTCGGCCAGGAGCCGGTACGCCTCGACCTCCAACAGCTCTGGCATGACGCTAGGGACCTGCCTCGGCCCTACCGCGACGCGGCGGTGAGGGCCTGTTCGAAATCGGCGACCACGTCGTCGGGGTGTTCCAGACCCACCGAGACCCTGACCGTCCCCGGGCCGATCCCGTTCGCCTCCAATTCCTCGGGCAACAGGTTCACGTGGGTGGTCGAGGCGGGGTGGGTCACCAGGGTCTCGGGACCGCCGAGGGAGGGGGCGTGCTGGGCGACGCGAACCGACTCGACGAAACGTCGGCCGCCTTCCAGACCACCGGCGACGTCGAAGGTGACCAGTCCTCCTCCCGCCGACATCTGCCGAGCCGCCAAGTCATGTTGAGGATGGGAGGCCAACCCGGGGTAGCGGACCTCGGTCACGTCCGGGCGTGCCTCCAGTGCGGTCGCCAACACCAAGGCGGTCTCGCTCTGTTGGCGGATACGTACCGGCAACGTCCTGATCCCGCGGGTCGCGTTCATGGCGTCGAAGGGGGACGCCGCCGCCCCCTGGAGGACCGCGAACCCCCACAACCAGTCGATCAGTTCCCGACTACCGGCTACTACGCCGAGGGTGGCGTCGTTGTGCCCCGCGATCCCCTTGGTGGCCGAGTGCACCACCAGATCGACCCCATGGGCGAGGGGTCGCTGCAGCATCGGCGTGGCGAACGTGCTGTCGACCACCGTCATCGGCCCCTTGATCGCACCCAGTTCCGCCAGATCGATGATGTCCAGACGGGGGTTGGCCGGGGTCTCGGCGAAGACCATCGTCGTCTTGCCGGGGCGGACCGCCGCCGCGAACGCACCCGGCTCGGTTCCATCGACGAACGTCACGTCGATACCGAAGCGTGGACACACCGCCTGGAACAGGAGCTGGGTGGCGGCGTAGAGCTGACGTTGGGCCACGATGTGATCACCGGCCGAGCACAGGCCCAGGACGACACCGGACACCGCCCCCATTCCCGACCCGTAGGCGCGTGCGGCCTCGGCGCCTTCCAGATCCGCCACCAGATCCTCGAAGCCCCTCACCGTCGGGTTGCCGTACCGGCTGTAGAACCGTTCCGCTCCGGCCTGGGTGGCCATGGAGCGGGCTTCCTCGACGGTCCGAGTCCAGAAGGTGGAGGTGGCCCACAGGACCGGAGCGAGGGACCGGTCGTCTCCACCCCGACCGCCTCGGATGGCCCGGGTCTGAGCGTGCAGAGCTGACTGCTCCTCGACGGTGGGGTTCTCAGGTGCGGTCATGTTCGGGGCTTCTCCAGGAACGGGATGAGGGCGGCGGCCACCTGTTGGTGGTCGATCAGGAAGGCGTCGTGGCCGTGGGGGCTGTCGATCTCGTGGAACGTCGCTGAGCCTCCCGCGGCGATCACATCGGTGACCAGCTCACGCTGCTGGTACTCGGGGTAGAGGATGTCCGAGGTGATCCCCATGGACAGGACCGGAGCGGTGATCCGTTTCAGGGCCGCTCTCAGGCCTCCCCGTCCCCGGGCCAGATCGTGGAGGTCCATGGCTTTGGTGAGCAACAGGTAGGAGTTGGCGTCGAACCGACGCGACAGCTTCGCTCCGTGGTGGTCCAGGTAGCGCTCCACCTCGAAGCGCTGCCACAGCTCCAGTCGACCAGCCAGGGATTCCACCGGTTCGCGCCCGAACCGGTCCGTGAAGACGTCGTCGCTGCGGAACGTGACCTGGGAGACCATTCGGGCCAGGGCCAGCCCGGCGTGGGGGCCCTCACCCGGCGGGGCGTCGTAGTAGCGCCCGTTGCGCCACTTGGGGTCCAGGGCGATGGCACGGCGCCCGGTGCTCCACCATGCGATCTGTTGCGCCGAGGCCGCGGTGCACGACGCCACGGCGACCAGCCTCGCCACCCGCTCGGGGTACATCACACCCCACTCCAGTGCCTGCATGCCGCCCATCGATCCACCGATGACCGCATGCCAGCGGTCGACCCCGAGGGCATCGGCCAGTCGGGCCTGGGTTCGTACGATGTCTCGCATCGTGACGACCGGGAAGTCCGGTCCGTAGCGACCCAGATGATCGGGGTGTGGTGACGCCGGCCCCGACGAACCCTGACATCCGCCCAACACGTTGGCACACACCACGAACCAACGTTCCGTGTCGAGCGGCCGACCGGGACCGATCAGGTCGTCCCACCAGCCTGGGGTTGGATGGCCCGCCCCTGCGGGCCCCGACGCATGGGAGTCACCGGTCAGGGCGTGACACACCAACACCGCGTTCGAGGCGTCAGGGGCGAGGGTCCCCCAAGTCTCGAAGGCGATGGTCACGTCGTGGAGTTGTCCGCCCCCTTCGAGCACGAAGGGGCGGTCGACCGCCATCTTCATGAACTGGCGTTGTCCCAGAGGATCACCCGGGGTCCACGCTCCGGTGGCGGGCAGGGTGGAGGAATGGGGGTGCAACCAGGGAGGCGGGGCGAGCGCCGAGGTGTCGGCCCAGTGGGTGTCGTTCTGTTCCATCGACTCGTCCTCCTCGCTCGGGGGGCGGTCACCGGTGCCAGCGTCGGGCGAACCCGGACACTTCGTTGCCGACGAAACGCCGACCACATCCCCACCCGGAGGTGGGAGGGCACCTTGGGTGTCCGTCCCAGGTTGCCGGACCCGGTCGCCCGGGCCACTCATGATGACCGCAGCAGCGTAGGCCATCTACCAGACCCCTCCGCAACCAGTTCTCGGGTGATGCCACCCGCGGCTCAGGTGGCCGACGCCGGTAGGCGCGAGGCCCACCACTCCTCCAGTTCGGCGGCACCGGTCCGCCCGTAGGCCAAGGCCATCGCCGAGGCGAAGCTCTCCATGTCACCGCGTCGCAGCGCCTCCGCCCCCTCGCCCCACGCTTCGTGGTCGACGGGAAGGGGCAGGTTCCCGATCAGCTCGACCGTCGGACGGATGGCGTTGACCGATCTTGCCGTACCCGCAGCCCCGGCCAGGAGGACCGCCGTGGCGACCGGTGAGCAAACGACGGCGGCAATCTCCCAGAGCCGGTCGGGTGGGGTGGTCAGCACCACCGCCGGGGTGGACACCACCCACCGACCGTCCTGGTCCACCGCCGCCTCGCCGACCCGGGTCTGGCTGGCCACCACCACCTTGGGTCGGGCCGTGCTTCGAACCCATGACGCCGCCTTTCCTCCCGCCCGTTCGAGGGCCACGACATCGACCACCGGGCGTTCCCACAGGCGCCGGGCGAAACGGGCGGGCCGCTCCCCCCACCGGCACCGGCCGGGATCGACGAGACCCGAGGTGATCAGCGGGGCCTGGCCGACGGGAAGGTCGTTCATGGACTCCACGTCGGTATCGGAGACGTGGTCGACCAGTCCGTAGTACTCGTCACGGAATGCGCCCGCCCCTCGACAGATCTCGGCCAGGGTCCCACCGGCGCGGTGATCGTGGTCGGGGACGCCGAGCGCTCGTAGCGCCAGCGGTGACCACGAGGCGGGCACGGGTTCGACTCGGCCCTTTGCTGTCTCGACGGCCCCCAGCCCCTCGAACGTTCGGCCCCGCCAACCGACGACGACCGGTCGCGGCCCACTGCCCGGTGACCCTGAAGGTCGGACGACCACCGGCGCGCACACGTCCACCGACGCTTCGAAAACCGGCTCCACCGCCACCCAAAGTCCCACCAGGTCCACCGTTTCGGTGACCCTTCGTCGGGCTGCCTCGGCGTCGCGGGCCGACAGAAGCGAGCTCGGGACGACCATCGCCATCGCGCCGCCGGGGGCGAGTGCGTCTACCCCCAGGACCATGAACAGGCTCGAGATGTCCGTGTAGGGGCCGACCACGGACCCGAACCGTTCGCGCAGTGCTTCCCGCTCGTCGGCGCCACGAATCGCTCGCCCGGTCAACTGGCCCTGGAAGGGGGGGTTGCCGACCACGAGGGTGAACCCCTCGGGGGGACCGGGGCGTCGTTCGAGTAGGGAGTCAGCCGATGTCACGTTTCCGGCAGACGGTGCCGGTCGACCGCCGTTGAGCTCAGCCCACCAGGCCAGGGATGCCTCGGCCACCGCGACCGCTCCGGGATCGGTGTCGGTGCCCCATAGCCGGCCCAGCACCTGATCGGCGCTCCAGCCGTCCTCGAGCAGCCGGTCACCGGCGGCGAGCAGGAATGCCCCTCCCCCACACGCCGGATCCCACACCGTCGGGTCGTCCCGTCCCCGCTCGATTCGAGACCAGGCCAATCCGACCAGGCCGGCCGCCACGTCGGCAGGGGTGTAGTGGGACCCGGCGGAGCGGGCCCCGGGGTCCAGTGTCGACTCGTACAGTTCACCCAGAAGGCGGGGCGAGCACAGCTCGCTCGGTACGGTCAGCTCCCCTGCCGGAGCGACGACCGGTCCCGCCGCGGCCAACGCCGGCGGCACCTCCCAACCGGCGGCTGCCGCCACCATCTGAACCACCGACCGGGCGATCGTCGAACGGTCCGAGGGTGACACACCGCCCGCCAGCAGCACCGCGTTCAGTTCGGTGGCGAACACCCGCAGGTCAGCGTCGGCCACGGCGCGCGGTTCAGGTACCGGATTCGGGATCCCAGGCGGCGAGATCGGCCAGGATCTTGTTGTTCGAGAACACCTCGTGGAGCGGCTGGGTGATCCCCAGGCGCTTCATCAGCCGCTTGACCTCGAGCTCCTGGTCCCACAGGAACAGGGTGACGACGAGGCCCGACTCACCCGCCCTGGCGGTCCGCCCCGAACGGTGCAGATAGGCCTTGTGGTCCTCGGGCGGGTCGTAGTGGATGACCACGTCGATGTCATCCACGTGGATGCCACGCGCCGCCACGTCGGTAGCGACCAGGACCGGGAGCTTGCCGCCGGCGAAATCGGCCAAAGACCGCTCCCGGTGCTGCTGTCGCAGATCACCGTGGATGGCACCGGCGCGCACACCTTCGGCCTCGAGCTGGTCGACGAGCTTGTCGGCACCGCGTTTGGTGCGGCTGAACATCAAGGTCCGCTCACCGCTGCGCGCTATCGCCGCCGCGACCTTCACCTTGTCCATCTGGTGGACGCGGAGGAAGCGCTGGGCCATCTGGGCGACGGTGACACCCTGGGTCACGACCTCGTGGGTCACCGGATCGGACTGGTAGCGGTCGATCAGGCCCTGGACCACGCCGTCGAGGGTGGCCGAGAACAGCAGGGTCTGGTGGTCACCCGGGATGTGGCGCAGGATCCATTCGACCTGCGGGAGGAACCCCATGTCGGCCATCCGGTCCGCCTCGTCGAGGACCACCGTGGCCACGTCGACCAGGTCGACCTCCTTGCGGTCGATCAGGTCGATCATCCGCCCCGGGGTGGCCACCACGACCTCGACCCCGGCCTGGAGCGTCCGGATCTGTCGTTCGATGTCGGCACCGCCATAGACCGCGGCGACGGTCACGTTGCGCACCTCCCCCAGGGGACCGAGCTCATCGGAGACCTGAGTGGCGAGCTCACGGGTAGGTACCAGGATCAAGGCCCGTGGTCGTCGTGGCTCAGCGGGCTCCACCTTCTGCAGGACCGGCAGTCCGAAGGCGAGGGTCTTGCCCGAGCCGGTCTTGGCCTTGCCGCAGACGTCGCGGCCGGCCAGGGCATCGGCGATGGTGAGCTCCTGGATGGCGAAGGCACCGGTGATGCCTCGGACCGCCAGGGCGGCAACAAGATCAGGGGCGACGCCGAGGGCATCAAAGGGGGTGGTCATGTCTGGAACTCCGAAGGCGTCGACATCAGAGGGTCGTGCCGACGGCTTGCGGACGTTGTGCCCGATACGAGGACGACCCACGGGGCCGCCCGGCGAAACGAGGTGGGCGCCGCCCCGTGCTCGACACGCTACCGCCCGAGGCCGTGACGTCTGGGATCGGGGCTTCACCTTCGGGCACCCGTACGTGCCCCCGTACCATCGGGATTCATGCCGCCGTCACCAAAGGCCCCGCTCGAGCTTGCTCTTATCGGCATCGACACATGGCCCGTGGATCACGTGGCGGCGATCGCCGTCGGACCCGAGGGGATCCTCACATCACGGGGCGAGGTGGCCCGCCCGTTTCGCCTGGCATCGATCACCAAGGCGGTGTTCGCGGCGGCCTGCCTGGTGGCGGTGGAGGAAGGGACGCTGGATCTCGACGAACCAGCGGGTCCGGCGGGGGCTGACGGGGTCACGGTCCGGCACCTGCTCGCCCATGCCGGTGGCTACGGCTTCGACACCGGCATCATGCAGCGTCCGGGTCGGACCCGCATCTACTCCAACACCGGTATCGAAGTTCTGGCCTCGCACCTGACCGAACGGGCTGCGATGGCGGCTGGCGATTACCTGAAGGCCGCCGTGCTCGATCCGCTGGGCATGGTCGACACGTACCTGCGCGATCCTTCGCTGGCCCACGGCTTGTGGGGCACCGCAACCGACATGGCTGTATTCGCGTCCGAGCTCCTCCGACCGACCCTAGTTGCACCCTCGACCCTGGCCGAGGCCACCTCGGTTCAGTTCGCCGGCTTGAACGGTGTCCTGCCGGGCTTTGGCCGGCAGTCACCCAACGACTGGGGCCTAGGCTTCGAGCTGCGGGGCAACAAGACCCCTCACTGGACGGGGTCCACCAACGACCAGGCGACCTTCGGCCATTTCGGCGGTTCGGGGACGCTTCTATGGGTTGATCCCCGTGCCGACCTGGCCCTAGTAGTCCTGACCGACCGGGAGTTCGGGCCATGGACCCATCCCCTGTGGCCGAAGCTCAGCGACAAGGTGCGACAAGCCCGGATATGACCCGCCGCCGAAGGCGACCCACGAGAACCCGCCCGCCAACAACGCCGAAGCACACCAAGCCGGGCCAAAGAAGCCGGAACGAATCCTCTCTGTGTCAAGTGGGTGGATCTGGGTGGTGTTGGGCGCGTCGAGGAGACGGCGTGGAGCCGTGGTCGTAGCGTGTCAGTGGGTCCGGGAGTGACCTTGCCGAAGAGCCGGCTGTCA